>PWNJ01000155.1 GCA_003558985.1 candidate division CSSED10-310 bacterium
GCCTGGTGCGTTCTTATGAGGGCGTTCGCCGAACGCCCCTGCATTAGTTTTTGGGTTCCATTACAAACAATCACCAATCAACAGACTGCAACCCTTAGGCCTTCCGCCTTCGGCCCTATGCCCTAAGCCCTAAGCCTTAAGCCCTAAGCCTTTAGCCCTAAGCCTTTAGCCCATTCCACCTTGTCGCAGTGGATCGGATAAAAAAATGCCTCCCGTCATGACAGGAGGCATTGTAATCGTTTCAATACAAACAGGTCAGTCGGTTATTTTTTCGGGCTCATGAAGAAAACCGGGACCAGTCCGCCGCCCTGGTGAACATTAATCAGTTTGCCATCGGCAGCTCGAAGGAAAGCGCCTGCAAATTCCCCGGCATGTGACCAATAATTAATATTGATGTTTTTATCGACAAAGCCTTTAAACTCGCCATCTTTGACGATTGGGAATTTATCAAGCGGAATGCGTACAAATTCCTGAACAGCATAATCAGCGCCTGGAGCGGCTGCTTTCTTGACGGCTTCGTTCCAATCTGACTGACTGCAATCGTTACCGATATAGATGCCGAAACCGCCGTAACCGACATTGGGTTTTAACACAAAGCTGTCTTTGTTGTTTTTGATCAGATCAACAAGATTGGCTTTTTCGCCCTGAAATTCGGTGACCATATCGGCTTTGACATGACGTGTCCATGGAACGGTTGCTTCCATGGTGGCCCACTGTTCGTCGGTAAAATGATGTTTGAACTTTGTATCACTCATGATTGCCGGCAGTGTTTTGTAGTCACCGGTTGCGGCACGAACAGGATTGACAAAGCAAATATTGTGATCCCGATATGCCTGAATTACATCCTGACAATCGTTCCAGAACTCCGGTTTAACGAAATCAGTAATTGCATCACGATATATTGCATCAATACGTGTATCACCGACGGTTACGTATTTTCCATCGTATTTGAAGTCACGGGGATCAGCAAACACGGCTGGATAACCTGCTTTGTTGTAACGCAGAACTATTTCCATTACATCGTCAAGAATTGTTGAGTCTTTCCAGCATACAATTGCAAATGTCGGTTTTTCTTTGGCTTCAATACCCTTGGCTTCACACCATTCCCGATATTTCAGCAACATAGCTTTCCGTTGGGTTTCAAGAAGATGATCGGTATGTATGGTGTATTGTTTGCCCAGTTCCTTGATACACGGAAGATCAAGGAAAATATCCAGCATGGCATCATGCCAGCCCATACCGCTGGGATCACCGCAGTTAAACTCAAGAAACTTCATTTCCTGTGTTTCCGGATGAAAAAAGCAGTCCAGACGAACGATTACCTGATAGCTGGGATAAACCGGATCAACTTTTGACAGATCGGCCATAATGCCATCCTGATGGACCATTCCGTCGAAATCATTGCCTGCCATAAACAGTTTTCCAACTGTTTCCACACCCTGAATAATATTCCGGGTATGCGTGGCAATTAGATCGCGATGCCGCATGTCAACAAAATACGGCTTCAAAAACGTCGGAAAAGGCCTTTTGACACCGTCAATCTCCATTATCATGTTTTTCTCGGACATACGCCGCTCCAAAACCTCCATCTGTTCAACCGGATTGGTATTGGACACGATCTGCTCATAATCAGCATTCAGTTTGTTTAAAAACTCCATGATCCCTCCTGTAAAAATACGATTAAGGTATTGGCGGCAAACTATGACGCCGTACTATCAAAGCCGGATTGTATTCTTTTTAAAAAACAATTTCAAGAAACACATATTACAAAATTCAGTCTGACTCAAACATTCACCGGTAATCAGAATGCCGACAGCTATTGTAAACGCATTTTTGTAAGACATAACGCCGAAACAGGTTCTTGAGTGTATAAAAAAGCGGGCCCTTCCGATTTGATCGGAAGGGCCACAATTCCAAGGGAAAAAGGAGGTCTAATCAGCGACCCGGTAAAGATCGCCTGGTATAAAAACACCTGAGTAGAGATGTGAGTTCCCAAAATCGGGAGTTATTCATGGATTGACGAAAAGAAACGGGCAAACTAAACTCTTTGAAGGTTTGAGTGTTTGTATGAGGAAAGGTCTGACGTGTTAACTCTGTGAAAACTGCAATGCCCCCTACCCAAAATCAGACTCATCTGTTATTTAAACGGCATTTAGTTATTGGTCTTGTGATCGGATTGCTGCTGTTCATCTCATTTGCCGTTTTTTATCATTATCCATCGCTTAATCCTTTACAAAAAGGATTTGATGTTGATGTATCCAGCGCAGACAATCCGTCTGAATTTATTGTTCAGACAACCGGTAACAACGGCCGCATGAACAGCAAAACCCATGTCGGACTGAAACAAAATAATGTTCATGTGTTCTTTAAAGCATGGCTTAGAACGGATATCGCAGGTGACTACGGTTTCGCGCTTCAGGGAAAAGACTCGGCGGTTTTAAGAATCTCGGGATTGGACGTAATACATGCATCCGGTATGCAAAAACGAACCGGCCAACACTATCTGTTTGCAGGATTTCACGAAATTGTTATTGAATACCGAAACAGACATCAGCCCGGCTTTATTGATCTGAAATGGACTCCGCCAGATTCAGAACGGTATCGGCCTGTTCCGGTATCTCTTCTGTACACAGACTATCCGGATTCAAACGATTTAAAAGCAGAAAACAGATTTTATGTCCAATACATGCTGTTGATATGGGGCTGTATTGTTTTGTCCGCTCTGATCCTCACAATGCATCTGAAAAATAACAGCCGGCATCATCTGAAATTCGTTTTGCGAACCGCTATATCTTTCTTTGTATTCCTTTTTCTGATGCATACACCATTTCTTGGATATGACCACCAAAGCGGATTTCTATGGTTGATAAACATGGAAACACCATTCAGAGTCCTGGTAACGCTGTTAATTTTCGGCCTGTTATCTGGATGGCTGAAACCTTTGTTCAAATGGTTTGAAAAATTGGTTTCGAAAAGACCCCGACTACGATGGTGCATCGGTTTTTCAGCAGTTGTATGCGGTATTGCGGGCCAATACTTTTTTATGGTTAAAAAACCGACCGGTTCATATTTTTTACCGGTGTTCCTGTATAGTGTGTCGGCAGTCATAATTATGTTGGCTGGTTTCAGACCTGAATCAATTAAGAAACCTGCAGTAACAACATTGAAACATCGAAACAAACTGTTTTTGCTTGCGACGGGTCTGGCGCTGTTCTGGGCGTGTTGGGTACGATTTTACCGTATTAATGAGATACCGCCGGGGTTCTGGTGGGATGAAGCGCAAACCGGCCGTATCGTCCGACATATTCTGGAAGGTGATTATCCGCCAATCTATGATCTTCGAATTAATGCCGGAACGGTTGCCTCATATGCAAATGCGGTATGGTGTTATGTTCTGGGATCAACAGATCCATGGGCATTACGGACATGGGCGGGGTTTGTTGGAGTTCTGACTGTAGCGGCATCATGGTGGTTTTTCAGACAACTGTTTACAGCATGGTGGAGCCTGTTCGGCATGGCGATTCTGGCCGGCTCACGATGGCTGTTTTCAATTAACCGTATTGCCATGGCAATGATAGATGAAACCATTTTGGTCGCGGTGCTTATATTGACATTTTATATTAGAGCTATGCGCCGCAATCGCATGGTTGATTATATTGTCACCGGTTTGCTGGTGGGATTATCCATGCATCTGCATACGGGAGCACGTGTGTTGCCGCTTGTAATTGGTTTTGACATGATTGTGCGGTTGTTACAAACCGGTAGTCTCACATGGAAACGGCGGTTGCGTAACGCATTAACATTGATACTGTTTGCATCAGCAGTGTTTGCGCCAATGGCGATGTATATTTTTGAAAACTTTGACAATTACATGAAACGGTCGAGGGAAACATTGCTGTCAGGCGAATATCCTGGATGGTATCCTTTTAAACCTTATCTGCTCAATGCAGGATACTACCTTGAAATGTACGTTTACCGGGGTGACTGGCATCCTCGTCACAATTATGCAAGAAAACCCCAACTGGCTACCGCCGCGTCCGTTCTGACCGCTATTGGGCTGTTCCTGTCGTTACGAAGTTTGAAAAAACACCCCGTCCATCGTCTGCTGTTTCTTATGTTCATTTTAACGTCTGCTCAGGGAATAGCCACAGTACATCTGGATAGCGCCAATCTGAATCGTGTTGCTGTCAATATACCAGTCATAGCAACCTGGGCTGTTTTCGGAGCCATTTTCGTGTGTCGTGGTTTGGGAACCCTGTTCAAAAAGTCATATCGTCAGGTTATACCATTTGGAGTGATGACACTTGTAATGGGTTCCATTTGGTATCAGGAATATAAAACGTATTTTTATGATTATCCACGATGGAGACAATTGGCGGAGTTGTATGGCTTTCAGGTCGATGTCAACACAATTGCTCATCTGGCACGGGAACTGATTGATACAGATCCGAATGTGCGAGTCTGGGCAATGTATGCGGGCGGGGATCCGTTTCATTATGTGTTTTCAGGTCACGAACGGCTTGGCATACTGTCTGCCAACAGAGTTCCAAACATTGATTCCCGATATCCAGCAGTTCTGCTTTTGCCAGCACATGAAAGACGTACGCTAAGAATGCTTGAAAGAGCATTCCCGAACGCAGACAGCACGATTATTCCATATTCACTGAATCCTTCAATTCCATTGGTGATAAAAATGACTGTTGAACCTGGGAACATAACGACAGGTAATGCTATGTATGAAGAATGAATGGCGCTATAGTTTAATTCGGAAGTTATTGTTTTTCACAGTGCCGGCCGTTGTTTTGACAATACTGGCCATTCAATTGGGGTTGGCATTTGTGTTACTTTCGATTCCCGTGATTGCTTTGGGTATCGCCATGCCGTTGACAGAAATTTTTAGTCATTTCTGTCCCAATTTGTTTTACCCTGCAAGATGGCGAAAGCATCCGAAACCAACACTCAGTATTGCGCGATCATTGAAAAAAGCAGAAAAATACGATCAGGCTCTGAACGAACTGCGCCGATTGACTCAAACCGATTCCCAGGAAGTGGATATCTGGCTGGAAATGATCGAAATCGCAATGATTGACATGAAAGATAAAAATCTGGGTGAACAGGTGTTCCGTGAAGCATATTCTATACTTGAAAAGGAAGACAAACGTTCAGTTGTTAAACGTTTTTATTCAAATATTTCCTGATTAGAGCGGCGGTGAATCACCATCAGTGTTCTAATTGATTCTTCGATCGTAGCCCGGTCAACATTATCAACAAGTGTTACTTTGCCGATTTTTTCCGGAAGCACAAGTCTCTGTAATCCGGAACGATTTTTTTTATCAAGAGTCATATTAATCATCACATCCTTAAGATTCAGATCTGGCGGGCGAACCGGAAGTCCGGTTTGGAGCAACAAAGATCGTATCCGTTCAACATCATCGGGATGACAAATGGATAATCTTACAGCCAGCATGCCTGCGGCCAGAATACCCATCCCCACGGCTTCTCCGTGCATCAGTTTGCCGTATCCTGCAGAACATTCCATTGCATGACCGAATGTATGACCCAGATTCAACCAGGTTCGAATACCGGATTCTTTTTCATCTTTTTCGACAATCCTGCATTTAAGTCGACAGGCGGCTTTCAGGGCATAAGCCAGCTTATGCCTGTTGTTCTTTCGCGTGATTGTTCGAGCATGCTGTTCCAGATACTCAAAACACTCAGGATCACCGATGATCGTCATTTTGATGATTTCTGCCAACCCGTTTCTGATGTGTCGTGTTGATAGTGTATCCAGAGTTTTCAGATCACATATCACCAGTTCCGGAGCATGAAACGTTCCGACAAGATTTTTACCTTGAGTCAGATTAATGGCTGTTTTGCCGCCGATTGACGAATCAGCTTGAGCCAATAATGTTGTAGGTATTTGAATAAACGATATTCCGCGCATATAGATTGATGCGGCAAATCCTGCCAGGTCTCCCGTTACCCCGCCACCTAATGCCACTATAAAATCATTACGCAATGTCCCGATTGAGGCCATATGTGTCAACAAGCGCTGAAGCGTTGAAAATGATTTGGATTTCTCGCCAGGTCGGAAACGGAATGCTGGCAACATTTTTATGTCAGCCTTTTCAAGAATGTCTGATACCGTTTTTTCATATAATCTGGCAACAGTGGTATCAGCTACAATACAGGCGCGTCCGGAGACAAGGTTTTTCGGCAACAATCCCGGTAATTCATGTAAAATATTGACACCTGTTACGACACTATAGGAACCACATGCATGTTTGACAAATTGTCTGGACAGGCAGGAATCTGCTGATTTCATAATGTGTCATCTTCATCTGGTTCCGGCGGTTCCGGAGATACCATAAATGGTAATCGTTCCTGTGCAGCTTCGAAGTTTTCTTTTACTTCATCCAGTGATTCACCGCCGTATTTCATTAACAGGCTGTCCGCCAGAATCAGGGCCGCCATGGATTCTCCGACCACACTCATCGGCCCGACACTGCACACTTCTCCAAACGTCTGCGGAGGATGATCGGGTTGCATGGTTTGCAGGTTAACCGATGGCATTGGTTTCATTGGAGACGGATTGGGGGCAATTGCGACTCTCATAACAACAGGACTGCCGTTGGTTACTCCTCCTTCAATACCACCACTGTTATTGGAAGTGCGATAGACAATATCCTGTCGATTCTTACCTCGTGTTTTTTTGATGTATATCGGGTCATGAGCGTTTTGTGATGCCTGGCTTGCCGCCTGGAAACCGCTTCCAATCTCAACACCCCTCGCCCCCGGAAGACTCATAAGCGCCATGCTTAAACGGGCATCAATCCGGCTATCCCACTGATTGTATGAGCCCAGCCCTATTGGTACATTGGTCATAATTATTTCGAATATGCCGCCCAAAGTTTCACCATCACGCCTGGCAGCTTCCATTGCCAGATTCATATTATTGGCAGCTTCCGGATCAGCACAGCGAACCGCGCTGATTTCAGCGCGACGCCGTAATTCTTCCATGTCGGAGGGCACATGTCCAACTTCAGCCGGACCAACAGCAATTATATGCGAAAACACATCAATACCAAAGTGCAACAGCAGCCGGCGGGCGATTGTGCCGGCAGCAACCCGAATGGCTGTTTCACGAGCGCCCGCTCGTTCATCAACATATCTAAGATCACGATATCCGTATTTAATGGCGCCGGCAAGATCAGCAAAACCGGGCCGCGGTGTGCTCCACGCACCCATAACCCGTTTGTCCATGGAATGAAGCATCATTGTCTGTGCAAACCCGGCATAACGATTCTCTATCTGAAGCGTTATTGGCACCCCCATTGTTTCACCAGATCTGACTCCTGAAAGAATGGATACCTCATCTTCCTGGCTCAAAACTGCCTCCTCATCAGCAAGATTATATTTTGAATGCAGTCTTGACAGTTGAAGATTCACAGTTTCAGAATCAACCATCAGTCCGGATGGAACTCCTTCAAGTATTGCCAAAAGTGAAAAACCGTGTGATTCACCCGCTGTATGTAATTGAAGAACACTCATTACCGGAATCCTCCCTGAAAAATTATTCCAACGAAAGGTCTTTCATTGTTTTTTTGTCAATATCAAAGTGCGAGAGTGACATCGTGAATGTAGCGCGTCCCTGTGTTGTGGAACGAAGATCTGTAGAGTATCCGAACATGTTTGACAATGGTACAGAAGCAGAAACATACTGAATTTGTTTTCGAGCATGGATTCCAAGAATATCACCGTCACGGATCTGCAAACTGCCGATAACATCACCTAAAAACTCTTCAGGTGTAGCTACTTCGACGGCCATAATCGGAGACAGTAACACGGGCGATGCTTTTTCACAGGCATTTCTGAACGCCAGAGATGCAGCGTATTCAAAATCGAGTTCCTGAGAGTTCTCGGCCTGAAAACTCCCGCCGCACAGGACAACTTTCAAATCAACAATCTGGTAACCAAACTGAATACCCGATGCAAGGCTTTCACGTATACCCTTCTCTACCGCACCCACAAATTTGGGGGGCAGCTCAATTTCAGGCACGGTGTTTTCAAACTCAAAACCAGCGCCTCGTTCCGCGGGTTCAACCCGTAAAACCACCCTGGCATAATGGGACTCACCAGCCAGCATTCGCGAAACGGTTTCTTCATGAGTCACAGCGACCGAAATGCTTTCCCGGTGAGACACATGGGGTTTTCCGACCTTTGCCTGAACCCGGAACTCATTCAAAAGTCGATATGCCAGGATTTCCAGATGCAATTCACCCATTCCGGAAATGATTGTTTGGCCGGTTTCGTCATCTATACGCACTCGAAATGTCGGATCTTCTTCAGAAAGCGCTTCCAGACTCTGTACCAGCTTGGCCTGATCAGCCGCGCTTTTAGGCTCAATCGCTACAAAAATAACGGGTTCCGGAAACACCATAGATTCAAGAAAATGCGGATTTTCCGGAAAACATAAAGTGTCCCCTGTAACCGAGTTTTTAAGACCGATAACAGCGGCAATATCTCCCGCTCCTATCGTTTCAATACGTTCACGTTTGTTTGCCAGAACCCGAAATAAACGACCAATCCGTTCTTCCTGCCCGGTTCGCGGATTAAACACCTTGTAGGGCGGTTCAAGTTTTCCTGAATACAACCGTAAATAGTGCATTTTGCGTCCATCTGAGATCATGACCTTGAATAACAGCATGGACAATGGGGCTTTGATATCAGGTTTTATCAGAACGGTATCATTTGAGTCCGGTTTGTTTGCCTGAATTGCGGGAACATCGTGGGGTGACGGCAAATAATCAATGACAGCCTGTACAACGGGTTGTATACCTTTATTTTTCAAAGCCGCGCCACAAAACACAGGAAACACTTTCAAAGCCAGTGTCTGTTTGCGTATCGATTGTTTCAGAACCTCAACCGGTATCGGCTGCCCTTCCAAATAAAGGTTCAATATTGAATCATCAAAATCAGACAGTGTTTCCAGAAGTTTTTCGCGCATACGATTCGCTTCTTCCAGCATATCATCCGGTATGGATGTTTCCCGGTATTCCAATTCGGAGTTATCGTCCCAGATCAATGCTTTCATTGTTACCAGGTCAACCATTCCCCGGAATTCGGTTTCTGCGCCAATGGGTATATGCAAGGCCAGTGGAAGCGAGTTGAGCCGATCGCGCATCATTTGCATCACATTGTAAAAATCAGCGCCTACACGATCGTTCTTATTCACAAATACAATCCGGGGGATATGGTATCGTTCCGCCTGATGCCATACTGTCTCAGACTGGGGCTCCACTCCGCCAACAGCACAAAATACAGCAATGGCTCCATCCAGAACACGCAAACATCGCTCAACTTCAGCCGTAAAATCAACATGCCCGGGTGTATCAATGATATTGATATGATGTTTTTGAAACGGACAGGTAACCGCAGCAGACGTAATTGTTATTCCCCGATCTCTTTCCTGAGCCATCCAGTCGGTAATTGTTGACCCGTCATCCACTTCACCAATGCGGTGTGTAAACCCCATGTAAAAAAGCATGCGTTCAGTCAGAGTTGTTTTTCCTGCATCAATATGAGCCATAATTCCCAGGTTTCTGATTGTATCTGTTTTTACCGATGCCAAATGAAATCTCCTTCCATATCTATGAGACTGATTGCTCCTGCGTTGCAGTTAAAATTTCATCCAGGGTTGTTATTCCCTGAAATGCTTTTCGTATTCCATCCTGTCTGAGTGTTTGCATACCGGATTTCCGTGCTTCAATTTCAATTTCTGCTGTACCTGATTTTTTCAGTACAAGCTGACGCATTTGATCTGTCACCAGCATAAGTTCAAAAATTCCTGTGCGACCCCTGTAACCGGTGTGTGAGCATTCCCGGCACCCAGCCCCCCTGTAGAGTTTCAGAGACGAGTCAGGGTTTTTTATTCCTATTGACAGCATGAGTTCGGATGTTGGTGTATAAGATTCCTTGCATGAGGAACATATTTCGCGCACAAGTCGTTGCGCAAGCACACCGATTAATGATGATGCAATCAAATAGGGTTCAACCCGCATTTCCAGTAATCGAATGATCGCTCCGGGAGCATTATTTGTATGAAGTGTTGACAAGACAAAATGACCTGTCAGGCCTGCTTCAGTAGCGATTGAGGCAGTTTCCTGATCTCGGATTTCCGCAACCATGATAATGTTCGGGTCATGTCGCAAAATGGACCGGAGTCCTTTTGCCCATGTAAATCCGGCTTGAGGATGAATCTGTCCCTGAATCGTACCGTCTATCTGGTATTCGACCGGATTTTCCAGCGTAACGATTTTTTTACTGGGATCACGAACTTGGTTCAATATCGTCACAAGGGTTGTTGTTTTTCCGCACCCGGTTGGACCGGTGACAAGCAGGATACCCCGGTCGGTATGAATTGCTTTTTTGAACCGATTGAGCATTTCATTCGAGAGTCCCAGTTGTTCCATGGGTATAAGAAATCGTCTTTTGAGTAGTCTGATGACAATGGATTCACCGAAAATACCTGGAAAGCTTGAGGCTCGAAAGTCTATTTCCTGATCATTGATTATTCGTGAAAATCGCCCATCCTGAGGAACCATTCTCATATCTATTTTCATTTGAGCCATAATTTTCAATCTGGATGTAACGGATCCGGTGAGGGAAGCGGGTATGGTTTCGATTGTTTGCAGGTACCCGTCAATACGCATTCGAACTCTAAGACCATCTTCCTGTGGTTCAAAATGTATATCAGATGCATTTTTTTCCAGAGCGCGCGTGAGATAATCATCCACCAGTTGAACAATGGGAGCGTCAGACTGGGACACCGCTGATGTTGTAAAGCGTCTATCCTCTAACAATTGTTCCTGTTTAGTATTGACAGGTTTTAATCCGGATATGGCCTTTTTTATTGCGCCCCGCCTTGAAAAATACTTGTTGATCAGATTTTTTATGTCTTCTTTTGATGCTTCGATATTTCGAATTAGGGTATAACCCGAAACAAATCCGATCATTTGCTGGGCATCAATATCTGTAGGATCGGCCATCGAAACGTAAATTTTGTTCCCAATAACAAACAAAGGTAACACCTGGTGCTTGATTACCTGATCTTCCTTGAATTTTTCAATCAGATCAGGGCTCATGATAAAACTTTCAAGATCATTGACGCCCAACTGAGCAAGATTAATGTTTATCTTTGCTTCGGATGCCATACCTTTCTCAAGTATAATATCAGTAACTCGCTTCCCTGTTTCCCGGTGAATTCGAAGCACACTCTCATGCTGAATCCCGGTAATTATTTTCTTCTCTTTCAGCGCATCTGCTACTCGTTGCTGGCTCCAGTTTTCCATAAAGCATTGTCCTCCAATCCAAACCATCTTGCAGTCTATGGAGCATGAAGGCATATTGTCAAGAAATTGCAATAAAGGTTTAGCTTGCAAGTACAATCAACATATTCTAATATCACTTGCTTGCCCGGATTGAAGGGTGAATGGATTATTGTGTATTTTTCCTTTTCATTTTCCGGGCTTGAAAATACGGGAGTTAATGATATGGCAAAACAGAGTGGAAGCGACAACTCCGGAATCAGCATGCTGGCATTGGTCAACCAGGTTTTGATTGATGGCAAAGTGCATTCGATCAAACAGATATCCGAGCACATGCAGCAATACATGTTTAAAGGAATGTCACCTGAGCGAGTGCAGGAAAATGTTAAACTGTTGCTTGACCATCATTCCCAGGTTGAAAAAACCCCTAAAGGTTACAGGTTAAAAAGCGGAAGCAATTTGACAGAAGTTGTTCGTGAGGTGCTGGCAGAAATGCTTTTACCTGTTTCTGCAAAAGAACTGGTCAGAAGAGTGGCAAAAAAACAGGGTGTTCCTGTTGACATGATTCGTCTGGAGCCAGATGAAGATGACAAGATTGCGGTGGCAACATACAGTTCCAGAAAGTTCTATTATCTGGCGAAACGCAAGCAGGTTAACGAAGTTATACACCGCTTGCTGAAAAATCGTAATCGTGCAATGACTGTTGAAGAAATATACGAGGCTTTGGAACAGGACCAGGGACTGTCAAAGGCGGATATTATTTTTCTGCCCCGCGAAGATAAACGTTTCAAGAAAACTGGCAGCAAATATACGTTAAAGAAAAAAGAAAAACCAAAAGCTGCTGCTGCAGAACCGAAACATCTTGTTAATCGTGCTGAGCTGGAACAGGTAGTAGCATTTCTAAATCAAACAGGAAACAAAATGACAGCTCAGGAGTTGTCAGCAACGGTTTTAAACACCCCTTTGGAACAAACCAATCTTCGTTTCAAGCTGGCCAGAGACCCCAGAATCAAACGTGAAGACGATCTTTTTTATTACGAAGTAATGGAAGTTCACAAGCAAGCGCCGGAAAAAATCAAGGAAAAGATTGCCCGAGATTATTTTAAGGTGAAAGCTCGAATGATGGGCTCTTCAGAGATACACACCACTGCCGAGTTGCTTGACCGGGTTTACATGGTGAATATGGCCACTCAGGATTATCAGTTTTATGTTCAGGTACTTGAAGAGTGTCTGATGAATGATGATGAGACTGTTCTGTTGCTTGACGGTGGATGGATACATAAATCAAATGAGACCCGTGCCGTATGGAAACCATCTGCTGAATTTTTGCAGGTACAATTGCCGTCACCTCCGTCACCACTTGAAACCGCTAAATTGACGCCCGCTGAACTGGCATTTGTTGAACCAAAAGATGTTATACAGGTATCAGAAGACTTTCAGTCTGCAGAAATACTGGTCACTGCTGTTGATAGAAAACATGGATTAATTCGATATGATGAATCCATCTCGTCTTTTTTTCCACAAAAACCGGCCGCATACGAAATTGTGCTGGATCTGGAAGATGAAGATGACAGTTTTGAGGCGTTTGTTATTAAAGATAACAACATGATTCGCGGCCTGGAAATGGTTTATTTTGAAAGACTGCCTTTCGAAGGTGGATGGATTGTGTTTTCAGCAAAAGTTGACAAACCATATCGATTTGGTATTCAACTGAAACACCCGGAAGATTCGGTGCAGTTGTCACTGAAAAGAATGAACGAACTGTCAGCAATGATTCATTCCGAATGGTTGTTGCCGGATTTGATACGCGAATTATTCAGAACCTCTGAAGACAAATTTCTGTCGTGTTATCAAATTTGGACGGAAGTCAATCTTGTCAGAGTAGCAAGTCGTGAGGATATTCTGGCCACGCTAAGGGATTACAACTGTTTCCTGCCCATTAAGTCCATGGACGGATTCTTTTCATTTGATCCATCAAAAGGGTTAAGTCGGCTGAGTATTCTTGAAGAAATAGCAAAACCGGCAGTGAAAGAAGAACCGGTTAAAACGGCTGCTGCACCCCCGGTTAAAACGGTTGAAGAGGCACAAAAGAAGGATACTGCTGAAGAAATTGCGGCTGAGAAAAAACCGGTTAAGGCCAAATCAAAACAAAAGGCCAAAAAAGAAGTTGTTCGAAAACGTCGGAAAGAACCGGACGTGCCGCCGGAAGAATTACCGGAACATCTGCAAAAGTTAAAAGATTTTGAACGAAGGCTTCCGCGCTTGAAAACACCTGCAAGAAGTCCACAGAGTCCATCGACGCCAGCTCGACCGGCAAAACGCACATCGCGGATAGGAGCTGTTTCGACAGCAAGAACTTTAAAAACCAAAGCTAAAACTCCTGTTAAAACAACAGATGAGACTCCCGTTCTGCTCAAACCACCGCCAATGCCTAAAGAACCGCAACAATGGGATACCAACACATTTGTCAACCCACAGCGCGGAAAAGGTTATGCCGAATTGCAGACTGCGCTGGAAGTTTTGAAGGCTTTTGTCTCGCGAACACCTCAAGTCAGACGAACCGATGGAAGCATTGTCGTTTTTCTTGATAATAACGATATTGCTGTTTATTTCAGGATTCCACCAGAAAACCAGGAATGCTGGGTTGCATGGATTCCTGAACAAAGCCTGGATGCTGTAAGCAATAAGGATGTTTGGCTGAAAGCCGATGGAAACCGGGCTAAAAAATCGGATAACGGGTATTGGTGGGCGACTGACAAGTTTCGAGGTCCCAAAGGGAACTACAGGGACAAGAATGTATTACAGGGCGTTGAAATTGTCGGCAAGATACTGGAAATGATGGAATAGGTCTTCTGTTCATCACCGCGCCAAACTGATGATGAGTTTGTTTTATGATTGTAATTGACGGTGTGTTTTTGCCTGACGAGATATTTTCATTGCGGTTTGGATGTCAGTATCAGCGTTGCAGAAGCGCCTGTTGTGTAGTGGGTGATCAGGGAGCGCCGATAGACATCGCGGAAGTAAACCGGATAACGGAATATTTTTCAGATATACAGTCACAACTGGATCCAGAGGCAAAAAAACATATAAGGTTGTTTAACTTCTATGTTAATGACCCGGCAGGATACTCAACTGCCTGTATCGGACATACTGACCGATGTGTGTTTTCAGCGTTAAACCCGTCAGGTGATGTTTCATGTCTGCTGGAAACTGTTTCGGTCAACCTGAATATTCCAACGCTGCGACCTGTTTCATGCAGACTTTTTCCTTTAAGAATAAGGTCGTTAAATACGTTGCAAATTATTGATTATGAACGCTGGAACGAATGCCGGGAATCATGGAATCAGGGACCGTACATAATCGACTTCTGCAAAAACGCCCTTATAGACCGATTTGGTAAAAACTGGTTTCGGAAATGCTATGATTATTTTTTGCGTTTCCGAAATGACATCGGCTGAAGACCATGCTTGTTCATTAAAACATAAAGACCTTTTCTATCCCTGTCCGCCTGCTCCGCCGCTCGCTTGACATTACCCCCGGACCAGTTCAGCAATTCTGTTAAATAGGCTTTTTCAAATGCTGCTTTTGCAACTCGATAAGGTGGAGGCATTTTAGTAAGCCCGGGGTTAACTGTTTGTCGTGACTGACTACTGCTTTTCATAAGAATCCTCCTGTGAATAATGGCCGACAACTTTTCAGCCGTTATAAATAGCTGGTGTACACAAACCACCTGGATGTGAACCAAACTGATCAACAATTGCTTCTGCGATTAATGTATCAATTCACAATCAATATTGCAAACTATTTTTTGGGGTGACGCGTTTACAGTTCCAGCCGCTTTGATGATTCCCATAAACCATGGATATTACAGTAAGCCATGGCATGTATGGTACCCGGTTTTTTGGTCTTAAACTGGAATACTGCCTGGTCCCTTGTGTAAACAGGTCCTTCATTGGGTCCTGAAGCATGTTCACCATGCGCATTAAACGTGAATGTTCCAAGATCACTGGTAAATTTTTCACCGTCAGGACTGAAATAAACCCGTATCCAGCGAATGTGATGTTCGGTTGTATTCGGATGCTCAACAGCTTTGCTTAGACCAACCCGGACTTCCACCCATTCGTCTGGTTTTGCCTTGTCAACACATTCAATTACAGGAACATGTTTTTCATTTTTCCAATCGGCTGTCTGAATTTTTTCACTGATTCTCATCTTAAACCTCCCGTTTATGTTTCATATCCGTATCGTTTCCAAGACGTTTTAACCTGCAAAAGGTTACACGCACACCCTTGTCCGGAAGTTTGCGAACTGAAAAATCTTCTGTCAGACTCTTTACCAGAAAAATACCTCGCCCGTGATCACTCAACAAGTTTTCAGGATCAGTAGGATTGGCAAGAGTATCCGGATCAAATCCTTTGCCCTCATCGTCAATATCGGTATAAAAACAATCGCCTTTTAAATAGAATTTAATGTTTACCCGGGCGCTGGTCTTGCCTTTATTACCATATTTTATCGCATTGACCAGAGTTTCATGAATAGCAAAACGTACGGCTGAAACATCATCATCACTAAAACCACGAAGACCTATCATCGATGTTCCCAGATCCACAACCATATTAACAAGGTCCATTTCAGACGGAATATTCAATTCTACCAAAAATGTCTCCACCGCATTGGTCTGAGCCAAAGACAGATCCGAATGCCCCATGCTGCTGCCCTCCGACTAATCTTTGAAACTGTCTACGGCATCCTTTTCGTTCTCAAACGTTTCAAAAATTGTAATCAATCGGGTAATTGTAAACAAATCACGAACTCTTGATTCCAGATGCAAAAGCTTTAACTTTCCACCATTTTTCTGAATTGTCGTGAAACTGCGCACAATCTCACCAATACCAGACGAATCAATAAAATCAACCTTCCGCAAGTTTAACAACACCTTCTTCTTTTCATTGTGAACAAGTTCGGAAATTTCTTTCCGCAGTGTCACATCGCCCTTGCCAATTGTGATGTCACCTGACATATCCAGAATTGTAACGCCTTCCCGTTCCCGTACCTTGATTTTCATAGTCTAACCTCCAATAACATTAATCGGGTTGGATAACTGTTGAACCCCGAATGAACCTTCAGTCTATATTATACAAATATCATCAAAATATAAAGCACATTGAAATTCTGTTATTCTTTACGGTCTGACAGTTCTTTTCACAGTCCGGTAACCATCACGGTATGTGTTCGGTATTTCTGAAGAGGGATTCTGGCAAGAATTTTGCGTTATTCCGATGAATGCGGTGTGTTTCAACCGTGAAATCATTGTGAAACTATTTATCGCATATGAACGTAAATTAAGTTATGTTTTCTCGGTTGGTCACTCGTTTCATCCGGGCAATTCTGGATAGTTCAGTTTGTTAAAGGAGGCAAATACGTGAAATACAAGATTTCGAGTTTTTTATTCATTGCTGTTACAACAATGCTGCTGTTTAATGTTTCCGGACAGTCTTTCGAAACCGAAGACATGTTCAAGGTTTATCTGGAAGATCAAATTCAGGAGTTTACACTGGATAACGGTATGAGGTTCATCCTTATCGAACGAACCCAGATACCGGTCTTCAGCGCTATTGTGCTTGTTGGAGTCGGAAGCGTTGACGAACCGCCTGGTAAAACCGGTGTGGCTCACGTGTTCGAACATATGGCGTTTAAAGGTACAACCACGGTTGGAACGCGCGATTATGAAGCTGAAAAAGTGATTTTGGAGCGTATTGAAGATATCGGCGAACGCCTGACCGCTCTGCGAGCAGACGCATCGGCTGATCCGGAACAGATTCAGATGCTGGCAAATGAGTTGCGACAGGCACAGGAAGAACACAGCAAGTATATTATTGACAATGAACTGGATGAGATTTATTCCCGAAACGGCGCCAATTTTATGAATGCTGGAACCGGACGTGATTTTACTGTTTATATGGTCAGTCTTCCCGCCAATCGCCTGGAGTTATGGGCGCGTATGGAGGCGGACCGTTTAATAAATCCGGTTTTTCGTCAGTTTTATGAAGAACGCGATGTGATCAAAGAAGAACGTCGGATGCATACTGACAACAGCGCATCAGGCGATCTGTGGGAAGAATTTCGGGCGACCGCATTTCGGGTTCATCCGTATGGAGATCCGGTTATCGGCTGGATGCACGACATTGAAAACCTTGTCATTGATGATACACGTCAGCTTTTCAAAAAGTATTATGTGCCTGAAAACATTACGGTCGCAATTGCAGGTGACATCAATCTGGACGAGCTGAAACATATTGCGGAGCAATATTTTTCACATATTCCCGCTCGGCCAATGCCGGAAGACCGCATTCCACGTGAACCACCCCAAAACCATGTCAGAAAAGTCAGGGTTGTGCGGGAAGACGCGACACCCTATATGATCATGGGATGGCATATGCCGCGTTACCCCCATAGCGATTCTGTAGCCCTGGATATCACCGCACAGATACTCACCGCTGGCCGAACATCACGGCTATACAGACGCCTGGTTGAAAAGGATCTGGCAGTCTCTGTATCCGCAAACGCCGAAACAATGCAGCGTTATGACGGATTGTTTACCATCAGCATCGTTCCGCGCACAGGGGTGGATGAACAGGAAATAATTGACGCTGTACTTGATGAAATTCAAAACCTGGTTACAAATCCACCAACCGAATTTGAAATTGAGCGGATAAAAAAACAGGAAATGGTGGGATTCGTCAGACGCCTCGAAACAAACATGTGGCTGGCCATGCAACTGGCATATTTTCAGAATCTGACCGGTGACTGGCGATATATCGGCCAATATCTGCGAAATTTAAAAGCATGCACTGCGGATGAAGTGTCTGAAGCCGTGGAAACCTATCTTGGCCCAGCTAATTACACCATAGCTATATTGGAAAAACCGGCAGATGATGTGCCAGAACCCGCATCAATGGACAGGGAGGATGCATAAAATGAAATGCAAACACATACTAAATAAAACACTATGTTTAATCGCCATATCAGTCTTTTTTGTTTTTAGCGCAGGAACATTGTTTGCTACCGGACCGATTTTACCAAATCCTCATGAAATGGAATTTGAACCATTGAGTTTCAGCGCCGTTAACCCAACTATTGAAATGCTGGATAATGGAATGGAATTCTGGTTTATGCCCAATCATACTCTTCCCTTGATAACGCTGATTATCGATATCGATGTTGGCAGTCTTCTGGACCCTGAAGACAAAATTGGATTGGCTGAACTGACATCCGGCACTCTGGTCAGAGGTGGTACGGAATTACTTACCGCGGCGGAATTCGCTGAAAAAACCGAGTTGGCAGGATTGCGTTTCAGCGCGAATACCGATAACGATTACACACAAATTTCGGTAAGCGCTCTGGCAGCAGACCTGAATGAAGCGCTGGACATGCTGATGGAAGTTATTCAATACCCGCGGTTTGAAGCAGAACAACTGGCGCTTGTCCGATCCTCAATACAAGAAAGCATTTTGCGAAATGAACAACAACCCTTTTTCATGACTTTTAAAAGAATAAGACAAAGACTGTACGGTCCTGACCATCCATCAGCCCGCATTCCTGACAGAGATATTCTGGATACTATAACCCGTGATGATCTGATCGAATTCCACCGAAACTATTACCACCCGAGTATATCCCGTTTTGCGGTGACAGGAGCTGCGGACGAAGACGCGATAAATCATATCAAATCCGTTGTATCAACCTGGCAGGGTGAAACGACCCGCACTATTGAATGGCCGGAACCTCAACCAGTCAGTGATACAGCCACCGTAATACTGGTTGACCGGCCCGGAACACAGGCTGTTATCGCAATGGGACACATAGGATTGGAACCGCAACACCCTCATCGGTATAATCTGGAAATATTCAATGAAATATACGGCGCCGGCGGCATGAGCAGCAGACTCTTGAACCAGGTGCGCACACAAAGAGGGCTGGCGTATATGGTTTTTGGCTATCATTCTTTGGGTGTGCCAAAAGGAATGTTTCTGGCTGTCTGTATGACTCAAAATGATACAGCTCTGGAAGCTATCGAGACGATTCTTGAAGTCACCAGGAATATGCAGGAAGAACCGGTAACCGAAAATGAAATTCAAAACACCATGGAATCCATTGAAAATTCATTTGTTTTTCGGTTTGAACGACCACAACAGGTGCTGCAAAGACAACTGGTGTACCGCCGCAGAGGTCTTCCGGCTGATTATCTTGAGACCTATCTGGACTATCTGCGCGAAGTAACCCCGGAAAGCCTTAAACAGGCAGCTCAGGAAACCATTCACCTTGATAAAATACAAATCATTGTTGCAGGACCCGCGGAAATACTGAAACCAGAACTTGAAAAACTGGGTTATCCGATAGAGGTAGTAACCCGCGATTAACACAACACTCGTTAATTAAACAAACAACGTGTGGCCACAAGGCCACTCCAATGGGGCGTTCGGTGAACGCCCCATTATGCTACCTGGATACGTGTTACGCCCGTCAACCTGAATCTCTTCAATATCTGTTTAACTGTGCTCATCACTGCTATGAAAGCTGTCGTATTGACTGGACAAAACTCCCTGTAAAGAATATTCTTGCCTGTGCAATCAAGGGATACCAATGCTGACGAATAGTAAATGTTGTTTAAAACACAGTTTTCGGAAGGATCAGGGAGGATTGATCAATGAAAAAAATTCTGGCGGTTGTCGGAAGCTATCGCAAAGGTAAAACAATTGATACTCTTGTAGATAAAGCGATTGAAGGCGCCAAATCAATGGGGGATACTCAGATTGACAAGATCAATCTGATTGATCAATCCATCCAGTATTGCAAAAACTGTATGGTCTGTCTTCAGGATGATCCGGACAAACCGCTGGCAGACTGCGTGATTTCCGATGATATGGATACGCTTCATCAATTGGTTGATCAGGCAGATGCCTATATATTCGGAACGCCGGTGAATATGGGGGCTGTTACCGCCGTCATGAAAACATTTCTGGAACGCATCTGCTGGATACATGCAAAACCCGGACGTTACCCGATAAAAGGGTGTCCGACACCCAGAAGCGGCAGAAAAAAACAGGCGATTATTATTGTTTCATCAGGGGCTGTTCCAACATACCTTAGAATGTTCTGTGATGATGCGACATCATGTATTAAATCGACCGTTAAATGTTCACTTAACGCGTCTGTGATCGGTTCAATGTATGCTGGCGGCATACACACAAGAGAACTGGACGGGTTTTCCGGCAAGGCGTATGAACTCGGACGCAAATTAATGCGGTATTGAATGGCTGAAAAAATTGCGTTATAAAAATTGAACAGTTGAACAGGAGGATGACCGATTATCAGAAAATCAGTTTTTGTCATAATAACGGTAATTATCGTTTTGGGGATTCTGGAAGCATTCAGTTATCTGATGTTATACGGGTTAGAAAAGAAACCGGTATCGCTATCCCAATTCCAGGCTGAACGAGACGCTGTTCTGGATTATGAAACTGATGCATTTACATTGGCCAACCGTGTTCAGCCTGACAGACATCCGGCATATGTAAAATAAAAAGAAGCATAATACATCCATACTACGGATTCTGGATAGATGTTCCATCAAGACCGGCAATAGTAGACGACAATTTGCCTCATCTTCTTTCCTGGCAAAACAATCCATATACATCAAAGAAACACCTTGATGTACGACCATATGATGAAAATAGTAATGCTTATTACATAGGCATCACCGGCGGATCAGTTGCCTTTTTGTTCTATCAGGAGGGACTGGATACATTAAAGGATAAACTTCAGCAATGCAGTTATTTTCAAGACAAGGAAATAGTGTTTGTTTCTATGGCTATTATGGGATTCAAACAACCTCAGCAATTAATGGCTTTGAACTATTATCTTTCAATGGGGGGACAACTGGATCTTCTGATCAACATTGACGGATTTAATGAAGTGGTATTGGGAATACTGGAAAATGTACCTGTTAATGTGAACCCTTTTTATCCCCGGGGTTGGTATTATCTGACTCAGGGGCTTGCAGATCGAGATGTTTTGATGGGCGCCGGAGCTATGCTCAATACAGTTGAACAAACGAAAAGAATTACCAAACTGGCGGATACCAGTCCCATTCAATACAGCTTTACGGCAGCTCTTTTATGGAAACTGTATGTAAAAAACGCAGGCTATAAAATACTAAGACTACAGCAAAATATACATCAGCAAGCATCCGACAGTGAAGACAATATGGCGTTAACATTGGACGCTTGCCAGGTTGTTGCTGACAATCTTGCAGAAGACCTGCATACAGTTTGGCAGACATGTTCTGTTCAAATGGATGTTGTTTGCC
>PWNJ01000151.1 GCA_003558985.1 candidate division CSSED10-310 bacterium
CGACTGCATATTGCTCCCGGCCAGCTTGCCGCACTAACCGGCATCCAAAGGCGCCGATGGTGGCCGAAAGATTATCCGGTTTCACGCGGCGCGCTTCAGGCAAGCATTAACGCCATACGAAAAGCCGGAATTCGATCCCGTGACATTGATGTGGTGATTTATGCCGGCGTGTGCCGTGACGATTTTGAACCGGCCACAGCATGTCATGTTGCCGCAGGTATTCCGGGGTTGAATCCGCAAGCTCTGGTTTATGATGTGTCCAATGCCTGCCTGGGTGTTATTAACGGTATCATGCAGGTGGCCAGCATGATTGAACTTGGTCAGGCGCGGTGCGGGCTGGTTACAAGCTGCGAAACAGCTCGTGATATAACCGAAATCATGATTGGCAATCTGCTTGAAAGCGGATCAATGGATTTTTTCAGATACGGCCTGGCAACTCTGACAGGCGGAAGCGGCGCTGCAGCGGTACTTGTGACGACACAGGATTTTCTTGACACGAACAGGCATCGTATTCTGGGGGGTGTATACCGGGCCGCTCCTCGCCATCATACCCTGTGCCGATGGGGACTTGAACCGACCTCATCCCCACCTGATGTCCGTCCCTACATGTATACAGACTCCGTTACTGTTCTTAAACATGGAGTAGAACTTGCGGCGGCCACATGGAAAGATTTTATGTCGGAACTGTCATGGTCACCGGATATGATCAATCGGGTTATTTGTCATCAGGTGGGATCAGCTCATCAGAATATCATATTGGAAACCTTTGGTATTGATATTTCAAAAGATTATTCGACATATCCGGATTTTGGAAACATGGGTACTGTGTCATTACCCTTTAAAGCAGCCGTTGCCGATGAAAACGGATTACTGTCAGAGGATGACAGAATTGGTTTTCTTGGTATCGGAAGCGGGCTTAACTGCATGATGCTGGGGCTGGAATGGTAAACCGCAAGTTATATCCATTTGATACACGCCGCGATATGATTCGCCCGGGAATACTGATGAACAGCATTGACCACGGTCAGGGACCTCCCGTCATATGTGTTCACGGCAATCCAACATGGTCTTTTTATTACCGGAATTTGGTTCATAAACTGAGTGGTCGATTTCGCGTTATTGTGCCGGATCATATCGGCTGTGGCCTTTCAGATAAACCGGAAGATTTCAGGTACCGATATACATTGTCCAATCGTATCGAAGACCTTTCCACATTAATAGATAGAGTAATTCCCGGCCAATCCTATCGCCTGGTTGTACACGATTGGGGAGGCATGATCGGTCTGGGAACAGCATTGAAAGATGTCAATCGTATGAAACAACTCGTTATTCTGAATACATCGGGGTTTCTATTGCCAAAAACCAGAAATTTTCACGGTGTTCTGCGGTTTGCACGGTCTCCGGCAGGCGCTTTTTTGAACCGATATTTCAACGCTTTTTTGCGTGGCGCGCTCCGATGGGGTTCAAAAAATAAACCCATGAATACCGCTGTCAGAAAAATGTATCTGGAACCTTATAATTCGTTCCATAACCGTCGTGCCATTCAACGATTTGTTAAAGATATACCGTTAAAACCCAATGACGCAGCTTATGACGCGGCAAAATTTATCGACTCAAAGTTACATACTCTGGAACATATACCCAAACTCGTTATTTGGGGTCGTAAAGATTTTGTTTTTGATGATGCGTTTCTGAACGAATGGAAACAACGTTGTCCTGAAGCTCAGTATGAAGTTCTGGAAAATGCCGGTCATTTGGTTCTGGAAGATGCTCCTGACCATACATGCCATTTGATAGACCGTTTCTTTAACTCATATAATGACGGAGATTAACCCCATGAGTTCTTCATCAATCACCAATAACTCCGGCCATTTTATCAATGTGGCGGTGTATTTGTCGTATATGGCCCGGATACATCCGTACCAGCCGGCCATATATTTTCCGGCCGGTTCAGATATTGGCGGCCGTGTTTGTTATTCACGTCTGACATATGGTCAACTGGATATCGAAAGCAATCGAATAGGGCGCGGTTTACTGAAATATGGTTTTACTCCCGGTATGCGGACAGCCCTTCTGGTGACACCGTCTCCGGAACTGTTTGCATTGACATTTGCCATGCTCAAAAGCGGCATTATTCCGGTCATGGTGGATCCAGGCATGGGGGCCGCCAATCTGAAAACCTGTTTAAAAGAAGCAGAGATTGAAGGATTCATAGGTATACCGAAAGCTCATATTGCCCGAAAACTGTTTGGCTGGGGTAAAAAGACAATCACAAAAACTGTGACTGTATTTTCCAAGAGTTATATCTGGGGAAAATCGCTGCAATCCATTATTCAAACTGGCTCTGATGAACCGTTTTATGATCTGGAAAGTCCGGGGTTCTGCGATACCACCAAAGCAGATGCTCCGGCAGCAATCAATTTTACATCTGGTAGCACCGGTGTTCCCAAAGGTGTTGAATATACTCACGGCATCTTTTCATCTCAGGTTCAACTGATACGTAATACATACGGCATTGAGCCGGGTGAAATCGATTTGTGCACATTTCCGTTGTTCGCATTGTTTGCGCCAGCGCTGGGTATGACCTCAATCATTCCGGATATGGATTTCACCAAACCCGCTTCAGTCAATCCGGAAAATATTATTCAGCTTGTTAATGATTTCGGGCCGACAAATATGTTCGGTTCTCCAGCTCTTCTGAATACTGTTGGACGATATTGTGTCAGCAGAAATATTAAATTCCCGACATTGCGGCGAGTGATCTGTGCGGGCGCTCCTATCAATCCGGCAGTTCTTGAGAAATTTACCACTGTGTTGACGGGTGATGCGCGGGTTCATTCAGGATACGGGGCGACGGAAGCCATGCCGATAGCGTCTATTGACAGCCAAACAATACTGGAAAAAACCCGGTTTGGAACCATTGAGGGTAAAGGTGTCTGTGTTGGGTTTCCGAACAATGGGATTGATATTGACGTGATACCGATTACCGGGGAACCCGTATATGACTGGACAGATACGCTTAAGCTGGCTCCAGGCAAAATCGGTGAAATAACAGTGCGCGGACCGGTAGTAACCCAATCGTATTTCCGCCGTGAGGACGCGAATCGCATATCCAAAATATATGATTCTGAAACAGACAGATACCGGCATCGCATGGGTGATCTGGGATGGATTGATGAAAGCGGAAGAATCTGGTTTTGCGGCCGAAAAAACCATCGTGTCCAAACAAAAAATGGTGATATGTATACCATTCCGGTCGAAGGTGTGTTCAATCATCATCCGGATGTATACCGAACAGCGCTGGTTGGTCTGGGCAACGCTGGTGACGAGATTCCTGTCCTGTGTATTGAATTGGAACCGGACGCCGCAAAGAAACATTCGGGCAATAAACAATATCTGTCTGGTCTGGTTAATGAATTGTGGCAACTGGGACAAAAGCATACTCATACGCAAACTATATACCGGTTTGTGATGCATTCACCTTTTCCGGTTGATGTTCGGCACAATTCGAAAATTTTCCGCGAAAAACTTCGAGTATGGGTTGCCGATCACCAAAAAAAGATCATAACCATACAATCTGACAATGGAAGGACTGAATCATGAAAGTTCTGGTAACGGGTGGCGGTGGTTTTCTAGGTACTGCAATCTGCAGACAGCTTATAGACCGCGGTGATGATGTTGTCAGTTTTTCACGCGGTGCCCAGTCGCATCTGAAAGCGATGGGTGTGCACCATATACAGGGCAATATTGCCGACGCTGAAGCTGTTTGTGATGCGGTAAAAAATTGTGATGCCGTGATCCATACCGCTGCCAAAGCAGGTGTATGGGGATCCCATAAAAGCTTTTATCTACCGAATGTTATCGGCACAAACAACATCATCACTTCGTGCCAAAAAGCCGGTATCACTCGGCTGGTAATGACAAGCTCACCATCCGTAGTGTTTGACGGAACCGATATGGAGGGTGTTGATGAGAGTATTCCTTATCCTGAAAAATACCATGCCGCCTATCCTGCAACCAAAGCAGAGGCCGAAAAAGCTGCTCTGGCCGCCAATTCCGAAAACTTTGCCGTGACGGTTCTGCGTCCTCATCTGATATGGGGACCGGGTGATCCGCATCTTGTGAAACGGATTGTTGAACGGGGAAAAAGCGGGAAATTGAAGCAAATAGGTCCGTCAGTCAAACGGATTGACAGTGTTTACATTGATAATGCAGCCGAAGCGCATGTTCTGGCGCTTGAATGTCTGTCCCCCGGATCAGTCTGCGCGGGGAAAGCATATTTTATCAGCAATGGCGAGCCGGTCGAAACCTGGTGGCTTGTTAACGCTATTCTTGAATCTGCGGGTGTTCCGCCATTAAAAAAACAGGTTCCGGTACCTGTTGCCATGGCGGCCGCAACCATTATGGAGACCTTGTGGCGTGTGTTGGGTATAAAATCAGAACCGTTATTGACCCGGTTTGTTGTCGGTGAATTAAGCACATCGCACTGGTTTGATATCTCGGCAGCCAAACACGATCTGGGATATCAGCCGAAAATTTCTATCGCTGAAGGGCTTCAGAAGCTGAAACAATCGTTTCAAACTTAGGTTTTTCATTACTCCCAACTGAAATCAAATACATCCCATTCTCCGATGATTTGTGTAACGGCCGGATCTGTCAGCGCAGCATACCAACGTATATTTTCAGCGCGACCGGCATTGTCAGGCCAGTAAAACCCGGGCAATACCTCAACAAACGTTCTGCCGGGCGGCAGAAATATTCTGTAATAGTTGAATTCTGAAAAATCCGGCCCGAAAAACAGTGTGCCATAAACATCCAGTATAACAAACAGTGGCAGATCGGATTCCGAATAATCTGTCGGATTGCACACGTAGACGTAACAATAACACAGATCGCCTGCCATATAATTATCCGCCGGCATCGTTATCTCTGCGCTCCAGTCTGTGCATTCCGGCGTTGGTGTCGGCAGAGTTGTGGTTGGCGTGGGTGTTGGTGGAGCTGTATGTGTTGGAATCGGTGTATTGGTAGGCTCACCGGGACCTGTTGTGGGTGTGGCTGTTGGAACAGGTGAAGGAGTGGGTGTTGATAGCGGAATATGAAATGCTTTCATTACCGGCATGTGCTGCATGCTGTTATCATGTGAATCACCATACTGTATTGGCGGAACTTCCTCCAGAGGAGTATAGACGTAACTGTCAAACACCATGCCGTTTTCAAAGGTGTTGGTACCAATAACAAGCGGTACATGCAATGCATCCAGAGATGCGTCAGGAATTACCCAATCATACGGTCTGTTACGTGGTTCATTCGTGTTTCTGTTACCCAGTTGATCTACCGGTATATGTGAATGTACCTCAAAACCGTCGGCAATTACCGTCAGAGCGTTTTCTGAAGCTGACCACGTGTTCAGATCACCTCCAATTACAGTATAAGCATTGGCATCAAAATACATGTCTATATAACTCATAAGCGTCTGAGCTTGTGCTGTACGTCTGGCTGAATCACCTGAACCGCCTTTGAAATGTACCGACACGCACTGGAGTGGTGTGTCACCCGGTATATCGATTATAGCCCATGAAAAGTTTCTGTCCGGCACTTCCGAATCATTCCAGGAACCACTGTCAATAATCGGAAACCTGCTGATGATTCCCGTTGGTATAGCATGTGATCCCGGTTCAACCATGAAATCATATTCTGAACCAAAAGCTGTTTCGACCAAATCACGAAGGGACCCCATTCGATAATTGAATTCCTGAATCAAAACGATGTCCGGTTGCAAGCCCTGAAACAGACGAATGCCCTGCTCTTCATACGACTGAAAATTGCCGGTCGTCAGATTGGCGGCCATAATCGTTATCGTTTGGGATGCTTCCAAAACTGATACATGAAGCGCTGATATCAATACAATCAACACCAGCGCGGCTATCTCTCTCCTGGTCATTCACCCCCCCTTTTAACGAAGTTTGATTGCCATAGAGCCAGGGTGATTATAGCGATTTGTCAGATTTTAACCAGTTTTTAAGGTAGAAGGTAGAAGGTTGAAGGTAGAAGGGGTGCGACCATTGGCTCAGGGCATAAGACGTAAGGCTTAAGGGTTGCGAACTAATGTTTTTCACCTTCAG
>PWNJ01000251.1 GCA_003558985.1 candidate division CSSED10-310 bacterium
ATGAAGGAGCAGTAAATGAGACATATGATCGTATCACATATACGATAGAAAACTATAACGACAGACCTTTATTTCTTTACATACACATAATGGACCCCCATGATCCCTATCTGCCGTCCGAGCCATTCAGCCAAATGAACGATCCACCGCCTGATCAAAAGGTCAGACAATTTTTTCATTCGAAACTTACAGGTCGATTGAATGCGCCTGATATCCAGGAAAAGTTTTTTCCATTGACTGATATTGAGAATCAATATATTCGAAGTTACTATCGGAGTTCGATCAGAGAAGTGGATGCACTGTTACATCTGACACTTAAATCTTTGCACATTCATACTGATTTTCCTGAGAATACAATCGTGCTGATCACATCGGATCATGGGGAAGAATTCGGCGAGCATGGCTACTATCAACACGGATTTTCACTTTACGAAAATTCAGTACGAATTCCCTGGATCATGTCATATCCATTAAATGTTTCCAAAAATCGTATTATCGATGGATGGGTGTCCAGTATTGACATACCGGCAACGTTGTCTGAACTGGTTTTCCAGAACTCGGACACTGAATGGGAAGGACAAGTTGTATATCCTGAAAAACCCGGATTCCTGACATCAAGAAATGTGTTTACCGCTGTGCGAAGTTATGATGAACCGTCCATACCCAGAACCCGATGGCGCTCAATATATCGCGGTAACAGAAAACTAATGTGGTCACCATCAAAAATTTCCGGATACAATCTGGCCGACCATCCAGAGGAACAATCATTATTTCAATATGACAATTTCGATACATTTAAAATGCATACAACCGACAGCAAATGGCTTCAAATGAGTGAAGATCTGCAGGATTTCATGAATCGTTTTGCTGTACAGGAACAGCGTGAAATGTCTGACATTCTGAGAATGCAGCTTAGAGAACTTGGTTATCTTCAGTGAATAAATCTTAAGGCCGACACAACATGTGTCGGCCCATATCACATCATTGTCAAGGATTATTCTTCCACTGTACGTCTAACCAGATTAAGCGGTTTGGTTTCATTGTTTTCCAGTATTTTATCAGAAGTCACAATTGCTGTCCCTGTCTGTTCCGGATCGGTCAAATACGTGTTCAGAACACGGATGATGTCATCTTTGGATGTGTTCAAAATACCTTTTCTGAAGTTTGTAACCATTTCGTACGAAACTCCGGCAAGCTGTCTTGTGAAAGCAATCAGACCTTTTCCCCTGGGGGATGGGGGTCTGTCAAGACTACTGATAACATTGACAATGGCATGGTGAAGATTTTCGGCAGTAAAATCACCTTTGAACAGTTTTTGAATGACGTTTTCAAACGCTTCCAGTGAATAAGCAGTATGTGGGTCTCTGTATGTCATCATCGTAAACAAACCAACATTGGAATCAAAAACTGCAAATGCACCGTAAGCGCCACCTTTTGCCCGAACTTGTTCATACATTGGTTTTTCCATCAGATTGCTCAAAACCATCAGAACAGGCGCATCCGGATGCTCATAATGAACAGCAGGAAATGCTTTTGCAACATACGAGACATCAGTGCTCAACACCCACGCTTCCGGTTCAACTTTTTGGTCATCGCCAGGCTGCTTTTCGGTGATATCAGCGTCGCTGCCAACGTCTACAAGCTTTTGCTGAATTCCCGGAAGACACGTCATCAAATCATTCATAGCGTCAGATAAACCTGTTAAAGCAACGCTCTCATATGCCGAAGAACAGTAATCCAAAAGAAAATTCCTTACCGACATACCGATGACCGGAATATCTTCAGATTGAATCGTTAATAACCTTTTTACACTCGCCAGGCCGCTTGTTTCATGGTTAAGATTCTGTAACGGTGACAAATGTCGTCCCGCAGAATACATGGCCATTCGATGGCCTTGATGAGAAGCCATCGGTACCGCATAAGCTTTGTTCATGTTCAACAATTCATGAATGCGACCTGTATCATCCAGATCCGGTTCCGATAGAATATCCGCCATTAAATCTGTCATTTGTTTATGATTGCGCGGAAGACAACGTCCGTCTATTCTAAAACTGATCCAGTGTTGATGGGTGGTATCACGCACTACCGATGCATTTACGGATACATCACCGGTATGCAGCTTCAGTAATCGATTCATATCTATATATGATCTGCCCGCCGCTCCCAATTTCGGAAGAATACCAGAAAACTGCAGCGCATTATATGGGATGATGTCACCCATCTTGCGCCTGAAATCAACGTGTAGATATGTAACCCCGTTTGTTGGTATGGTATGCATGAATACAGGAACACTTTCAATTGCTGTTTCAGTTTGTGGAATCTTTTCAGGAAGCGGTGTAATGTCCTCACGCTCAATGGAGGGCAAGCACGATGTGTCGCCTTCATCATCCTGATGGTTTCGCAAAATCTGATTCTGTTTTTGCAAATCTTTTTTGTCATTTTCCGTCATTGCTGACAGTACCGTATCCAAAGCTTTATTACGATCAGTTTCCAGTCTTTCCATACCTCCGGGGTCCGGCGCCAAAATCATGGTAGCTCGATGTGGATTGTTCAAAAGGTATTTGTTTATCAAATGACTAAAAAAACCCGGTTGCAACGCATCTGTTCGAAGCGCTTCAAGCACATCGTGGATTTTTAGCACACTGGCAAAATCTCCACCTTCAAGCATAATCTTCATGCCCTGCAAAAGCATTATCATACCAAATGGAAAACCCTGATCGCCGGTGATTTCCAGAGCTTCAAATTCCAGTTCATGTATGGCGGCATTTATATCGGATTCATCAAATCCGGTTTCAGCAGCATGTTCAAGTGTTTCAATGATCAGGGCTTCAATAGTATCCGTGTCAGCTTCATCCACATCTTTCAGGCCAGCGCCAAAAATCGATTCAGAAAAACTGGTATCAAAACCTGTCGGTGCAAGACCTTGTCCCAAACCTGATTTCAAAAGTGTCCGGTTCAGCAGCGAAGATGAATCTCCAGCCAGAATTTGTGTCATCAAGTTCAGACGAAGGTTTTCCTGAAAATCAGTGACCGGCGCAAGTTTCCACATTGTGGCCACAAATGCCTTGTTTAGTACAGGTTCTGACTGTGATACCGGATAGGTCATACGAAAACGTCGTGGTGCATCATACGAGTTTTGAACAGGTATCGGATCCGCCGGTTTGGAAGGTTTGAACTGAGTCATTACTTTCGTATGTATCTTTTCAGTAATTTCTTCAAGCGGAATGTTTCCAAATGTAAAAAAGAACGCATTGGAAGGATGATAGAAACGTGAATGGAAATCCTTCCACTCATCATATGTCAGTTCAGGTATATGCGCAGGGTTACCTCCGGACGCATACGCATAGGTCAAATCCGGAAATAATGTTTTCTTCATTCCCTCATAAAATAACCGGACAGGATTACTCATCGCCCCTTTCATCTCATTATAAACAACACCGCGATATTCCAATGAACTGTCAGGATTTTCAGGGTCCGTAAACTCGTAACGCCAACCTTCCTGTAAAAATGTGTTTTTATCCAATAACGGAAAAAAACTGGCATCCATGTAAACATCCATCAGGTTGAAATAGTCCTTTTTATTGCATGTTGCGAAGGGATAAGCAGTATAATCGCTTGATGTCATTGCGTTCAGGAACGTGTTTAATGATCTGCCCGAAAGATTTTTATATATTTTTACTGGATATTTCCGGCTGCCCTCCAGAACACTGTGCTCCAGAATATGTGCCACACCGGTTGAGTTTTCCGGGTGAGTTGGAAAAGTCACCATAAATACACTGTTCCTGTCATCGCTACTTAAATGTACCATGCGCGATCCATGCGTTCGATGAACCAGCTCATAATATACAATCTGAAGTTTCGGAATCGGCTCCTGTCTTACAATTTCAAACTGATGCAGAATATCACCTTTTTTCAGTTTCGGATTTCGGCTGTCCATAATAATCTCCTTTCGCTAGTCGATACAATCCACTGGCACCTTACTGAAATCATAACCATGTTTCAATGTTCAGTCGCCATAATCCCGTTTGATATCGTTACTTTTATAATGATCCGATGCCATTCGTGTAAAAAACGAACGTTGCCTGGATAGATGCTCTACGAAAAGCGCCAATTCTTGTCGTGCTCAGCAATTCGGCTGAAATTCAGAATGCAATTCAACAAACATAAACCAAATTGCGGCGCTCGTAATCGTAATTGAAAAAATTCGAATACAAGAACAATTACGCGCACGAGCAAGACGAGTCAGGTGCAAACACTTTTTCGGAGAGGGTCTGGATATGTATATGATTGAATTTTCTTGAATAATTCAATTTTCCGTGATAACGGAATCGGAAGTATTTTCGAATGAAAACACACTACATTAAAGGAGACAAAGAATGGCAAAGAAAGGAAACGGGGAGTTAAGTCTGGATTTGTTGTCACAATTTGAAAAGGATGTGGCATCAGATCCCGAATTTCGGATTGCCAGAAATGCGGCAACTCGAGGAAATCTTCAGGAATTGGTGTTAAATCGGGATATTTTGAACCAGAACAATTTCAACTATTCAACAGAAGTGGAAAACAAGGCTGAAATAACCGATCAGAAACGCTCCGGAACTTGTTGGATGTATGCAGATATCAACTGGTTGCGTCTGGAAACAATGCGGGCTCACAAAATGGAGTCCATAACTTTTTCACATAATTTTGTCATGTTTTATGACAAGCTTGAGAAGGCCAACTTGTTTTTGAATGCAATTATTGACCGACGCAGCAAACCGATTGATGATCGCGAAGTATTGCATTTGCTGAGTTCGCCAGCCAGTGATGGTGGTGAATGGGCGTTGTTTCGGAATGTCGTAAAAAAATACGGTCTTGTTCCGCTCGAAATCATGCCGGATACTACCAATAAAGAAAATTCGCGGTTTCTGAACAGTGTTTTGTATTACAAGCTTAGAGAGTTCGCGTCAGAACTGCGCGAGATGACGAAAAAAGGTAAATCAGTTGCTCAGCTTGATCGAAAACGAGTCGAAATGATAAAAGCTGTATATCGGATACTGGTCATTTTTTTGGGACTGCCACCGGAAACCTTTGACTGGAGCTGGCGGGATAAAGATAAGAAATATCATCAGGAAACAGGTATTACACCGCTTGAATTTGCAAAAAAATATATCCCTGTTGAACTGGATGAAATGTATTGTCTGGCGAACAGCCCGCTTGAAAGAACCCCGTACGGAAAAGTTTATACGCAAAATCTGTTTAATAACTCAGTTGACGGACAATTATGGACATGGCTGAATGTACCAATGAAAAATCTGAAAGATTATGCACTCAAAATGCTTCAGAAAGACGACCACGTACTGTTCGGATGCGATGTATTGCAGGACTGCCATTCAAAATTGGGTCTGTTGCATCATCAGGTGTACGATATGGAATCTTTTTTCAAAGTAAAATTTAACGGTAACCGTGCATGGCGACTGGACTACGGTCAATCTTTCTATACTCACTGTATGGTACTGGCTGGTGTCGAACTGGTTGACGGAAAACCGGCGCGATGGAAAGTCGAGAACAGTTGGGGAAGTGAAGTTGGGGAAAAAGGTATTTTCACCATGTCCGATAAATGGTTCGATGAACATATGATCGTTGTTTGGGTGCCGAAAAAATATATGAAAGAAAAACACCTGAAACTGGCCGAGCAGGAACCGATTGTATTACCTGCATGGTTTCCAATTTAAAACGAGATATGTTGGAACGAACTATTAAAGATAAAGGAGACAGTTATGAAAAAAACGAATGACAAAGGCGCTATCAAGCTTGATCACATAAAAAAGTACAAAGATGATTTTTTGAAAAACCCGGGTTTAAAAGTGGTTATGAATGCCGTCACTCGTGGTAATCTACAGGATATAGCCCTGAATCGGGATGTCCTTAATCGGGACAACTGGACATTTTCTAACGAAACTGAAGAAAAACCGGATATAACCGACCAAAAACGATCAGGGACCTGCTGGCTTTTTGCTGAGTTGAACTGGTTGCGCACATACACCATGAAAAAATTCAAAATTGAAAAACTGGAGTTTTCCGAAAACCATCTGATGTTTTATGATAAACTCGAAAAAGCCAATTATTACCTGGAAGCTCTTATGGACTGGCTGGATCGGGATATTGATGACAGACATGTCCGATTTATCCTGGATAACCCCACTCCAGATGGCGGCGAATGGCATATGGTCGTAAACCTGATAAACAAATACGGGCTTATGCCGAAAGAAATTATGCCGGACACATGGAACCGTGAGCATAGCCGGTTTATCAATGAACTTGTTGGATACAAAATCCGCGAAGCATACGCACATATGCGATCTATGGCAAAATCAAAAAAATCAAACAAAGCCATTCGGGAATACAAAACTTCCATTATGGCTGAAATATTCCGTATTCTGGCTACCTGTATGGGTATTCCACCAAAAACATTTGACTGGTCATTCCGCGATAAAGATAAAAAATACCACCAGGAAACAGGAATCACTCCTAAAAAGTTTTATGACAAATATGTCGGAATGAATCTTGATGATTGCTATACCCTCGCCAGTTGTCCAACTACCCATTCCAAGTTTGGAAAAACCTACACTATAGAGCTTTTCGGAAACATGGTTGGCGGTGATCACTGGAAATGGCTGAATGTACCGGTCAGCGACATCAAGAAAATTGCTGTCAAAATGCTGAAAAAAGGCAATGCTGTTTTGTATGGCTGCGATGTCTCTCAGGAAAGTCACTCTAAAGAAGGTATCATGGATTCAGAGTTATACGATTATGAACTTTTGTTTCAGGTTCCATTCAAAATGAACAAACAACAAAGACTGGATTATGGTCAATCAAGACTCACTCATTCAATGGTTCTGACAGGTGTCGAATTGAAAAACAATAAACCGGTTCGGTGGAAAGTCGAAAACAGTTGGGGAACTGAAGTCGGTAAAAAAGGATATTTTGTCATGACCGACAAATGGTTTGATGAACATGTTCTGGATTTAATCGTTCCTCCGGAATTTATGCCGGAAAAACTGAAAACTGCCTGGAAACAAAAGCCGATTGTTCTGCCTCCATGGCATGTCATGGCATGATTGAGCTTTTTAGTAAAAAAATAATCAAAGGCCCGGTTTATGACCGGGCTTTTTTTTAATCAAGGAGTTGTCACAGTGCCTTATAAAAAAACCTATTTAAACTGGTATAAGAATCGAATGGGGGATATCCTTGATCCCGATACATATTCGCTTATGAGTAGTTGTGTGAGTGAACCCTGGGACTTGCTGCAAAAGCATAAAACACTATTGGGAGACAATACCTTCAGCAAAAGGTTTTTCGTTTCCAATGCCTACGGATTACCATCCCTGTTAGCGCGTATTGGCAAGTGCTACGGAGTTCCCGAAACCAATATTCTTCTAACTCAGGGGGTGACCAGCGCTATTTTCCTGCTGACTCAGATGTTTACTCAACCAGGTGATCATGTTGTGGTCGAAAAACCCGGTTACGAACCCTTGCATCTGACGCCCAGGATTTGTAATGCTGAAGTCGGATTCGTTAATCGGCCTTCTGATATACCCTTTGACATGGAGGAATTTGAAGCCACTCTCAGATCAAATACCCGTCTGATTATTCTGACCAATCCACATAACCCATCCGGAAAATCTGTTTCTAACAAAGAAATTTTCGAGATTCTTGAGTGCATGTCTAAACATGCACCTGAAGCAATACTGGTCATGGATGAAATCTATCGAGATTTTGAACCAGAAAATAACATTCCAGCCAACATGATCGATGACAGAATTATCTCTGTCAGCAGCCTTACAAAAGCATATGGACTGAGTTTGCTCAGATGCGGCTGGATATTTGCAGCGCCCAAATACCTGGAAGAATTACGTCGTATTCAGGTTTTAATGAGCGGTATCGGTTCTCGATATCTGGAAGCAATCTCAACAATTGTTTTTGATAATATCGAAGAATATCGCTCCAGGTCCCAACAAATTGTCGATGAAAACAAGCGCATATTTCGAAACGGTCTGAAACCTTTATTTGAACAAGGATATGTAACAGGTGTTATTCCGAATCATGGTTGTATCTGTTTTCTTCGGATTAATAATGTGTCCGACACACGTGTTTTAACCGATTGGCTTGAGAAACAGTACCGGTTATTTTGTGTCCCGGGCGAATTTTTCGGTGATTCACAATCTGTTCGAATGGGAATTGGTGAAATTTCACCTGAACGTCTTACTAAAGCGCTGGAATTGTTTCAAAACGGACTAACTCAGTTTATTGACTCTTATACAGGTTGAAAATAACGTTTGTCATCCTTGTTTCGATTCATTCGAGCTAAATGAGCAGCTCCGAAAAACACCGTTTTCTTTCCAAATTTATCCTTTATCTGATCAACAGTAGAATACAACTTTCCATATTGCCTGTCTGCAGAACTTTCAAATAATGAAGGTTGTTCAATTCGCGTTTGCAGTTTTTGAACCGAAATACCCAACAATCGTAGTCCTGAATGTTTTGGAAGATTTGTAAATACAAGGGTTTCTGCAATTTCAAATAGAATATGATCCCGGTTTGTAGGCGTATCAAAGGTTTGTGACCTGGTAATAGTGTGATAGTTGGCGTCTCTTATTTTAACCGTAACAGTCCGGGCCGTCATATTGCTTTTTCGCAGCCGAAACCCCAGTTTTTCAACCAGTCGTCTAAGTTCCGATCGAATTTGTTCCGGATCTTTAATATCGTGTGAAAACGTTGTTTCATTGCTTCGTCCTGGAGCGACTGCAGGCGTGGGTCGCGCTTTTTTCGGTTCCCCCATTGCGGTGCGATATAGTGAATCAGCCCATGGACCAAAACGTTTGGCTAGAATATCAGGGGATTCTGAAGCCAAATCCCCAATAGTTTGATATCCATATTTATGAAAACCTGGAAGGCTGACTTTTCCTACACCTGGTATATATTGAATCGGAAGTGGCGCCAGAAATGCTTTTTCCTTTCCCGGAAACACAACTATCAACCCAAAAGGTTTTGCCATTTCTGCAGCAATTTTTGCTGTCACCCCTGAATTGGCCAAACCCGCCGAAGCCGGCAATCCCAACTCATCCCTGATTTCGTTAACTATACGATGAGCAATTTTTTCGGCAGGACCAAATAAATCCTGGCTTCCAGTTAAGTCAACACGACCCTCATCGATTGATAACGGGAATACCTCAGGTGAATAACGCCGCATAATCGAAAAAACTTTTTCAGAATAATGATTATAAGCAGGAAAATCGCAGTTCAACCACACAGCATCAGGACAGATACGCATCGCCCTGACAGACGGCATTCCGGAATGTACTCCAAATTTCCGTGCTGCATACGAACAGGTAGAAACAACACCGCGAGGAGATTTTCCGCCAATAATTACAGCCTGTCCTCGTAATTCCGGCCTCTTCAACAACTCAACCGAAACATAAAAAGCATCCATATCCAAGTGCATAATACGATGTCGGAGATTCTGATTTTGGGCATATTTCGACACTAATGGTTTCATACAATAACTACTCTGTCAGTAAAATTTCTTCGGTCGTTATCGGTATTTACGCATTAAACCAATAACAACCCCACGAATTACAAGCGCATCACCGGATACATAAATCGGCTCCATCATTCGATTTGACGGTTGCAAACGAATGTTCAGACCCTCCCGATAATAACGCTTTACAGTCGCATCATCGCCATTAACCAGAGCAACAACTATTTCGCCATCTTTTGCCTGATTCCTGCTTTCAACTATTAAAAAATCACCATCATGAATGCCATCTTCTATCATCGAGTCACCATTGACCTGTAACGAAAACGTGTCGCCACGTCCCAGCATGTCATCCGGTATCGATAAGGTTTCCGGTATATCAAACGCCTGAATCGGCTCACCCGCTGCAATATACCCCAACATGGGAATCTCCTGATACACGCCAGATTCATTGCGGCAAATATGTATCGCTCGCGCCTGCCCCTTGGAACGTTTGATACATCCACGCTTCTCAAGCGCCTTCAAATGCTTGTGCACAGTGCTCAAAGAACTTAAATTAAAAAAATTGCGTATCTCCATTACGGTTGGCGCAATTCCGTGACGTGTCAAATACCTTTGAATATAATCCAAAATTTGCTTTTGCCTGGCAGTTAAATTCATCGGAAATACTCCTTTGTTTCGCCTGCTATCTATATATATAAGGCGAAAATATGGCGAAAGTCAATAGAAAAATTTATATAATTGTCTTTGCCGCGCGACCAGGTATATCCCGAACAAGTTTTGGAACAGCATATCCCGGCAGATGATTCATTAAATACCGACTCAGTTTGATTGCTTTATCGACTGGGATTCGAAAATGACCAGTCCCTGCAGCAGCATCCGGATAATGTAAATAATATGGCTGAACTCCCAACTCCGCCAACTGAAAAAACAAGTCAAACAAATTATCTTCCGTGTCGTTGATACCCGCCAGCAAGACCGTCTGAGTCAGTACTGAAATTCGCTGTTTCTGCCAGTGCAGCACACATTTCTTAAAACCGGGGCTGATCTCATTTGAATGATTAATATGAATAACAACACGAGATGTATAATTGTGACCTTTATATAAAGGTTTCCCTGCAAGAATGTCGTCAGAGGCAACTATCGGCAGGCGTGTGTGAAATCGAATCAGACGAACCGTTGAACACCGGTCCAGAGCTTTCAGACAGGCATTTAACTTGTCTTGATCCACCATGAACGGATCACCGCCTGAAAAAATAACTTCATATACAGATGGATGACGATTTAAATACTGAACAATCAGGTCGATATCGTTTTCAGATATATCTTGCGTCAACTCTGACTTCCATTTCCATCGACGAAAACAAAAGCGGCAGTGAATGGGACATGTATTGGTAATCAGCCATACGATCCGTCCTTCATATTTGTGTATGATTCCGGGTATCGGCATATAACGGCTTTCTTCCAGTGGGTCCTTCGATTCGTCTTCGGCAATATCAAATTCGTCTAATGTTGGGACCACCTGTTTGCGAAGCGGATCATTCTGATTAGACCAGTCTATCAAAGATGCATATTCAGAAGTAATCCTAAAAGGAAATACGGACTCAAATCCACGAATGGCTTCCAATTCGTTTTTTGATAAACTCTTTGATAATTGTGCCGGTCTGAAACCCTTTTTTGAATCATCAACCTGATTGCAGAATTCAAAATCCCTGTCGGACATTTATATCTCCAATAGCAATTCGGCCAGGTGATCCGCAATGGCCATACCTGATAATTCTGGCCGAAACCGGCTACCCGTCATCACAATGAATTCACCCTGAACCAGCTTTTCCATTAATTCAGGCACCTTACCGAATAAGTTCCTGTCCAGACCCCATTGCGTTCGCAATTGTAGAAAGATGGCTTCGTTTCTTTTTTTTCTGTTATCTACTGTTTCAAATCCATCGATTACTGGCAGACCAGTTTTTATGTTATCGCAATAGGTATCCATATCAGATGTATTCCACCAGCGAGTTGTTCCATCATAACTGTGCGCCGAAGACCCAATACCCAGATATGGTATATGAAACCAGTATTTCAGATTGTGTTTTGAAAAGTTATCATACCCATATGCATAATTTGATATTTCATAATGAATGTATCCATTCGTTGTCAGTGTCTGATGAGTCAATTCGAACAGTTTTGTATCCATTGATTCTGAAACTGGCTGAATTATTCCAGAGTCGATGATTTCTGACAGCGATGTATCCTGTTCAACAGTCAACTGATAGCAGGATATGTGGTCCGGGCGACAGTTTAATGCCTGTATTAGTGTTTCCAGCCAGGACACTTCGGATTGTCCGGGTATTCCCATAATCAAATCAATATTAAAACGGAGCCTTTTCCCGACATCGGTCCGGTTTTTCATTGTGGTCCATTGACGTATTATATCAATTGCCCGAACAGCCTCATCAGCATTATGGCGCCGACCGAGCAAATTCAGCGCGTCATTGTCCAGAGACTGCACTCCAAGACTGAAGCGGTTAAACCCTGTGTCAGTCCAAATAGCCATATTGTCATGGTTAACATCTCCCGGGTTAAGTTCCAGTGTAATCTCGGAGTTCTATGCTAAAACAAAGCGGCTTTTTACCGTGTCCATCACTTGTTTGAGATAGTCTGTATTCAATGTCGATGGTGTTCCTCCGCCAATATAAACTGAGTCCAGATATTTCCACTGGTCTGATGCAAGGAGCATTTCATGTTTTATACTGTCTACATAAGTTCTGATTTTATGCTTTTTGTTTGTGGTTGAATAAAAAGCACAGTATCGGCATCGGGTTTTACAGAATGGAAGATGAATATACAGCCCTGGCAGAGCGTTTTGTATGGGAGGTTTATTCATTTTTTGTTTTCAGTACGGCTATAAATGCTTTTTGAGGAATCATCACGGAGCCGATCATTTTCATTTTCTTTTTTCCTTTTGCCTGTTTTTCCAGCAGTTTTCTTTTTCGCGTAATATCGCCTCCATAACATTTGGCCAGAACATCTTTACGAATGGCCGATACTGTTGAGCGAGATATTATTTTTCCGCCAATAGCGCCCTGTACCGCAATTTTGAACATTTGTCTGGGTATTTCTTCTCTGAGCCGATCACAAATGTGCACACCGCGTTCACGCGCCCTGTCACGATGAACAACAACTGAGAGCGCATCCACTTTTTCACCATTGACAAGAATATCCAGTTTTACAAGATCACTTTTTCGATATCCGATCATATCATAATCAAAGGACCCGTATCCCTGAGTTACACTTTTCAATCTGTCATAGAAATCAAAAATTACTTCTGCCAGAGGCATATCAAATATAACTTCAACCCGCCCGGGAACAGGGTAATTGAATCGTGCATTCTCAGCCCTGCGACTGATACACAGATTCATAACAGCCCCCATATACCGTTCAGGTATAAGTATGGAGGCCTTGATGTAAGGTTCGTATGCAGATTCGATTAAAGTTGGATCCGGATAATACCATGGATTATCCACTTGCATTGTTTCGCCGTTTTTCAATACAAATTCATATTGAACGCTTGGAGAAGTCATAATAACTGACTGACCATACTCCCGCTCCAACCGTTCCTGAAAAATTTCAAGGTGTAACAGTCCCAGAAAACCGCATCGGAATCCTTGTCCAAGAGCTACAGAACTGTCTTTTTGAAATACAACGGATGCATCGTTAAGTTTGTATCGTTCAAGCGCTTCGGCAAATGCTGGAAAGTCATCGGTTTCTATAGGATAGATGGAAGAAAACACAACCGGTTTAACTTCCTGAAAGCCGGGCAATGGTTTGGTACAGGGTTTTTTATGATGTGTTATGGTATCACCAATACGTGTATCGCTAACTGTTTTGATACCGGCTATCAAATAACCAACTTCGCCAGCGGACAAATTCTGGCATTTGATTCGTTTCAATCCGAATATGCCAACTTCTTCGACTTTATGAGTGGTACCCATTGCCATAAGCCGAATAACATCACCTGGTTTTACGGCGCCGTCCATAACCCTGCAACTGACAATGGCTCCTCGATAGGAGTCATAATTGGCATCAAAAATCAACGCTGCCAATTCTGATTCCGGATTACCCCGGGGCGCTGGTATCTGTGAAATCACAGCTTCAAATACATCGTCTATTCCCTTGCCTGTTTTTGCAGAACAGAAAATGGTTTTTCCGGTATCCAATCCCAGTTCACTTTCAATTTGAAGCAATGTGCCCTCAATATCTGCCGATGGCAAATCTATTTTGTTTACTACGGGTATGATTTCAAGGTCGTGTTCCATAGCTGCCAGAAGATTTGCCAGGGTCTGAGCTTCAACTCCCTGAGACGCATCCACCAGCAACAGAACACCTTCACACGATGCTAACGCTCTGGACACTTCATATGAAAAATCAACATGACCCGGTGTATCAATAAGATTTAAAGAGTATTTTTTTCCGTTTTTACCGGTGTAGGGCAGACAAATAGAGTTACTTTTTATTGTAATACCCCGTTCCTGTTCAATTTCCATGTTATCCAGCAACTGATCATGAAAATCCTGTTCGTCCACTATACCAGTCGATTGAATCATACGGTCAGACAACGTTGATTTTCCATGGTCTATATGCGCAATAATGCTGAAATTTCTGATTTCTTTCACAATCGTCGCCTCCACGGGCGTTTGTACATGTGCACTGTTAATGAGTCAAGATAATTAGCTCAACTTTAAAGCAACCCGGACATCAGCGCCAGGATGGATATCGGTTATCCATACCGTTAGTTGTCAATCGCTGTTCGTGGCCTGTGTCCAGATCAATAATCCATAAATCCCATCCATTTTTTTGCCCGTTTCGACCTCTTGAAAAAACAATTTTGGCGCCATCCGGCGAAAAACAGGGGTCATAATCATAGTCATCAGAATAGGTCACACGTATTTGATCCTTTTCGTTGACAGAAAAAATGTAAATATCACTTTTACCGATGGGACTTTCGGAGACATAACAAAGCTGTTGGCCATCCGGAGACCACTTTGCCCGGCATCCGAACTCTGGACTGATTTCGCGCGATGCTCCACGATTCAGGGATTTGATAAAAATACGCCAGCCGGGGCCAGCAGGATTATTGACTGTATAAGCTACAGTTCCCTTAACCGGTGAAACTGCCGGAAGAACTTTTGTCTCCGGTGAATAGTCTGTCACTCGCTTGATGCTTCGACCGTTGCGAGCCATAATAAACAGTTCATAACTCCCGTCACGATCTGAACTGAACACAATTTGATTGCCGCGGGCAGTCCAGGCAGGCGACTCATCAGACGAATCGCTTCTTTCCGTCAGGTTGGTCTTTCCCGAACCATCAGCCGCCATTACCCAGATATCCCATTTACCGGCCCGGTCACTTTGAAAAGCAATCCGTTGGCCATCTGGTGACCAGACTGGCATGGTATCGTTGGCCTGAGTATTTGTCAGGCGCGTTAGACCGGTCCCGTCGGGTTGCATTCTGTATATATCCGAATAATCCCCTGTTTTAGCTGAGAACAAAATTCCCCGCGTTATCTGCTCATCGGTAATACCAGACTCATCACCCCAAAACGCCGCCATTTGTCTTTGTGCCAGTGTTGTCAAAGGATAGTGCAGCACAATTGCCAGAACACCTGCCACTACCGTTACTGTCGGCAGATATTTTTGAACTCCACAGGGAAGTTTGCTGAACCGGTTGACTGCGAGCAGAAAAAGACCCCCTACGGTAATTTCACGCAATGCAGCGTTGATATTGTTAAAACCAAATATTAACGCAGGTGAACCACGCCAGATATCAGGAAAAATCGATACCGGCGAAATGTAATACCGGTTAGAAACAGGCCAAAACAGCATATTTCCCACAGGATAGGAGGTGTCTCGAGTGAAGAAATCAACAACAATATGCGAGCCCACTAACAGCGTAACCAGCCAGAAAGCTCGAAACGGTTTAACATGAAAAAATGGGGCAACAGCGGCTGCAATTAGTCCGATCATTACGGCAAAAACCGGGGTATGAGTTATTTGGCTGTGCATGTAGCGCCCCGCCAGGACACCGGCAATCAGATCAAAATCTGCAAGATTGGCCAGAACAACCGCAGCCATAAGTCCATAGAGTTCCTTACGCTTAAACCACTTCTCGGGTGCAGATCTTTTTTGAAGACTCAACCAGTATATACCAATTCCCGCAACGCTATGTCCCAAAGGACTTGCCAATCTCTTACTCCTTTCCAAACTGGTCGTAAACCATTGATACATCCATTTGAGCCTGCATATTCATAATAGCCCTAAAAAAGCCTTCAGCCATAATCTGGTACCCTTCCTCATTCGGATGTCCCCAGTCACAAAAAAGGTCAGGCAGATATCCGTAATCCTCAAACATAACTGCCAGATCAACCAGCTCAACGTTCATCTGACCAGCCATTTCCCTGATCAACTGATTGTTGTAATCAATACTACCCTGAGCATGTGCCAATCTACCTTCAGGATTTACCGGAATAATCGTGCTGATAATCGGTATAGAACCTCTGTTTCTGGAGATTTCCACTATTTCTGCCAAATGACCAGGGACATCACAATAAAAAGGCGGATCACAGTTGCCCGGGTCCACCGAATCGTTCGTTCCAAACATAACCAGAATATACTGGGGATTACTCTGCCGCAGTCGATCTTCAATGTTTTCAGCTCCCCAGCGCGATTTCATTCCAGGAACAGCAACATTAACTGACGTTGTCCGGTCACCCCATACCGCCGCCACTTTATCATGCAAAAAGTTCAAATAACCGTTATCAAAACACTTTCCCTCTGTAATGGAATCACCATACGCTGCCATACGTTGATAACCTGGCTTGATTATTTCACGAGGCAAACTGAAAACACCTGGTCTGTCATCATGATCATGTCCAGCTATACCCCAGAAAAATGATAATGGAGTATACATCCAGATATCATTGGTAACGCCCAGGTCTTCTTTAAAATCGAGGTGCTGTTGATTGCCAACATTTAATGTGATCAGTTCATGTTTACCGTTCTTATCAAAAAACAGTCTGAGTTGAAAAGGTTCATATGCTTCACCGGGATACCACTCAAGTACGGGCGGTTCTGAGATAGAATAATAAACGGCGCCGTCTTCCGGCGCTGACGGTTCGGGAGGCATTGATGTTGTTTTTGACAGTCTTCCTGTTTCAGACCAGGGTCCTGGTATATACGTGTCGGTTAATGCAGAAACTCGCCAGTAAAACACATCTTCAAGAATATCCCATGGTGTTCTATCCGAAATAGTCAAATCCAGTTCTGTTTGATGAACTGTTAATCGTCCAAATGAGTTGTTAAAAGACATATCCATAGCAAACTCAACACTAAAAACATTCGTTTGATCCGAATTGTTCCAGGTCAACACCGGCATATCAGTGTTCTGGTTAAATCTGTCATCACGTCCCAGAGTTATTGACGGTTCGCTCAAAACTGTTTTATGAAAGCAAAATACCTCACTCCATTGGCCAGGAACAGTATCATTCGACACTCCTCTTACTCGCCAGTACAAAGAAATCGACAAGGGTTCCCACACATCATCCGGTATCAAATCGCTCAAATTGAAAAACTCATCCGAGCCTACATTCAAGGGCCCTGTACCAATGTCAAACATTTCATCAATTGCCAGTTCTATTTGATACTGATCATACTCTGTGTTTTCCCACTCAAAAATCACAATACTGCTGTCAGCGCCAAATCGTGAATCATCAGGGGGCTGATACAGTTCAGGTGCAGCTCTGCACATTACTACCGACAAAAGCATGCCAACCATTAACCACAGACTTGTATTTCGCATAAACAACCTCCAACTCGTTTATGACAATGCTTATTTAACGAAATTAAGCGATTAAAACAACCTGTTGAGAAGAATACCCGATTTATATTTTATTCGATACGCTTAAGCGCTGCTCGAGCTTCGCGACCAACAACGCCGCGTTTGTACGGTTTTTTTCGACCCAGTTTTTGCAGCCATTCACGGCTGTCACTGGTATTTATTTTTTCAAGACTCTCTACTGCTGTTCTTTTTAATCCTATCATCCATTGAGGTGTCAGCAATCCTTCTTTCTGAGCAGCCACTTTAGAGATAAATGCTATAATTTCAGGTAAATGTGCCGGATGTATTTGTCCTATCAATGATAACAACATCATTATCCGGGCTCGTTCTTCAACTTCATAATCATCACTTACTGATTCATGGCGCTTATATGTGTTTATCAATGGGCGAATTGCCGCGGGTGGAGCGATCGACTCAAAAATTGCATATACTTCTTCACGTATTTCCTTTCGACCATCCAGCAGCGCCAGTGAGATTATTTTGGCCAAAGGATGATCGTTTTGATTTTTAATATCTTTTGCAAATTCTTCAACGCGTCGTCTTAAAGCGGACAAAACTTCCAAACGAACATGCCAGTCACGGTCGCGTAATACCTGTTTTAAAAACGCCGGTTTGTTCAGCGAAGCTACGCGACCGATAATAGTGGCAAGATTGCGTCTTAAATGCCAGTTCTGATCATTCAATCCCCCCAGACATAACCAAACCGCAAACTCACCATATCCGGCAAGATGATCAATCGTTTTAAAACGCACTTCCCTGTCCGGACTTACCAATCGCTTGAAGATTGTTTGAAAATGCTCAGTATCAGAAAACGATTTCCATGCTTCTGCCATATTTTCCTGTAAACCGTTTTCATCAAATCGATCCGGTGCCATGATATTTTCTACCAATGGCACAACAGTTTTTCTGAAGGCATTTGCATCCTGATTCAGCAATGCATGCGCATATCGTTGCCAGAGTTCAAGAAATGCCAGAGCCAGATCATCGGACATAATTTGCCGGCTCAATTCGGATGAAAGGGTTTGAAAAATAGTGCATTGGGTTACTTTTTTACATTTACAGCAATTTTCATCCATTATGCTGCGTATGATATTTGTCCATATTTTTGGGGTTGCAACCCCCGGTGAATCACCCAGAATTTTCAGGAAACCGGAGACTGTTGATTCACAATAGTCTTTATAATCCATGCAAAATTTCTGTGTGAAGGAGACAAGTTCATCAAGGTTTGTTTGCACAACATCCGTTTTTTCCGTGTAATAGTTAAACGCAATAAAAAGAATCGGTTGAATCAGATCAGGTTCTTTTGTCATAAATGTTCTATGCAAAATTTTATCGAACAGAACCGGAAATTGAACAGCGCCAGGAGCCAGTGAACGAATATCCTGTCCGATCTCCGGAACCTCCTTTTCTTTTTCAGTTATACCGGCATGAATCAGTTTTTCGAGTTTTTCCACAAGCTTCATGACCCGTTTTCTGTAAGTGGACAGTTCTTCAACTTTCCGGAATATCTTGTCATAGTACTGAGCAAACAGCCGTATATTTGTATGAACATCGTTTTTTTCCATCTGATCCATTAATGCAATAAATTCCGAAGAACATTTACTTGCCTGAATGGCCTGTAGATATGGCAACATCAATTCAAATATTTGCTTTTGCCTTTCAGCGCCAGTTGTATCTTCACCAAAATGTACCCTCTCCATCAGTTCACCCAGAATATGCACCCACCGGTCACTGGCTACACACAAAGTGTCTCTGGAGCATACTGGCGCATCCTTCTGCCGCTCCCGTTTTAATTGTTTTTGAAGAACCCGGGTTGTGCTTTCGATATTGCGGGTAATTTCATAATAAATCATCTCACGGGTAGCCTTGTTCAGCTCTCCATCCATTTTTCCTGCAATTAAATGAGGTAGAATCATTGAGGCCGAATCTTTCTTTTTAAAATCCAGACCAGATACAATAATGCGGGACCGGGTTTTGTGTTCCAGCTCTTCATACTGACGTTCAGCAACTGACGGAACAAATGGAGCAGTCAACGTATGAGCCATACTTAAAAGATCATCCGGAGATATATCGGGCGCAAAAACAATTGATTCAATTTTTCTGGATTCAAATATTTTGTATACACGAGCTATAGCGGGGGTTTTTTCTATGATCTTTTCCGGCACATACATTGGTCCCAATTGCAATGCGTTTGAATCAGATGTAATAATCAGTTTGCTATTGTCTACAAGCAAAAACTTGAACGATTTCAAAAGTCTTACGGATGCATCTACAGATGCAACATGTTCAGTTGAATACATTTCCACTGCTTTCAAAAGCACTTGAAAATCGGTACAAAACCTGATTATCCGACTATAATCACGGCCTGTTTTAGCTGATGCATCCATAACGCTCTATCCTCTGCTAATATTCTTTAGTGACCATACACCTGTTATTTCTGAAGCATTATCCAATATTTTTTTACATTCGTCAAGAAATAATCGTCGATTAAAGAAACCGCTTATCGAAAAAACAAACTACTTCGAGCAAACAGGACGTGCTGTCATCACAAACGATTCTGTAACAGAGTTATCTCTTACACTGATCCAAATGATCATTAAAACAGATTAACACGCGTTTGATGGCAAAATCTTGCATTGGATAAACCAGAGAGTCCGGCCTGACATAAAACGGAATCGCGCGTAAAGCAGATTGTGTGATTCCTGTCGAGTGATCCAGGTGATCAACCGTTACATGGTGTCCGGTAATTGACATTAACACAGGTCTGACAAGACGTCTGGCCTGCTCTTCATTTAACTCGGCGCCGATAACTTTCTGAGCTTTGCCATCGAAAACCGGTTTTGAATCCAACTTATTAAATTCGGCATATACATTTCCATATAACTGTAATCGTTTCAGCATAAAACCGAATATCCAGATTGAGTCAGGTTGAGTCAACTCTGAAACGCTGTCTTCAGAAAACACTCCCTGTTTTAGTTTGAAGCGCCAGACTGGAAGCCATACGGTTTGAATATCTGTGTCGTATTTCAAATTGGCAAACGTGACTGGATAAACCCTGGATTCTGACTGTTCTTTCATGTCATATGCCAAACGGCAGGAACAGCAAAAAAACAATCTGTCAGAAGCAAGACCACTTAACTTTGAACCACATTTTAAACAATGTAAAAGACGTATATTCGGGCTGTTTTTCCAGCGTTCAGTCATCAATATGCGTCATTCCTTCCAATTGACCGGTCAGAAGATTCAACGTAATATCATACAGCTTGTTTAGCCATGAATCCGCACTTTTGTTCAGCGGATGAATGAAAACTTTCTTTTGTGTCTTCACAATTTCATATACATGTTTGACACGATCCCAACCATATCCGGATACTGCTGCCAGTATACAGATGCAAACTGTTACTATAAGAATAAGAAGAAGAACTACCACATCCATTCCTGGAAAAAAGATATCTTTCCGGGTAACAGCAAATGAATATAAATAATGTCCCAATACAATCAGTATACTGCTGAAAAATGCTGAGATCACAAAACTAATGCTGAATGATGTTGCACGGTTATCAGGGGATAGCGGTGCGGAAGCTTTTAAAACATCACCAGTCGCGGCGTTAACAAACGCATCATAAACAACACCGTTATGATTAGTTGAAATACGCCAAACAGGCAGATAAACCATATTTGATTCCTGAGTGATTATTTCGCGATGGAAATCCCCCGATCTGACACCCGGGTTATGCTGAACCTGCTCAAACTTTTCCCGGGATATCATCGGAGTCAGAACACGCGCCGATGAATATATCTCTTTCAAGTTATGTAAATAAATCCAGGGCATGCCATTCAAATCAAGATCATACAAACCCCAATCAAGGTCAGTTACAGCACATGAACAGGTCCCAAAATCATTGAATTGAACCCGTGATTTCACCTCCAGTAACTTCTGCTTACCTATTTTTGAATACATGATTTTTCCACCTGGCATCAGAATGGCGTCCTTGTTATCCAGGATTTTTTTAACCGTAAAACATACTACCGCCGTTCCATGTGAAACATAAAAAGGCACATAATACAGGGTAATGTGTGCATTCGATTCCAGAGAATTAAAAAAGCCCGTGTCAACCGACTTTTCTTCAGACAGAAAGCGCCGAACATTTTCAAGCGTTTCTGTGTCAGACGTTTCTGGTTCAATCCTGAAAACTCTTTTTGTATCGCTGATAACCACAAGATTTCTGGATTCACAA
>PWNJ01000228.1 GCA_003558985.1 candidate division CSSED10-310 bacterium
ACATCATAGTGCTCTTCATAAAATGAGGTGATTGAAAATGAAATGCGGATTGAAAAAGATGACTTTTTCAGGATTACTGCTGGCGCTTACGCTGATACTGTTTGCCGGCTCAACACCGGCAACCGGCGCTGCTCCGGATACGTTGATTCTGGTATTCGAACAAAATGGCCAGCCCATCGCTGTTGAGCGAACTCCCGATGAACTGGCCGCGTTTGTTCAAAAACCGGTTTCAATCAGTGAACCCGAAGGATTGATTCAAAGTCTGTTTCTTGCATGGGCGGCTGGTCCCTCCGAATCGGAACAAAATCGAGGAATACGCGGCTGGCTTCCGGTCACCAAAGCGGATCAGGTCACCGTGACCGACGCCACCGTGACGGTATATGTCACTCTGCCGCTGCGGTTTCTGACACAGGACCTGACATGGGAACGAAACGATGCCGTGTTGCGCGCAATGGCCGCTATGGTGAATCCGGATATGCCGATCACAACCGTGTCACTCAAAGCACGACCAGCGGAATACGATCCTGAAACGTCCGAATACCGGCATCTGGACCAATGGATCGCGCCGGAACCTCCCGTTGAACCGAAACCGTTCGAAAAAACCAGGCCGGAAGCGACACAGGATTCCGGACATCGCGCGCCGGCTCAGCCCGGAGCTCCCGGTCAGGGCATGTATCCGGGCAGTTTGTGGGAAAAAAGCGTCTTTATCAGTCAGGCGCACGGATGGTATTCCAACGGCTCATTTTGGCTCACACAGCGGCCGAACACCAATGATCTGGTTGAGGATTTCCTTAACGCTGAAGCGATCAATCAATATCTGGTTCATTATCTGTACAATGCCGGAGCCGGTGTGTACACATGCCGCGAACGCGATATGAACACCAGCATGCAGATCATTGACAATACCGATCCGGACTACACTGATGAAGGTGGGTGGTGGAGCACCACGTCAGTTCCGGGATATTACGGAGCGGACTACCGCGCACATCCGGTCACAGCAACCGGGCACGGTTATGCATCATGGACGTTCACACCGGAAACGGCCGGTTTTTACGAAGTGTATGCGTGGTACAACGGCGCTCACAACCGATCTGAGGATGCCCGCTACACAATCAGCCACAACGGCGGCGATACGGTGGTGATACAAAATCAGCAGCGTGACGGGTTTACGTGGAAATCTCTGGGTCGGTATGCGTTTGATCCGGCGGATCCTGTTGAGAGGCGCCGCGTGACACTCAGCACTGAAGGTTCCGACACGAGTCAGTTCGTTATAGCGGATGCCGTGCGTTTTGGTGGAGGTATGGGGTCTATTGCCGATCCGATGGTCAGCAACCGTCCCCGGTGGGAGGAATCCGGGCGATATTTTGCCGAGTTTATGGGTTGCCCCACGTGCGGCACCAGCACGGTGACAGCTATGCCCCGATATGCGGCCTGGGAGCACGAAGCATGGGAAGATTCGGTGTATATCTCATGGCATACCAATGCGCCAAATCCCGGAACCGGAACTGAAACCTATATTCATAGCACGTCGCCATATCCGGGTTCGGATGTGCTCCGCGACTGGATACATGATCAACTGATAAACGATATTCGGGCCGGATACGATCCCAATTGGACAGACCGCGGCAAACGCAGCGCCAATTTCGGTGAAATCAATTCGGCGAACAATAACGAAATGCCGGCGATGCTGATCGAGCTGGCGTTTCACGACACTCCATCCGATGCGTTGTATTTGAAAGACCCCAAATTTCGAATGCTTGCCGCCAGAGCCATATATCAGGGGATTGAAAAATATTACGCGCACAATGACGGCCGGCCATATCATCTGTTGCCGGAACCTCCGGAACTGTTTTCTGCCCGAAATATCGGTAATGGAATGGTTCAGTTGGAGTGGACAGCGCCTCCCTATGATTCAGGTGACGGACTGCTTGGGCATGCGGCTGAGGCATACCGGGTGTATGTTTCGGAAACCGGGCTGGGTTTCGCGGATGCTATTGACGCTTCCGGCACAACAATCACGTTGGGACCGTTTCCGAAAGGTTCGATCCGCTATTTCAAAGTGTCCGCTACCAATACCGGAGGTGAAAGCTTTCCCACTCCAACCCTGGCAGTCAAAATTCCTGAAGCCGGCCAACAGGTGGACATGCTGCTGGTTCACGCGTTTAACCGGCTGGACAGGTTCGCTCTGGTACCCCGGTATGAAAGCGGACCGCTTGGCACCGTGTTGCGTATGTTTCTGGATAGAATGAATACATTTGACTACACAGTCAGCCATGCGAAGGCGGCGGCGGATTTTCCGGGTGGATTCGACAGTTGTGTTAACCCGGTTGTCGGAGCCGGACTGATCGATCTGAATGATTATCGGGCGGTTAACTGGATTGCCGGTGAGGAATCAACGGCGGACGAAACGTTTTCATCGGCTGAGCAGGCCGTTGTCATGGCGTATCTTGATAATGGAGGCGCTTTGTTTGCATCCGGCTCGGAACTGGCGTGGGATCTGGACTGGCATGGCACGGAAGCGGACAGATATTTTTGCCATCATTATCTGAAAGCCGCCTATGACGTGGATGATGCCGAATCGGATACGCTTGTGCCGGTTTCGGGCAGTATTGCTGACGGACTGGACATCATGCAGTTTGACTATGATTTGTATCAGATATACGGGGTTGAGTATCCGGACGGGTTTTTTCCGGTGAACGGTTCCGTTGGTATTCTGACGTATCAGAACACATCGCATGTTGCAGCGGTTGCGTATGAGGGTGATTTTCGGGTTGTGACGATGGGAATGCCGCTGGAAACGATTTTCGCGGCGGAGCACCGAAAAGCGTTAATGGAACGAATACTTGAGTTTCTGATGCCGCCGGACGATTGTCTGAACACCGGTGATGTGGATGGATCGGGCACAATAACGGCTGCTGATGCGCAACTGGCGTTTATGATAGCGCTGGGGTTAATGACTCCAACGTATGAACAGGCCTGCGCGGCTGATTGCAATGGTGACGGACAGGTGACCGCCGCTGATGCGCAAATGATATTTTATGTAGCGCTTGGAGCTCAGCCCGAATGCGCGGACCCGGTGGGATGACGCGGCGGTGGGGTGATGGGGAGAAAGGGCGAAAAGGGGAAAGGTGAAAAGACCCTGAAGGGCTGCGGTTTTCCGATTGTTTTGTGATGGAACCCAAAATTCAATGTAGAGACGCCCGGCCACAATTGAACCTTGAAGCGACCCGCAGGGGCATACGGCGTACGCCCTCCGTCAATACCCCCATCCAAAGGTAAACACATCCGGTTGACCGATCAGATATGACATCGTTTCATCCAGCATGGCGGCATACCAGTGGATATTGTCGGCTATGCCGGCATTATCAGGCCAGAAAAACGACGGAAGAACCTTCAAAGAACTTTGTCCGGGAGGAATATCAAGTGTGTACCATGAATATCCTTCGAATGACGGAGCGAAAAACAATTGACCATACACATCCAGCACGACAAACAGCGGAATATCTGTAAAACTGACGGATTCATAATTTGAAACGTAAACGGTGCAACTGGCCAGATCACCCGGTCTGAAGTAATGCGATGGCATACTCAATTCAATGGCTGGAACTGTTCCGGGAGTGACAACTGGCGTGGGCGTAGTTGTAGGTTCGGGTGTTGGGGTCGGTGTATTTGTCGGCTGAGGTGTCCATGTGGGGAACGGTGTGGGAGTCTGCGTGGGGGTCCCTGTCGGTGTGGGGGTTCGGGTTGGAAACGGTGTCGGGGTTGTGTCAACAAAGATTTCAAGACGAACTGAATCGCTGTCAAAACGAACTGCACCATAGGTTTTACGGATGTAAGCTGGCGAAATCAAAAATCCCGATGTTATGCTATCGGCTCCGTCACCGAACAGATCGCGCCTGAGAGCATCTGTCACATCCACTGGTTCCAAAACCGTTCCCACAGGAGGAATATGTTCAATGATACGTTGAATTAATCCTGAGCTGGCATAAAAATCATCTGGAGTGCATTGACCATCCTCCTGCTCGTCTGCGAGATCGGATAAATTTACAGGAAACCAATAACCAGGGTTTTGTGGGGATGTTATCTTTAAACCTGTCAACAATGCTACCCAGTTGTTCTCAGTCATGTTTGACGTCGGAAACTGACCGCCGTCGATAGTTTGATTAATATTAAACTCAATCAAACCTTTGCCTACAATCATTGTTTTAAAATAATGAGGATATGTGTTGGAAAACCTGTAAAATGTATTTACCATGAGCCCTATCCTGCATCCAACTGATTCAGTCCATCCGCCTGGATTAGAGTGAAAATAATATCTGACAGTATTAACAACTTCAGTATCAAGAACAACTTGTGAATAGACTGTACCGGATAGTAGAAAAATAACCATCACGCAGAAAATATTTTTCATGGGATTACCTCCAAAATGCTGCAACTTAGCGACTCGAAACAAGTCTAACAGCATGTGTAATAATTGTCAAAAAACAGGTTGCAATGCTCTTTTGGATGCGAAGCAAATTTTGCAGCGGAACACACAGAAACAATCCTTGAGTGTGACATCTGTTACGATTACGATATGTAATACTTTACGCTCCGGCATGAATGCCTGCGCTGAGTATTCATTTGGAGTAAGGGAGATCAATGCTGAGTCAAAACGAAACCGAAACACTCAACCATTACAGGGGGATCCATCGTGTCAATTGCTAAAAATGCTGTTATGATGGTTTTTGGATTGTTCGTTACAATACCGTTAATTCTGGCTGAGCCGCCAGTAGCGACCGATTCGACCGAACCGAATAAGGCGACACACATGTTTGAACTGGTGAAAGTCACAAAAATATGGGACAAAGGCGAACACAACGCGTTTACCGGTCTGGCCCGGTTTCCCGACACATGGTATTGCGCATTCCGCGAAGCACAAACCCATGTCTGCCGGGACGGAACAGATAATGGAAATATTCGCGTGCTCAAATCTTCAGACGGTGTCGAATGGACATCAGTGGCCCTGTTTTCGTGGGATGGTGGAGACCTTCGCGATGCTCAACTGTCTATCACGCCTGACAATCAACTGATGGTCAATGCGTCGGTTGCGTTCTATCCGGTATCCGAAAAAACTCCGCGTCGTTCCCTGACATGGCTGTCCGCCGACGGAAAGGAATTTACGGGTCCTCATGCCTGTGAGACCGGTATTGACACATGGCGATGGAGCGTCGCATGGCACAATCAATACGGATACAGTATCGGCTATAGCGGCAAGGATATGGGGGGATGCCTGTATCGCACTCAGGACGGTATTACATGGGAAATTGTCAAAGACGATCTGTTTCCGTTCGGAACAGACAAATTTTACAATGAAGCGTCAATACTGTTCGATGATGACGGGACAATGCTTGTTCTGTTGCGCGGTGATCCTCACGATGCCTTGTTTGGTCGTTCCAGATCACCATACACGGAATGGGTATGGGAACCGCTGGATAAACGCATCGGCGGCCCGCGGTTGCATCAGTTGCCGGACAAACGGATCATCGCCGTTGTTCGATTGTATGAGCCGGCCCGGACCGCTCTGTGTATGCCGAATCTGAAAGACGGAACACTGGATGAAATCATGGTCCTGCCTTCCGGCGGCGATACCAGCTATGCCGGCACGGTATGGCATGATGGAAAACTCTGGATAAGCTACTATTCGTCGCATGAAGGCAAAAGCGCGATTTATTTGGCGGTGGTGGCGCCACGCCACGCCGGGCTGCGGCGTAGCCGAGACGGCGAGACGGCGACGGGGGGAAAGGGTGAACAGGGGAAAAGGTGAAAAGACCCTGAAGGGTTGCGGTTTTCCGATTGTTTTGTGATGGAACCCAAAATCCAATGTAGAGACGCCCGGCCGGGCGTCTAAATGTTGCAAATCACCCTTCACATCAAACCGTAGGGGCGTGGTCTCCACGCCCTCATAAGGACGCATGATTTGTGTTTTAACACGTTGATATAAAAACGTTTTTGCCGACCAATGAGGGCGCCGGCAAGCGAGCGCCCCTCCACTGTTTTGTAATACCATATCTGGCCGTGCATGCTCCCACGCTGCCCCGGGTAT
>PWNJ01000156.1 GCA_003558985.1 candidate division CSSED10-310 bacterium
AGTCAATGGTGCCGGGCACATAACTGTTATCTGAATCCGTCACTGTCAGGTATTGTCCCTGCCGGCTGGCCGGATCAATATCTTTTGTAAACACGACCGCCAGAACATCGTCGCGTATTTCGGCCGAGTATACCTGAGGCGGTTTGATTCCCAGAGTGCCGGTGCTGAAATAACTTATAAATGGGATTGGGTATCCTCCGGGCACCTGGTCCAGAGGATTTCCTGCCAGATCGCGGACTCTGTAGTTTACTTCAACCATATAGGTAGTATCTGCTTCAAGCGGTTCCTGCGGCACAAAGACGGCTCTTGTCTGACATTCAAACACGTGAATATCCCCTGAAATCCGTGACCTGTCCAGATGCATGACCATGAACGCGGTGGACGATACGGTTGTCGGGCGAATGGGTTCAGAAAAGCCGACCTCTATAACGGAATCCTTTGAAACCCATGTCGCGCCATTTTCAGGCCGGACCCAAATGACCCGGGGATTACCATATGACACAGTAAAATAGCTGACAAAGTTATCTGAACCGGGGCTACCGGGATTACCGTTCAGCGGCACTCCATCCCGGCTGGTGATTCGTCTGTCCACCACGATTCTGTATCGAGTTTTTTCAGCCAGATCCTCGTTGTAAACAAACTCCACTCGCCGATAATCATGTGAAAACGAAAAGGTTCCTTCGGGATGCGGTGGATTGGGTGACATCGGACTGGAATCAACTCGAACCTGAAACATTGCAGATGTCACTGTCATGGGATCAACAGGTTGCGAAAACTCAACAGCAATGACGGTGCGGGGCGAAACATTTTCAGCGTTGTTGGGAGGTGTAACAGAAGTAACAACGAAACCGTAATCCTCCATTCCAAAAACGCCTGATCCGGCGGGACCGGGCACAGGTTCACCGGCGGTGCCGGTATGACCTGTAGGTGGTTTTGTGGGATTGGGGTCAGTCACGGCTATCGAACCCAGGCCCTGGGCATCGTTGGCAATCCAGACGAACGGTCCCAGAAACGCGACATCATACGGGTTTGAAACCGCCGGAACTCCGTTATAATCCGTTAAGCCGGCATGACTGTAAACATCTATCTGACCGGTGTGCGGATTTATCTGTGTGATGGTATTGGCATAATCCCCGTATGTGCCGCGGTTGGCAACAAGCAGATTGCCGGCTCCGACAACACTGCCGGGTCCAACACCATCCGGATCGGTATTTGAAACAAACTCAATACCCCAGGGAAAATTCAGATCATGAGCCAGTGTATTGGGAAGAACAGTAACATGTCCCTGATCCTGCTGAAAGTCGGAATCTATATCCTGAGTGCATCCGGCCAGAAACACCAGTACGCTCAAGCAAAAAGTACTGAACACTAAATAAACAGATTTGTTTTTCATAAGATACCTCATCGTTGAGTATCAATTTTTTTTAGCGCATCAGAAAAATATCCACCTGTCATACCGTCAATGGCGGCTGTCAATTCTTCCAACTGCAGTTGACGCCGAACCTGAGCCATTGTCTGCACATCAGGCTGGAGCGCTAGCTCAACCTGAAGGCGGCGGCGATCATAATAAAGACGCGTTATATCCTCAATTACACGCTGTCGAAATCTTACCTGACGTTCCGTCTCAGTGCTGACTCGCAGCATATCACTGTTAAAACAGTAGTCCTGCAACGACCAGCGCACTCGTAACTGATAGGTAAAATCATAATCCGTCTTGTATCGCCAGGTTTCCCTGTCCGGGCCTACATACGCTGTCCCGCCAACCAGACTGACTGTGGAAGCTCGCGTATAGTCGCGATCATCGTCCGTCTTGTGAGTGATGGTAAACTGAACTGAATCTGGCCATAACCCCTGTTCCTTGACTTTACGACGCCACATCTCAAATTGATATGCGTCAATCTCGGCAAACCGAACTGCCGCAAGCTGAACATCACGGATAGATGGTTCAGACTCAAACAACGCCATCACCTCTTCAACAGACGGCTCCGGTGTGGGTGTGGGAGTGGGTGGCAGAGGAGTAGTATCAGGAATAGCCGTGGGCTCCGGAACAGGTGTTGAAACGGTGTCCACTGTTATAAACGGAGTTAGATTGTTAAGCGTGGCCTGCCCAATTCGGGGAACATTCATTAAATCCTGTATAGTACGAAACGGTCCGCTGGACTGCCGGTAATCAACAATTGCCTGGGCAAGACTTGGACCAATGCCGGGCAGTGTCTGAAGTTCCATAACGGTAGCCGTGTTAATGTTAACCAGCGTATCTGCGTAACACGGTGTCATGACCACCAGCGCCATGATGATAATTATTATCGGAAATACTCGTTTCATTATTACCCCTCCCTTTATCTGCAGGGTGTCAGTGTTTTGATAAAATATCAAATGAATGTCCGGTCAGGGCATCCAGTTGTGCTTGAGTTTGCTGAATTCGTATTAACTGGTCGATTTGACCCTGAACATCCATAATTCCCTGTTTTTCGTAATACAACTGCGCCAGACGGGTATACAAACGTCTGACATCATTTATAGTATTGTTTCGGCGTGTAACCTCGCTTCGCAAACGCTGCTGAATCGAAATCTCATCACGATTGAAAATCGCCCGGTTCGGACTCCAGTTCAATCGTAACTGAATTCTGAAACGTTCACGATCAGCCAGGGCATGACGGTCTCTGAATGGACCGGTATAGGCTTGACCACCGGATATGCTGACTACGGAAGTTCTTGTAAATTGTTCGCGCTGGCGGGCTGCAAAGTCCCATGTAAAATCAACCCGGGGAAACAGAGTGCTTCTCTGGGCCTGATCAAACCATTGTTTGTCACGCTGAGTATTAATATGTGCTGCATATAGTGAAGATTTTATAAGGTCTTCCAGAGATGGAAACTCGTCTGGCAAAAAGTGTATTGGTATGATATCTGGCATGGGTTCTTCAGAAGCCAGCACATAAGCGCCCGAAGCCGTGGCAATCCATGCTTCATAAGGTTCTGCAGGGTTGACTGCGATATCCCGAACATCAAAATCCGTCAACCCCATGTTATAAAAACGGCCTGAATCAGTCGTTTCATTCCAAAGATAAACACCCCGGTTAGTAGCAATAAACAGAACATCTTCAGCCGATATGATTGCTCGAGTATTAGCAATCATTAACTCCGAAGCATTAACCGATGCCCAGATGTTTCCCTCTGTCAGTCTGTTCAAAGCAGTTGATTGCACCACAAATACCTGTCCGCTTTGGGTTTTCTGTATAGAATGCGTATCGTGAGGTATGGGTATTTCTTCAGCAATCACAGCATATTCATACTCCGGAATACGGCATAAATATAAATCATGTTCCGACATGGCAGCAAAAGACCCAGGCCTGTACAAATCGGGTTTTACGTAATGATAATGCTGACCTGATGGAATACCATGCAACTCTTCAAATGATGATCCTCTATCGTACGAGATATATAATCCTTCTTCCATTGCAATGATAAGAGCGCTGTTGGGCGAAAGCGCCGCGATTGAGTAAACCGGCTCATATTCATAGAATCCGGTCACTGTCATCCGGCGCCACGATCTGCCGAAATCTGACGTCTTGTACAAACCATGGGAGGTTCCTATATAGGCATACCGGGAGAGCGCGGGATCCCACTGAATGCTGTTAATCAGCACCTCATGATATTCATCTGTATCTTCAATGATTTCTATCGTTTCCGGCAGTTCGTCGTCATCATCGTCAAACTCAAAAACGTCATCTATATCAGGTGTCTCAATAAGACCGGCATCCTCAAGTCGTCTTTGAAGTTCATCATCGGATATCGAATCAAAATCTTCTCCAAATTCAAGAATACCGCGCTCAAACAGCTCATCAACATCATAATCTGTTCGATCAAAAGGTTCTTCTTCCTCCAGCGGCTCAAAAACAATCTCGTCTTCTTCAGGTATTTCGACTACCTGGATGATATCCAGACGACGGTCTGCCTGAGGGTAGAACACCAGACGCCAGGTCCTGCCGGCGTCCTCAGACAAATATACCCTGTTTTCAGAGGCGCTCAAAATTCTTCGTCCGGTATTATCAACATCAATAGCGACCAGATTCAGATCAAGAATACCCTGGGAACGATCCTGCCAGATTCGGTTGGCTGTTTCGAAGTCCGCAGCTACGCTGACCAGCGTAAAACAGAACAATAAAACAAACATTGTCAGAACCAGATTGCGAAACACGACCTCTCCCCCGGCAAATCAACAGACCGTCAATAACACATTGCGAAACTACCAAACTCGATCTTCAGGGTCAATCATTACCACCGTTGTGACCATCTTTTTTAAAAAATCTGTCCAGTAACCACTGGACAACTGATTTCAATTCGTCCTTGTCCAATATTCGCCACTCAGAATCAAATAACGCCGCTTCCAAATCCTGATTAACCAGTTCCAGCATTTTTAATACCGGATCATCCGGAAATGAATAGCCATCAAATGATACGAAAAGCAGTTGTCGATCACTTATTTTTTTTAATGCAAACAGCACATATGGCTCAGAATACTCGTCAATCAAATTGGAAACCAGTGTTTCCAGATATGTTTCAAGGCCAGTGTTTAAATGTTTCATTCGTCCGGCGCCGTATTTTTAAGCAAATAGTCTCCGATGGAATTCACCGCCTGTCGCGCTCGGTACCGATGACTTTTGTAAATGTTGATCAACCGGGGCGCTGAACCATTGGAGTTATCATCCTCAACTGAATCGATACCCATTTGTTCTGAAACAAAAATGAGTCTGTCTCGAATCATATCATCCTCAGCCGAAAGACTCAGATAATACATATCCTTGAATGTTCGAAGAAATCGGTATGTCCTTTCAAGGACTTTAAACTCACCGGCAAGAGTCGGCAGTTCTTCAGTCAGGGCTTCAAATGTTTTCCAGATATCCAGCTCACGATTACCTATATAGGCCTGTGCAGCTTGTAAAATAAGCTGGATGTCCCGTAAACCGCCCGGATTTTCTTTGACGTTTACCGGACGCGTTTTCATTTTTTTGTAGTTTTCCCGGCGATCTTTTATTTCACGTATCAGACATTCAATAAAACGTCGGGGATTGGAAAACAATTTCTTTTCCAGCAGATTCGACAAAAACCGGTCATATAACTGATTGCCCACAAGCATTCTTGCTCCCAGCAATTGCGCCCAGTCGATAAAATCGTTTTCATCCGGTTTATCAAAACGCTCTGCAAGCATTTCAGTTGGAATGACAAACCGGTTGAACACTTCGGCAAACCGGTGATGCGTCAGAACACCCTGTCGATTCAACTCTCTGTTAATATCATTGATAATGGATGATGCGTAACGCAAAAAATTTTCATCCTGGCTGTCACACAGCACAAACAGATCAATATCATTTTCAAATGCCTCTTCACGAGCATATCCCCCCGTACAAAATATAGCCACCGGTTGATCATCATCGTCCAAAGCTCGGTTCAGGTAAGGATATATGTGCTTTTTTTCTACGCTCCATTGCGCTGCCCGATAAAGCCATCTGAAATATCGTCTGAAAAAGGCATGATACATTCGGTAAAATGTTTCAAGATCACCCGGTCTGTTTAATGCTTCCAGCCCGCATCGGCAAAAACCAAACTGATAAAACACAATTAATCGCTTTTTCAAGTCTTCAGGGCTTTCTGCATCACTCAATCCAGCCCAAAGCAATTGTCTGACTCTGTCAAGATAATTCATATCATCAATATGAGTGACAATTTCCGGCCTGGACTCGACGACTTTTGAAAAGAATCTGCGATAGTTATTGGATGAAACAGATAGCAAATCGCACAGCTTTATAAAGACACTTTTCTGTTTCTCAACAGTCTTATCCAGCGCTTGAATTTGTTCAACCATAGTTTCCAGGCAGGATAGTTGTTCCTGCTTCAGTTGTATCAAAAAATGTGTCACATTAACCGGGTGACTGAATACCAGCGCTGTCAGAGCTTCAACGCGGATCGGGTCATTTTTCAGCAATTCCAGCAGCAAGGTATTGAGTTCAAGGGAATAATTCAGTGAGGCCTTGAAATTAATAAATTTGTCGAACATGACCGCCATTATTATGATTGAATCCATATCAAATGCGATCATCTCAACAAGCCGCCGAAACACAGCCAAACGACGATATGATGCCAGGTCCTCTATTGATTCCACAAGTGACACCAGTCGTCGGCCGTCCTCCTCAGCCATCAATTGAAGAATATCATCCCAATACCGGACTCCCCTGAACTGTCGTATTGCAAAAAACAGATTTCGTATTAAACTGTCAGTCCATTGGATATCAAGGTCTTGCGGAGTTTTGTTCCTTAAAAGATCATTAAAAATTGTGATTTTTTTCAAGTGATCATTCACTTTGGCCATGATTTCATCAAGCATTTCCGACAGCATTTCCAGCTCTTCATAGTAATGAACCAATAGTCGCGTGCCTGACCGCACCGTACCCATTGCCTCATAACCCATCACTTCAGCCACCAGATCCAGATTCTCGATATTGATGGGATCAGATGAATCAAAACGGTCCTCTATGGAAATAAGCAGTTGATGCAGGTGCAGAAACATCTCGAAAAAATTGAAAGATCGCTGCAGTTTTGCATACAATCGCTTGCTGGCCGTATCCCGAACCTGAAGACTGTCCAGCGTATCTCTGGAACCATGCTCATGAATACCATAAATCGTTTTCAACAGACTGACCGCATTATGAATCAGACGTAATGCATCATTTTTGGGACTGACCCAGCGATTGTCGATTTTGCGATGACTCTGATGCTGCAGTTCGGCCATCAATCCCCGTAAATAGGCCTCATGATAATACCGGTTGCCTTTATCATAATAGAATCTGTTTATTATCTGCTCCTCTATTTGAGGCATTAATGATTCATCGCCCAAAAGATACTCGCTGGCCAGCAATTCCGAAATAAGTACGTAATTGCTGATATCTTTACTCAAATATTCCGAAAAATCCGATATGGTCGTCAGATAGGAGTTGTTTGCAACCAGTTCTGCCAAATAATAATGCATTTTCGATGAATACTTCATAAACTCGTTAGAAACCTGACCAATCACTGTATTCCAGCGTTTTTTATCTACTTTGGATGAAGCAAATACGGCAACATCCAGATCTTCCTGATCCATGATCATTCCAACATTGCAAATTGCAACACCTTCCAGACTTATCGAATTGTCAAATACATGTATCAGATTAGTCAGATAAACCGATACAAGTTCCCTTCTTTGAAGTCTCAAACGGTACAAAATATGTCGAAACAGCTTATCTCGATCGACATTGGTATGATAATCACGCCTGAGTGATTCCGTGCTGACAAAATGCAAATGAAGCATTTGAAGGACATAATAGGTGCCGATGAATTTTCGGGTTTCAACTGCATTCCTTGCTACTGAAGCAACGGCAGCCATTTGATTTAGATAGCTGTGCGATTTGCGCCATAAATGGACTTGCCCGGTCATACCTTCGTCAGCCAGTCTTTGTCGAAGTTCGGGCACATTTCTTTCCACAAGCTGCCTGTATTTCTGAAAATGATTGGACAGACGTTCCAGACTGCTGGAAAGCTCATCATAGGATTCTATTACACTGTCAGCTTCTGCTTTGCTCATGTTTGTATTTTTATATTCCCGAATATGGTTATAATCCCAAACCGCCGTCAACACCAATAACGGTACCGGTAATATACGCCGCAGCATCACTTAACAAAAACACAACCGCATCAGCTATATCTTCCGGTTGGCCTACCCTGCCGGCAGGTATTTGGGAAATCCATGCTTCGCGAGCTTTATCCGGTATGGCCCGAGTCATATCAGTCTCAATAAATCCTGGTGCAACTGCATTGGCTGTGATTTTGTATCGAGCCAGTTCAAGCGCAAGAGTTTTCGTCAATCCGATGACTCCCGCTTTCGATGCGGCATAATTTGCCTGTCCGGGATTGCCATTGGCTGCTACGCTGGATAAATTGACAATTCTGCCGGCAGATGATTTGCGAAGCATATTGCACGCATATCGTGACATTAAAAATGTTCCGGTCAAATTGACATTTATCACTGATTGCCATTGCTCCATAGACATACGCATAAACAAATTGTCTCTTGTAATTCCGGCATTGTTAACCAAACCATCCAGAGCGCCAATGCTGTCTTTAAGCTCAACAAACAATTCCTTGACACAATCCTCGTTCGAGACATCACAGGCCTTGAGAACCATCCGGGATTCATGCTCATGAAGCAATTCCCTGGCAGACTCGAAATCATCCATGTTCAAATCAATCATAACAACCCGGGCGCCCTCCAACAAACTACGCCTGGCTATCGCCAATCCAATCCCTCGCGCAGCCCCGGTCACCAGAATGACTCTATTCTCCAGCTTTAACATAATCAACCTCCTTGAAATCAATATCACTCCGGTTATCATAATCAATTATCACAGGTTTTTCTAATGTGTTTTGTCAAAACTGAGTTATAACTGCCAAAAGCATAACAGCGCCTTGACAATGTCGTGTTTCAGTTTTAAAGTCTCCCCGGTTCGGTTTGTCTGAACGTAATTAAACGGGAGTTTAAGCAATTGGATTATAAAAAGATTTTTTTGAACGAAATAACTGATGAAGGGCTGACACTCAATGTCACTCTTGCAAAAGAAGAATTCGAACTCCAGGTTGACAATAACCGCATCGCTGATGGTTTGTCTTTCAAAGGAATTTTGCAGCGTATCTCAGGCCAGTATATTTTATCAGGTGAACTGCAAAGCGTCTGGATTGCTTCGTGTGACAGATGTCTTGAAGAATTTCATCTGCCGGTAAAAACACAGGTTTTGCTGCGTTATGTCGATAGCAGTAAAGCGCCATCCGGCAGTACTTATACTTCCAATAATCCTGTTGATGAGCCTGATGAGATAGTGGAAGAATACATTGATATGTATAAGGTCTTTACTGAACAATTGATTTTACAAATCCCGATGAAAGCGCTATGTTCTGATAGTTGTAAAGGCCTGTGTTCAAATTGTGGTCAGGATCTGAATAAAAAAGAGTGTGGATGTGATCGCCGCGTGGTTGATCCCCGCTTGTCGAAACTGAAAAATTATTTTAAAAAGTGAGGTAATCAAAGTGCCTGTACCAAAAAGACGAAAAACACATTCAAAAGTAAAAATGGGACACGCAAACAAAGGATTGAAGACAGCCAATCTTTCAATATGTCCCCATTGCCAGTCTCCCAAAATGCCGCACCGGGTCTGCCCGTCTTGCGGAATGTATAAAAACGAATCCGTTCTTGACATCAAAGAGGAATAGCATCCTCTGAGTATGTATTGTGGAAGTTTGGTTCGATACCGCAAGCGCTGAACGGGGATTTGAAGTTGTTGCTGATGCCGGAATTACTTTTTTTTCTGATACATCGGTCAACATCTGTCTTGTAGGCAACAATAAACTGTTGAAAACCCATATTGAAAACGCCGGTTTTGGAAACCGACCGGGTGTTCGTATTGTCAACTCAAACGAATGGGTTACAATGAACGAACTCCCCCAAAACGCTTTGATGCAAAAAGAAAATGCATCCATTCATGTTGCCATGCGGGAAACTGCATGTTACAAACACCGCGCTGTAATAAGCCCGGGCCATACCGGAGCAACCGTACTGGCAGCAAAAACCCACTGGGGCATGATGCCGGGTATTCAGCGTTTATGTCTTTGTCAGATGATCCCATCGTTTGGCGGAGGACATTTTTTACTGTCGGACGCGGGGGCGTCCGTGCAAAGTAACCCTGTTGATCTGCTCCACTATGCCATTATGACATCAGCTACAGCAACTCAATTGCTGGGAATCAAAAAACCTCGGGTTGCATTGCTAAATATAGGCTCCGAATCATCAAAAGGCGACCAGCGACTCATCGATACACATAACCTGATGAAACAACATCTGCCGGAGTTTGTTGGAAACATCGAAGGCAGTTCAATCTGGGACGGCATGGCCGATGTCGTAATAACTGACGGCATCACCGGCAATATTCTTATCAAGTCATCTGAAAAGCTGGTGTCGTTTTTTATAAAAACGCTGCTGAATCAAAACTCGAACGAAACAGTAAAGAATGTAACCAGGCATTTCAGAACCCATGATTATGGTGGCGCCATTCTGTTGGGTACCAAAGGAACAGGTATTGTCTGTCATGGCCAGGCCTCCGTTACCGAGTTGCGGAATGCTGCAAAACTAGCCATAAAATGCATGAAATCCAATCTTGCAGAAGTAATCGAAAACACATTAATCCAATCAGGTATTAACAATTTCTAAACTGCTAAAGGAGATTTTGCCATGAAAACTGCTGTGCTTTTCCCGGGTCAGGGATCACAAATAGTCGGCATGGGACAAGAAGTATATCAGCGCTATCCCGTTGCCCAGGACGTGTATGCCATTGCAGATAAGACTTTGGGGTTGTCCTTGTCTGAACTATGTTTCAATGGTCCGCAGGAAACTCTGAACCTGACAGCCAATACACAGCCGGCGCTTCTGGCAACATCGGCTGCAACCGCATTGGCAGTCAAAGAAATGCTTGATATCGATGTTGTTTGTACTGCCGGGCATAGTCTGGGTGAATATACGGCGTTATGGTTTGCAGAAGCGATCAGTCTGGACACTGCTCTGAAACTTGTCCGTCTGCGGGGTGAAGCCATGCAGAACGCAACACCAACGGGAACCGGAGCAATGGCTGCTGTCATCGGATTGACCGATGATGTCATTCAGGAAATATGCGAAAAAGCCGCTCAGGATGAAATCGTTACACCCGCCAATTTTAATGCTCCAGGACAAACTGTGATTTCAGGCCACAAAACCGCGGTGGAGCGCGCAATTACTCTGGCCAAAGACAACGGTGCAAGAAAATGCGTTCTTTTGCCGGTGAGCGCACCATTCCATTGTCCACTGATGGAACCGGCGGCAACCGATATGCAGACAGCTTTATCATCTGCGGAGGTCAAATCGTTGTCATTGCCCGTAATATGCAATGTCAGCGGCACACATATGCAAAATTCACCGGATGCTATACGGAATGCACTTGTGCAGCAAATTACCAAACCAGTAAAATGGACTGACTCTGTTACATTCATGGTTGACCAGGGGATTGAACTGTTTCTGGAAATCGGTCCTGGCAGTGTTTTGACAAACCTGGCCAAGCGCATTGCTCCGAATGTAAAACGTTTGTCTGTTTCAAATGTGTCTGATATAAAGAAATGTATTGATTTTTATGCGTCAGAAATTTAAACTGGTGTCTGACGCGCGAGGATAATTATTCAGAGAGGAGCTGAAAATGACTATAGAAGAGAGAGTAAAAAAAGTTGTTGCTGATCAATTGGGTGTGGAGCTTTCCGAAGTTACTCCGGAAGCCTCGTTTACAGATGATCTGAATGCAGATTCACTTGATACTGTTGAACTGGTTATGGCATTTGAACAGGAATTTGATGTTGAGATTCCGGATGAAGATGCAGAAAAAATGAATGTTGTTAAAGATGCCGTAAACTATCTGAAAGAAAAGCTGAACGAATAGATTCGTTTGACTGGATATCTGACAGATTCGTAAATAAGCTTTACCGGTAAAACCTTTTGTAAGGATTTGCCGGTTTTGTATTTGCTCAATGAAAAAAAAAGTCATTCAATCATTTAGTCCTGAACAAACACAGAATATCGGCAAGATATGCAGCGCATGGCTTCGTCCCGGTGATTGCATTCCTCTTTTCGGTGATTTGGGTAGCGGCAAGACGTGCTTTGTTCAAGGAGTTGCTAAAGGGCTGGGTGTTTCTGACTCTATCATAGTAAACAGTCCTTCATTTACACTGATTAACTGCTATGAAGCTCGCATTCCTCTGTATCATATTGATTTGTATCGCATTAACAGCGAAGAGGAGTTGGAAGATATTGAATTGATGGATCTGATTGCAGGACACTGCATCACATTGATAGAATGGCCTCAGTTAATAATACCAAAGCTGCACGAAATACCACTGCAAATTGACTTTGTCTGGGATATGACATCAGAAAACAGGCGCACACTTGTTTTTACTGCCGACTCACGCTTCAATGACCTGTTCAGGAGTCTGACCAATGATCATTCTGGGAATTGAATCATCCTGCGATGATTGCAGCGCATCGATTGTCAAAGACGGCAATCAGGTGCTGTCGATTGTCATTGCCGGACAAGAAAAATATCATCGCAAGTTCGGCGGTGTCGTGCCGGAAATTGCAGCCAGAAAACACCTGGAACATATCCTTCCTGTGATTAACCACAGTTTTGATAAGTCCGGTTGCACCTGGAAAGATATTGATGGTATTGCCGTAACTCATCAACCCGGTTTGGCCGGCTCCCTGATCGTTGGTCTGACCGCAGCAAAAACACTGGCTTTTCTGCATAAAAAACCGCTTATCGGTATCCATCACATCGAAGCACACGCTTTTTCGGCCTGCCTGGCAGGTATGCGATATGGGACACCGCACATTGCACTGGTTGTCTCTGGTGGCCACACCTCACTGCTACGGTTTGATTCTGAAGGTAACATTCATCGTATCGGACAAACACTGGATGATGCGGCAGGAGAAGCATTCGACAAAGTCGCCAAATTACTGGGGTACGGATACCCTGGCGGACCAATTATTGATCGGCTTGCACTGGAATCACCAGCCACAGATATCGTATTCCCAAGACCAATGATGAACAGTAATGACTTTAATTTCAGTTTTTCAGGCCTGAAAACTGCTATCATGTATTACCGTAAACACCACCCCCATACAGCCGCTTCAGAAATTGCCGCAGCGTTTCAAAATGCTGTCATTGAAGTGCTGGTGACCAAAACATTGCAGGCCCTGACAAAATTCAACCTTGATACTTTGGCTGTTGTGGGAGGTGTGGCATCAAATCAGGGATTGCGACAGGCATTCCATCAAATGTCGGCTAAACACAATCTTGAACTGTATGTGCCATCACCCAAACTATGCACAGATAATGCAGCAATGGTTGCCGGACTTGGATACTACAAGTTGAAACATAACAAAACCTCCAAACTGACTCTTGGCATTAAAACCAATGCGGATATCAAAAACTGATATTCATTTCTTAACACCTGAGTATTCTTTAATAATGTCATAGTTCCCCTTTTATTTTCAAACAGTTGTAACCGGATTCGTTTAAGGCACCCGTATATTTTCGATCAGATTATTACTGCCGATTCTGAATAATGCCCACCATGGATTGGCCTTGATTGTAAACAAATAGTTATATTTTTCAAACGGTTAATCAATACAGAAATTGTCTGGCACATGTATTGCCTATCTGACAGGCAACTGCTTTCGGAGGTTTAACACAATGAAAAAAGCGATGGCATTACCAGTAATACTCTTTACAACTGTAACAGCAATTCTGATTCCTGCCCTTTCAAACACAACACAACGAACCGATCTGAACTCAGCCACTCAGATTGAATTGCAGCGTATACCCGGAATAGGGCCTTCGCTGGCAACAAGAATTGTTATGGAACGGAATCGGCGCGGCGGTTTCCGAGCAATACATGATCTGCTTAAAGTTCAAGGTATAAGCTATCGCACTCTTCAACTACTTGAGAATCATCTTTATGTATCCGAAACAACGTTTGATGAAACACAGGAAAAAGGATTATCCGATTTCCATATTTGTAAACCCTGCAACCTTATCAAGGAGACACTATGATTAATACAGTTACTATTATTGGACGACTCGGTCAGGACCCCGAGTTGAAAACAACAGAAAACGGCGTCAGCATTGCCAATTTCAGTCTTGCGCATAACGAAATGCGTCTGATCAATGGCAATCGCGAAACAATTCCTCACTGGTTTAAATGCGTTGCGTTCGGCTCCCTGGCACAATTGTGCGTGGAGTATCTTAACAAAGGTTCCAGAATTGGTGTTTCGGGAAGTCTTAAACAAAGAAGCTGGGAAACGGATGATGGCAACAAACGCAGTTCCGTTGAAATTCTTGTAAAAGATATCGAATTTCTCTCACCAAATTCCAATCGTTCCGAAAACGGCGCCACTGACTGATCCGACGTTTTTCTGAAGCTCCCGGTCGGTTTTTTCAAACCGCTTCACCGTCATTTACCGGGAGCTTCTTTTTTTTTTAATGCTATGTTTCTATGTTTTGATTCGTGAAATGTTTCTGTTTAAATGAACCAGATTCGCCGGACCCGCAAGAAGTTTCTTTTTCAGTCCACGATCAAAATTGATAACAACTTTGGCTGTCGGCCCATCACCGGAACAATCAACAACTGTTCCAGTCCCCCAGGTCGCATGCAGCACCCGATCACCCGAATTAAAACTTTTTCTTGCCGCAGCAGGGTTTGATTTGGTTTTTTGCATCATATCCCGGGCATGATCCACCTGCTTAAGACTTTCAGAAGGAATTTCATACAAAAATCGGGATGGTTGGCGAACCATCTCTCTGCCATATAAAAACCGTCTCTCCGCATTATACAGGTGCAGTTCCTGACGTGCCCTTGTCATACCGACATATAAAAGACGTCTTTCTTCTTCCAGCAACTCAGCGGATAAAGACTCTTTATTGTTCCGAATCAACGGACACAGTTCTTCTTCAAGACCCGCAATAAATACACCGGTAAACTCAAGACCTTTCGCATTATGCAGTGTCATAAGCTGAACCTGATTCGTATCAGCGCCCAAATCCCCGTCTTCATCATCGCTGTATAACGATAAATAATCAGCAAAACCTGACAAGGAACCATCACCGTGAACCACATAATCCGCCACGGTATTAACAAACTCATCAATAATTTCAATCGATGCTTTTGCTTCAGCAGATGCGTGGATCACAAATGATTCCCGGTACCCAGTCATTTGCAATAAATGTCTGACAACATCTTCCGCATTATTCTCCTGATCTATTTTTTTCAATGCGTTAATCAAACTTACAAATGCTTCAAGAGACTGGTGTTTTCTGGAGTTTAACTGATTCGTCTGAAGCAGCAGACCTATTGAAGAAAACAAATCTGTCCCGTTTCTAACTGCAACTTCTTCAAGATCATTCAAAGTAGTCTTGCCAATTCCTCTACGCGGAACATTCAGGATTCTTCTGCAGGAAACTGAATCACCCGTGTTCAACACCAGACGAATGTAAGCCAGCAAATCTTTTACTTCCTTGCGTTTGAAAAAACTGGTGTTGCCGACAACACGATACGGAATTTTCTGCGACTGAAACGCTTCTTCAAGAACGCGTGACTGAGCATTCACTCGATACAACACCGCGTAATCACTATATTTTCTAAAACCTGAGTTGACCTTATTTGTTATGTTTCTGCAAATTGCCCGGGCTTCTTCCTTGTCGTTCAGCCAGGTTTCCAGATGGATCAGTTCGCCACCCTGAATATCTGTCCACAATGTTTTTGGATTTCGTTTTTTGTTATGCCGCATCAATGCGGAAGCGGCTGTCAAAATAATCTGCGTTGAACGATAGTTTTGCTCCAGCTTAATCGTTTTCGCTCCCGGAAAATCTTTGTGAAAATTGATTATGTTGGAAATTTCAGCGCCGCGCCATTGATAAATAGACTGATCATCATCACCCACCGCCATTACATTCCGGTATCGACCACTTAACAATTTGACGAACATGTATTGTGCATTGTTAGTGTCCTGATATTCATCAATAAGAATATATCTGTATTTGTCCTGATACTTGCTCAAAATATGGGGTTCGTTTTGAAACAGGCGAACAGTTTCGGTAATCAGGTCATCAAAATCAAGAGATTGATCCGCTTTGAGTCCCTGCTGATAAAGCTGAAAAATTTCAGCAAAGGTTTTGTTAAACGGATTATACCCTGATTTGTTCTGCCATGTTTCAGGCGTTTCAAATTGATTTTTCGCTCTGCTTATCTTTGATATCAATAGCTTGGGAGTCAGAATGTCCGGATTCGCGCCGGTCTCTTTCAGGGCTCTTTTTATTCGAGTCAACTGATTCGCTTCATCAGCTATCGAAAAATTCCTGGACAGTTTCAGAGCATTGTGCTCAAATCGCAAAATTCTGGTGCAAACAGAATGAAATGTACCCACGGTAATTTTGCGTGAATCAGATTCCTGAAGCATTGTTTCCAGTCTGGTTTTCATTTCATTCGCCGCTTTATTGGTAAATGTAATAGCCAGAATATGCCAGGGATATATCCCTGCATCTGTTATCAAATTTGCAATCCGCTTAACAATGACCCGTGTTTTACCACTTCCAGCGCCTGCCAGAACCAGTATTGGACCATCAACATGCCGCACTGCCAATTCCTGCTGACGATTCAATTTCATAAATTTTCCTGTGTTTTTACTGCTCAATCCAGGTAGGTTAGGCCTGGAATACTTCGTAACAATTCATTATTCAACAACTCTTCATGGTGAGATACTGCATCTTTTTCAGAAGCAGGTCCGGTGATAACAACTGTAACATTGTCTGGAGCGCCTCTTTCCAGAGCAGTTTGAATAAAACCTTTTACTGTATTTTCAAGATTATTATCGCACATACCGTATTCTTCGAATATCTCCCAATCCTCCATCAGCGAACTCAATCCGTCCGTACATAAAAGAAACACATCGTTCTTACGTATCGGCACAACCAGGGTATCAACTTCAACATCCTCAGCCCCACCCAAAGCACGCGTTATAACATTGTTTATAGTAGATGATTTCGCTTGCTGCAGGGATATCTTCTGCTGATCTATCATTTCCTGAATTTGAGTGTGATCTTTAGTTAACTGCGTGATAACCCCGTTGGAAATCCGGTATACTCTGGAATCGCCCACATGACATATAATACCATATCCACTGATCACCTTTAAAACATCTATTGTTGTGCCCATACCGGATAACTCGGGATGATCCACAGCAGTTTTCTGCAATTCATTGTTTGCATATATAACAGCAGACCGGCACAGTTCCGTTTCAATCAATAATGCTTCTTCAACGTTTTGTTCGCTGTCTTCTAAAGTAAATTGCTTCTCCAGAAAATCAATTACCGAACGTATCGCCAGACGGCTGGCCAATTCACCTGCTTGATGTCCGCCCATTCCATCAGCAACCATAAACATTGGAATGTTCTGGTCAATGTAAAATGCATCCTGGTTAACCGATCTTTTACAGCCTGTATCTGTCAATCCAAACGATTTCATTCCCTCTCCCGGAAAAACTGTATTCTGTCATTATTCGATATCACACGCAAGTTTATCCATCATTTTCATTTTTTTCATCAGTGTCTGCCTTGAAATACCTAATTTTACGGCACTTTTACTAATATTTCCGTGGTGGCTGTCAAGTACCCTTTTAATCAGATCAAACTGGTAGCGCTGAGTAGCTTCGGCCAACGTAAACTCTGATAACTCATTGAACGACTGTGTCCATCCCGATAAATCAGACGCAGATATAATACCTGTTGATGGATCAAAATTAACAGCAACTTCCATCAAATTTTGCAGTTCGCGTACGTTCCCGTGCCAGTATCTGTTTACCAACCACTTATGAGCGCTGCCTTTCAAACGGATACCCGGACGGTTGATTTTTTCCATGGCTTCAGACAAAAAATGCTCGGCAAGCATTACAATGTCCCGGGGTCGGGATCGTAACGGCGGCGCGTTCAAATTTACAACCACCAGACGATAGTACAAATCACTTCTGAAATTGCCTTTTTGCACTTCCTCTGAAAGGTTTCTGTGTGTAGCTGAGATAATCCTGACATCTATCTTTATATCCAGATCACTACCCAAAGGCCTGACAGTTCTTTCCTGCAAAACACGTAATAATTTAGCCTGCAAGGGCGCCGGCAAATCAGAAATTTCATCCAGAAAAACTGTACCCCCCTGGGCAGATTGAAAAATACCCTTTCGTGTTTCAACCGCACCGGTAAATGCCCCTCGCTTATGCCCAAACAACTCGCTTTCAATTAAAGTTTCTGAACTGGTTGCGCAATTGAAAGCAACAAATGGATAATGTTTTCTTTTGCTGCAAAAGTGAATCGCCCGGGCTATTAATTCCTTGCCTGTTCCGGTTTCACCATGGATATGAACTGTGGTCGGACTATCAGCAATTGTCCTGACAGTATCGCGCATTTTTTTCATTTCAGATGAGTTGCCAATGATTCTGTCTGCGTAATCCCGATTGACTGGAAACAGTCGATTAACTGGCATGGCTGATTGGAATTCAAGCATTTGCCGAACCAATTCAATTAATCCTGTTAAAGAATGTATTTGCTCATTAATATTGCCTGAAATTGTATTTGGTGATTTTTTCAACAATAAGACGCCGTTTGCGGCCGTTATTGGCGGAAATCCAAATGCTGTCCAGTTGTCCGATAATTCTGTTATGCTTTTTTTAAACGCTAGGGTCTGTTCAATCCAACGAATAAGTGACCTCTGTTCAGAAAGCCGTATGTCGTCACCCCACCTGAGATTCCATTGCCATGCATCATTCTTTTTTATCAAAAAAACACCTGATTCAATTCGATATTGAACCTGAAAAAACGTTTTTAAAGACTTTATAAACTGTCCTTCAGATTCAACTGACATCAAATCTGAAAAAAACTTGTCAAACATTGTCTCTTTCCAGACACCGGCGCCGTTATGAGTAATCTCTTCCCCCCTGATCAGTAATTGATTGCGGTGATCGGGTTCACTATATCCAATACGTAAATAGTCAGTCACTGCCGAATCGGTCAATGAAAAACAATCCTGTCCCTTATCCAAATCATCTGAAACCAGAATACTTTCTGAAAACATTGATTGTAATTCATTCATTATACTCCGGGTTTTTTCTGAATTCCGGCTGACAGTTAACCTGTCCAAAGAGTGATAAATCTTTAGTATCATTTCACCCGGAATCAGACGAATGTTTTTAAACAGACTGTCTGCATATTGATAAAAATGCTTTGGGCTGTTCCAACGGTTTGCCAGAATCATACCTGCATACTCGGCCACAGCAAGTTCGTATTTTCCAGCATCAGGACGATCATACAAAACAGTTTTTATGTAATGTATCGCTTCATTCCAGTTTTTGCTATCCAGAGCCATTTCAATTTTATACAGGAATAATTTGCCTTCAAAATACCCCCTTTTAGCCCTGCGCATAAGATATTCAGCAATTCGCAAGCACTTTTTTTCTTTTACCGGATTGCCCCTGATACCATGAATCTTTGCTATATCCAGCATCACAAATGCGGCTTCGCTGCGATGAGCGTCCCTTTCAATTGCTTTCAAAGCATTTTGCAGCGTCGTTAACGCCTTATCCAGGTTCCCTTTCAGTATCAACTGACGACTCGAAAGCCATAAATAATCGAAATTGTAATTTTTCTTATCTGAAAAATATCGGTCTGTCAGTTCTTGCGATTCAGATAACAATCCGGATTCCTGGTATAAAACAACAACCTGTTTTACAAGTTTTGCCAGCAAACAAAAATCATAGCCCTGGCGAAAGTATTCATGCATTTGTTTAACAACTGGATAGCCGGCATCTCTGAATGCCATTATTCTTGTCTGCAACACATTCACCTGGCGATGGTACAGCTCATCATCCGAATGTATTTCCTGTAAAATTCGTAGTGATTTTGCAAAACAACCACGCAAAAATTGATGTTCTGCCAGTCGAATCCTGACAGGATCAGGATATTTTTGCGGCCAGGCATCTTTTGCCAAATCGAATATGTGACCAGCCAGAATATCATCCGCCTGTCTGAATGCTTGTTCCAAACTTTCTGAAACAATCGTTTCAGCATCTTCATATCCTGATTTCAAAGCTGCCCAAACAACGTTCATTAACGTATCAGCCGATGCCTTTTGAGGAAACTCCGAAGAGACGGCTCGCCACAATTGTTGATAAATAAGCCTTCTTTTTTCATCCGACAGCATATCGTTATATCGTTTTGCCATTCGATAATCAGAAAAATAGTATCTTCCAGGTATGCGGCCCTGGGTTAACAGACCTTTTCTGACCAACTGGCCAGCTTCATTGATAATACCTCTGTATGGTTTTCGAATAGATTTTGCCAGCCACATCATATCGACAGGTTGTATCATTAGTGCGGCTGTTTCCAGAATTTGCGTCTGAATCGGTGTCAGACCAGCTTCAATCATAAAACTCAGCCCGTAATAATCAGGATTGTGATTTCAAAATGTCATGTATCTCTTCGTAAAACTGCTGAAAATCCTTGAATTTTCTGTAAACAGATGCAAATCGGACATAAGCGATTTCGTCTAATTGCTTGATTCGCTCAATGACAAACTCACCAATTTGATAGGTTGATATCTCACGTTCAGAGTTAGAATACAACATTCTTTCTACATCATCGACCATCTGCTCAATGTCAATCTGCCGGACAGGTCGCTTCTCGAACGCCTTGTTTAAACCACGCATCAGCTTGCCTCTGTCAAAACGTTCGCGACGACCATCTTTTTTAATTACCATATAGTGCAGTTCTTCAATCTGTTCATACGATGTAAAGCGTCTGTTGCACCCCAGACATTCGCGTCGTCTTCTGATGCTTGTTCCATCTTTTGAAGGCCTTGAATCAACCACTTTGTCTTCAAAAAAACCGCAAAAAGGACATTTCATTGCATTGCACCCCTGTTTATAATTACTTCTCTTCAAATGGATAATGCTGAATCAAAATGTTTGCCTGATTCATCATTTCTATTGCCAGTTCATCCTTATATCCTTCAGAGTAAACTACTTTTTTTATGCCTGCATTGATAAGCATCTTGGCACACACAATACACGGCATTGTGGTGCAATACAATATTCCATCGTCTATAGATGCTCCATGTACAGCAGCCTGAATGATTGCATTTTGTTCGGCATGAAGTCCCCTGCAAAGTTCATGTCGTTGTCCACTGGGGACACTTAACTTCTGGCGCAAGCATCCTCCCTGTTCACAACAGTGTTCGATCCCGCTCGGAACACCGTTATATCCCGTAGCCAGAATTTGATTCCTTTTAACAATAACCGCCCCGACACGCCGTCTGATACAAGTGGATCGCCTGGATATTAAATACACCATACTCATAAAATACTCATCCCAATCCGGTCTGGAATTACCCATCCCTGCTATCTCCGCTACCGGCTTTTCCAGGCTTCTTGTCTATCTTCTCAAGTCTTGCACAATGACGACCACCATCAAATTCCGTGTTCAAAAACACTTCTGCTATCTTCAGCGCCATATCAGAACCAATAACCCGACTACCCATAGTTAATACATTGGCGTTGTTATGTTTTCTAGCCATTTCTGCTGAATAAGGCTCCGAAATTGTTACCGCTCTGATTCCATCTACTTTATTCGCCGAGATTGCCATACCCAAACCCGTTCCGCAGATCAGAATCCCGTAATCAGCCTCCCGGGCAGCGACGGCTTCGGCAACCTTAAATGCATAGTCAGGATAATCAACCGATTCATCGGAATGTGTTCCCATATCCAGTATAATAAATCCATGTTGATTTAAA
>PWNJ01000011.1 GCA_003558985.1 candidate division CSSED10-310 bacterium
AGTTTACCCGCCAGTAGTTCCCACTGAAATCCAACCGTCGTGAATGATGTTCGGGCCAGCACGGCGGATTCATCGCGGTCAAACTCTCCGTCCCTGTCATATCCCGCCACCATGTATATACCGGTTTCAGACAGAGCGCCGGTAAAGAAGCGCATCACAACCGCATCCACTCCCGGCTTGTAATCACGATAAATTGCCTCAGCGGAAAATGGCTGAAAAAAATCGTTGGCCGTCAGGTAAAAAGAGGTGCTCAACCCGATCGGTTGACGACCCGCCGTGATCGAAAAAACATCGCTGCGATAACTCAGAAACAGGCGATCCGCAAACGTGATACCGGTCAGATATTCACCGCTTTTTTCCGGTTCTCTCCATGTCCATGTCAGGTCAGGATGACGATGAAACTCATGACTGAACATTCCGACATAATATGCATAGCCCCTCAGGTGAGCCCGGGTTGAATAATCGGCTGTTGTTACGATATGTGTCACATAGCGCCATGACGGGCCGATTGAGCCGCTGACCATGATGCGGTTCTCCAGAGCAGTCATCAGATCCTCGTGATGATACAAGTCGGGCATCCAGGCATCCTGACAGTACCATGGTGAAAAAAGAGCTGTGCTGATCCATCGGTTGGCCATGCGAAATTCCATTGCGGACGTTGCCGGCATGCCGGTCCAACAACTTGTCAGAACAATTACACAAAGTATTGTCAGCAAGCGGAAATGTTTCATGAATGATTCTCCGCAATTTTGCCATCATGCAAACGAATAACACGGTGAGCCCGGTCTATGACGCGCTGATCATGGGTTGAGAACAAAAACGTCATTCCGTGTTTTTGGTTCAATTCGGCCATCATATCCAGAATGGATACGGCGGTTTGTGAATCAACATTGGCTGTGGGTTCGTCGGCCAGCACAATTGCCGGTTCGGTTGCCATCGCCCGCACAATGGCCACACGCTGCTGCTGACCACCGCTCATCTGATCCGGACGCCTGTTGTCAAGACCCTTCATCCCCATCTGCTCCATCAAAGACATGATACGTTCACGCCGTGTTTCCGAGTCAACATTCTGTAACACCAGAACAAACTCGGCATTTTCGAACGCTGTCAGAACCGGTATCAGATTGTATGCCTGGAACACAAATCCGATCCGATCACGTCGAAACAGAGATTTTTCGGAAGCGCTGAGTTTGCCAAGGTCTTTTCCGTCAACCACGACGGCACCGGATGTTGGATTGTCCAGCGCGCCGATCATATTCAGTATGGTTGTTTTGCCGGAGCCGGATGGGCCGCACAATGCCGCAAATTCACCGGTGTAAATGGTCAGTGATACATCATCTACTGCCCGGACCGTTTCAGCGGCCTGTGTGTAGAACCGGCACACATTCGTCAGAGTAACTATTGGAGCGCGTTTTGATTGCATCGTCGTACCATCCTTCAACCGATATGTTTGAGTGACTCAACCGGAACTGTTCGTCCGGCACGCCAGGCAGGATATATACCCGCCAGTAATATGATTACAAATGCCGCCGATATGATAACCAACAGACTGATCAGCCGAAGATCACTGTAAATGCGCGGATCATAGATCACTCCGGCAATATCGGTTTCACCGATCATTGAAGATATATTCCAGCCTTTTGTATGAAGCCAATGGTGTATCGGGGCTGTTATGATAAGGCCGGACAGAATACCAAACACACTCAGCCACAATGCTTCGGTTACAACAAGACGAAACAGGCGGCCGGGACTCATCCCCAAAGCGAGCATAACACCGAATTCACGGTTTCGTTCCAGAACACTCATCAGAATTGTGTTCAGAATACCCGCAGCGACAAGCAGAAATACAATCACCTGAAACAGGTAGTTGAACAGCCGGTCCAGAGTGATAACACCTGCCATATCCGGAGCTGTCAGATTCCACGGATTCACCTCATATTCAGCAAGACTGTCTTTTTGTTCCAGCCGCGCCAGCGCTCTTCCGACACGCCAGGCGTTTCGGCTTATACCTGCCACGAACGTCACCTCATTTGGTTCAAATCCGACCAGAGACTGAATTTTTTGCATCGGCAGCAGAATAAGAAACCGGTCTACCTGATCCGAACCGGTCTGATAGATGCCTCGAACCCATCCCAAACTTGATACGATCTCGCCGTTTCGGTCGGTGCAGGTAAATACTACTCTGTCCCCGATGCTGACACCCAGACTGTCAGCGGTTTTTCTGCCCACCACTACACCGGCATGATCATCAGCGGCAAACAGTTCACCGTCGCTTATATGCTCTAACAGTAGCAGAGTCTTGGGTGATTCTGCTTCCGGATCAATAGCGGCAAAACCGATGCCGACGCTTTCGCGGGCGGTGGACAGCATTCCTTCACCCACAATACGCGCCACGGCATGGGTGATATCGGGATCGCTCCGAACGGTTTCCAGAACCGTATCCGCCGATGTCAGACTTTTGTTCAGCGATGGAAAATCAATGTATTCGGGCGGCATAACGGAAACATGACCCCATCCCAGACCGGCGGCGCCGTCAATCAGTTTGGCATACATCGAATCGCCGATACCGGTAAAAATCAACGCCAGCATCAGACCGAACGAAATGGAAATCAGCGTAATCACCGTGCGGCGTCTGTTGCGACCAAGATTTCTTAGAGCCATTTTTACCAGCATCAAATACCTCTTCTTATCGATAATATATCGCTTTTACCGGGCGGATCACCGCCGCTTTCAGACCCGGATATATAACAGCGATCCAGACCATAGCGGCCAGGAAAAGCGCTGGATTCAGAACAGTGGAACGGGTGATAACCGGAGTAATTACCGGATCAAGGGCAATACCGCTGAAGACGGCTCCGGAAGCAATGAACGACATATCCATTCCAAAACGGGAAAAGTACCATGTAATTGGCAGTCCAAGAGCGGTTCCGACGACAATTGCTATGAGTGTCTGAAACAGCGCTTCGGCATTGACAATCCACCAGACCTGAGCGGGTCGGACTCCCAAAGCTTTCATAATGCCGAACTCGCGGATACGTTCAAACACCGCCATCAGCATAGCGTTCAGAATGACCAGACCGATGGCCGCATACGCGATCAGATACAACAGAAACATACTGATACGGGATATATCCAGCATCTCGGCAGCATCTGGAGCCAATTCCCGCCAGTTCAGTGTTTCCATTCCAACGGCAAGCGCTGAAACCTCCGCCGTTGCCTGTTCAAGCGACATACCCTGCGGCGGCATAACAGCAATCTGGTGCGCATCATCACCGGCGCCCATCAATTCCATAAAAGCGGCTTGAGTAATAAAAAAGCCGGAACGGTCTATCGTCTCGGAAACACCTTTGAGAATACCGCTGACATAGAACAAATCGTTGGCGATGGAACCATCCGCGGCCTGGCTGACAATAACCACTTCATCACCTGGATCGACATTCAGAGTTCGAGCCAGTTTTCGGCCAATCACGACACCTTTGTTATCCGGAATACTGTCTGTTGCCGACAGAAAGCGGCCAATCGAAATATGTCTGAACAACTCGGTTACGCGCGGTTCACGCAATGTGTCCACTCCGCGAATAACAACACCGGCGCTTTGATCTTCAGCGGCCGCCAATCCGTAACTGTACATTCGGGGGGCGACCCGGTATCCCGCTTCTTCCAGTCGGGCAAGCAGTTCCGGTGTGTCGTCAATCGTATGATATATTGACGGATCATCACGGTAGTCCGGATGATGTATCTGAATCATCGAAAGATTCAGAGCGGTGATGTTATGTTCAAACTCACCCAGATAACCATCCAGAAATCCGGTGAAAAAAATCATCACTGCCAGAGCAAAACTCATGGCTCCGGTGGTAATAATCGTCCGGCGGATATTGCGTCTTAGATTACGAGCGGCCAGACGAAACAGCATCATGGAAGAAAACCTGCCTGTAACCAATGGCTTGTTTGAGTCACTACAGACTTATCACCCGATGTGTCAAATCCTGTTTCAGTGAAAACCGCTTGGTGCACCGTTGTTCCCTGCATCAGCCTTTCTTCACCGGTATTACCGGCATGCTTCTGTTGAGTTTACAATAATTTTTACTATTCGTCAGCAGTATCCTGCCATAAACGCTGGAGCACTTCTGTCAATGAGTGATTTATGAAAGACTTGACAGAAATCTGATTCCGGAACATAATGTACGTGTGATTTGTTTTATATGTACGTATCCGGGAGGCGTCGATGAAATCAGTCAGTCCTACAGAACTGCGCAAAAATGTGTATAAATTACTGGATCAAGTATTGAACAGCGGCGTGCCGCTGGAGATTCACAAATCCGGCAAGCTGTTAAGAATTGTGCCAGTTGAAAAACAGTCAAAACTGCAAAACCTGATTTCAAGGCCGGATGTTATTGTTGGCGCTCCTGAGGATCTGGTTGATATCTCATGGGACAGGGAGGTAAACCTTGATTTACCTTGATACCCATATTGTTGTCTGGCTTTATGCCGGTTTGACAGACAAATTTGGCGCTCAAACAAGGGATTTGATGGATGCTCAGGATATATTGATTTCACCTGTAGTCATTCTGGAGCTTCAATATTTGTTTGATATCGACCGAATCCGTCACAGACCCCATATTATTATTTCGGATTTATCCGGTCGAATCGGGTTAAAAATCTGCAACAAATCATTTCATTCCATTATTTTAAAATCGCTGGAGTTAACATGGACTCGTGATCCTTTTGACCGGATTATCGTTGCGAATGCCGCATTAAACAACGATTTCCTGATCAGTAAAGACAACACAATTATAGCGAACTACGCTAAGACGCTCTGCTGAGACCATCCAAAACCATGTTTGCACTGATTGTCGATTGTTGGCAGATTCAGGTTATCTCCGGATCGAGCTCCGAAAAAACGGGCCGTTTATGATTGTCCGGTCATACCGATTATGGCGACCTCAGATTTCTGAGTGAAAAAAAGGATGGTTCAAGGTCCAGGTCGAACTCAATATCCTTATATATCATTTCGGTGAATTCGCCGGGATGGTCTTCAGGTGTCAACCGCATGGTTGCCGGCAGCAGACGGTCACTCATCGTTTTGAAGTCATCGAATGTCATTGTTCTGACAAGTTTTTCGGCATCATCATAGTAACGCGCTTTCAACGGCATTCTGTCATCCTTGCGAACAATAAACAGGATTTGGCCCCATACAACGGCCGCATCGGGTTTAGGAATCAACTGAATCTCATATATATCTGTCCCGTCCCGTACGCCATCAAAAACAATGCGCTGGTCATAATCCTGAGCCATTCGGCTTTCCTTGACCAGATCATCGTTGGTAAAATGGCTTCCCATCCATGATCCCATCATCATACCGGATGTAATCTTGATAGTTCTGTCGGTTTTTGGCAGATAATTATAGATATCATTCTTATGTTTTAATGTCGCTGTTCCCGCTTCGCGTGCCGGTGACAGAATCCGCACCAGTGAATAGTCGGTTCCCAGCGACCAGCCGGTCATCGTAAGATTTCGTTCCCAGCGATCTGTTTTGATAGTCATTTGTATCGTTGCCTTGCTGGAGCCGCCTCGCCACAAATCATCAATATATTGCATGATTTCCCTGGCTTTTTCGGCCGACTCATCGTTGTTGAGTTCACTATTATTCACCGCTTCGGCTGTTGCCATATCGTCAGCTTCGGCATCCATTGTCAGGCACATTAAAATCAGGAAAAAAGTCATTGCAAACAATAACAGTGTTTGTCTTTTCATTCTTAATGCTTTCTTTGTTGATATTTCCGGTTCATCGAATCGAATTATACTCCATTCCTGCAAATTTTTCACACTTTTCTCCTTTCATGGCACGGCCGCTGGGCTGCTTCGCAGCCGGTACGGCGAGACGGCGATGGGGCGACCGGGGAAAGGGTGAACAGGGGAAAAGGGGAAGGGTAGGGGTGTGGTTTCCACGCCCTCTTAGGTCGGCAAAACCCTTTATTAACAACAAATTAAACCATAAATCATGCGTTCTTATGAGGGTATTCGTCAGACCGCCATGAAAGAAACGTTGTATTTCATTA
>PWNJ01000117.1 GCA_003558985.1 candidate division CSSED10-310 bacterium
TACTGATCATGAAAATCAGATTGCCGAAGCGCAAATAACATTTACCAATTGTATTAACCGGCTTGTGCGGGCGAACCTGCGACTGGTTATTGCTATCGCCAAACGATATGTCAACCGCGGATTGCCGTTCTCCGATCTGATGCAGGAAGGCAATATCGGACTGATGAAAGCCGCTGAACGATTTGATCCCGGTCGCGGTTTCCGTTTTTCAACCTATGCCACATGGTGGATACGCCAGGCCATCACTCGCGCTATCAGTGAATATTCCCGCACTATTCGTATTCCGGTACATCTGAACGATACTCTGACAAAAATGGCCAAATTCACCAATTCATTTATTCAGGAACATCAGCGTTTTCCGACTTTTGAGGAAATCGCTAAAAAAATGGAGATGAAAGAAGACCGCGTTGCTCGTCTATTGGCGCTTGTTCAGGCGCCGTTTCCGCTGGAATCCAGTCTGAAAGAACATGAAGATTTCCGGCTGGCGGACGTTATTCCGGATGAAAACTCCGAAGCGCCGCTTCATGAAGCCGAACGACAGGAACTGCGGGAACTGGTGAATGCAGCTCTGACACCGCTGAATGAACGCGAACAACGTGTACTGCGACTTCGATTCGGTATTGAGGACGGCATAGATCACACTCTGGAAGGTATCGGCAAAATACTTGGATTGACACGCGAACGTATTCGGCAGATTGAAGGGTCGGCTCTTCGTAAACTCCGCCGAAAAGACGATCTGCCGTTTCAGGACTACGGATACAAATCCGGGAGCTGACCATGTCACATAAAAAACTGTTTGTTATTGATGGACACAACGTCCTCTACCGCGCACATTATGCGTTTCAAAGAAATCCGCTGATTAACTCAAAAAAAAGGGATGTATCCGTAGCCTACGGATTCACTCGAATGCTGCTGACACTTTTGAACGATCAGAAACCCGAATATATGGCCATTGCCTTCGACAGAAAAGCGCCGACATTTCGCCATGAATTGTATAAACAATACAAGCTGAACCGGCCGCCGATGCCCGCTCCAATTGCCGACAATATTTACGATATCCAGAATATTGTTCGGGCGATGGGTATTAAAATTGTCGAACAGGACGGATATGAAGCGGACGATTTGCTGGGCAGTATCGTCGAAAATTTTCGCAAGGAACCGGTACATGTGTATCTGGTGTCAAAAGACAAGGATATGCTGCAACTGGTTTCCGATACGGTGACGGTGCTGTCAACCCGACAGGGGTTGTCCGACCTGATGGCATTTCGGCGCGATGAAGTCATTGATAAATTCGGCATACCGCCGGAACTGATGCTGGATTACTTTTCAATGGTTGGCGATTCGGTGGACAATGTGCCGGGTATCAGCGGAGTCGGGCCGAAAACAGCCGTAAAACTTCTTAAAGAGTATAAAAGTCTGGAAGGGTTGTATGAACACGCGGATCAGATCAAAGGCAAAGTGGGGGAGAATATCCGTAACGATAAGGAGTTTGCGTTTCTGGCCCGCAAACTGATTGCGCTGAAACTGGACGCCGATCTGCCCGATGATATTGAGGAATACCGGATTAAATCACCTGACGAGGAAACACTGATCACTCTGTTGCATGACCTTGAGTTCAAATCACTTGTATCGTTAATGGGATTGAATGAAGAAGAAACGCCAGCGGTTGAAAAACGCTATCATACGATTGTTGACAGGGAAGACCTTGTTGAGTTGGCGCGTCGCCTGCGGGAACATAAAATGCTGTCAATTGATACCGAAACAAACGATCTGAATCCGTTAACCTGCAAACTGGTGGGCGTGTCGCTGTCATTTCAGCCGGGTGAAGCGTTTTACATTCCTCTGGGACACCAGGGGCTGGTCAAACAGGCCAAAATGGATGATTTCAGGGAAACCATCAAACCGGTGTTGCAGGATGCGTCAAAACTCAAAATAGGTCAGAACACCAAGTTTGATCGCCATGTTCTGAATCGGTATCAGCTTGTATCCGATATTAACTGGTTTGATACGATGCTGGCAGATTATTTGTTAAACGCATCCCGCAAACATAATCTGGATACTCTGGCCAAAATGTATTTATCCGAAGACAAAATTCCGACCGAAGACGTTATCGGCAAAGGCGCCAAAGCCATCACAATGGATATGGCTCCGATTGACCAGGTATCCACGTATGCCTGTGAAGATGCTGATGTGACATTTCGTTTGTATGCGATTCTGTCGTCCACGCTGGAAAAATATAAACTGGCCAAGCTGTTTAATGAAATCGAGATGCCGCTGGTGGATGTTTTGATGGATATGGAGCGGACCGGTATCGGCCTTGACAAATCATTGCTGAAAACAAAAGAAATCGAGATAAAAAAACATATCGCCGGTTTGGAAGAGGATATCTGGTGTCTTGCCGGTGAACAGTTCAATCTTAATTCACCGTCCCAATTATCGAAGATTCTGTTTGACAAACTGGGGTATCCCAAACAGGGTATCAAAAAAACAAAAACCGGTATTTCAACGGCTGAAAGCGAATTGCAGAAACTGGCGAACCGCGGTGGACTGTTTCGCGAACTCCCGGAAAAAATCCTTGAATACCGGGCGCTGACCAAACTTGTCAGCACCTATATTGAACCGTTGCCGGCTCTGGTCAATCCGGATACCGGGCGATTGCATACGACATTCAATCAGGCGGTGACCGAAACCGGGCGACTTAGTTCATCCAATCCGAACCTTCAGAATATACCGATACGGAACGAGTTTGGCCGTGAAATCCGAAAAGCGTTTGTGCCGGCCGAAGGAAACATCATGCTGTCAGCGGATTATTCGCAAATGGAACTGCGGATTCTGGCACATATCGCCGAAGATAACGCTCTGACAGAAGCGTTTCAGAACAATCAGGATATTCATGCGGCAACTGCCTCAAAAATATTCCGGACACCAATTGATCAGGTTACATCCGAACAACGTCGCCGGGCAAAAATGGTCAATTTCGGTATTGACTACGGAATGACTCCCTTCGGATTGTCCGAGAGACTTGGAATTACGATGGATCAGGCGCGTGATTATATTGATTCCTATCTGAAAGAGTTCAGCGGTGTCAGGGACTACATTGAGAAAACAAAAGAACACGTTGAAAAAAATGGCTGGGTTGCCACGCTTCTGGGACGCAAACGACCAATTCATATTGATGGCAAAATGCCGCGTAATATGCGCGAGATGGCGTTCAGACAGGCGATCAATATGCGGATTCAGGGAACTGCCGCTGATATTATCAAAATTGCCATGATACGGATTTTTCATTCTTTAACCGAGAAAAACCTCAAATCCAAAATGGTATTGCAGATCCACGATGAACTGTTGTTTGATGTTGTGCCGGGTGAATTGGACACCATAAAAAAACTTGTCAGACATCAGATGGAAAACGCGTTTTCGTTATCTGTTCCGCTGGTGGTTGATATTAACACCGGATCCAACTGGGCGGATGCCCATTAACATTTGTCAGAAGGTTACATGAGCTGTTGCAGTCACTTAAAACCGGCCGGTCTGACCGGCGGCATAGCATCCGGCAAAACAACGGTTGCGGCCATGTTTGCAAAATGCGGAGCGCTGACTATCAATACCGACGTAATTGCCGCTGATGTCCTTCAATCAGGAAGTCCGGCTCTGACAGCGCTGGTCAATGAGTTCGGTGACCGTATTCTGGATACTGCCGGCGCTCTGGACCGAAGAACGATGCTTGACATTCTTCTGTCGGATTCGACCGCTTTGCAGAAACAACTGGATATTCTGCAACCGTATCTGTTACCGGAAATTGACCGGACAGTTCAAAACGCCATGAAGTCCGAACCGGGCAGAGTTGTGATTGTCGAAGCGCCGCTGCTGTTCGAATACGGAAAACCCGAGCGATATGACCCGATTATAGTCGTGTCAATTCCGCGCCATCTTCAGGTTACTCGACTTATGAAACGCTCCGGCAAAGACAAGACCTGGGCTTCGGCAGTTGTTGATCTGCAATGGCCGTTATTCGAAAAAGAAAAACACGCTGATTACATCATTTATAATGATTCGTCACCTGAAGAAACTGTTCTACAGGTTCAGCGTGTGTATGCGGAGCTTTTAAAACGGTTTACTCGTTAAGTTCGCCACCCCATATCCAGCCGGTTCCATCGTTACTCTGACGGAAAATATACCAGTAATGACCGTTATCTCTGACACCGGTGCGACCGCTGACTCTGAGCACATGGTTATGCGGCAGGGTTCTGAAAACCGGATATTCCATACCGGGACCGACTCGCATGTTGCCTTCACGGCTTTTGACAGTCACGCGACGTGATGAAGGAAACGCCGTAAACCCGGAAAGCTGATCGAAGTATTTCCTGAGGCGTTCGTGAAACACCGTTTCGCTATCGGGTGGTATCGCCAGTATATGGCGGCCTCGTTCAAGGTTTGCTCCGGTAATCCACATGTTCATCTGCCGGAATGCCCGAAAATTGACTCCCGCGCAATATGCCAGCATCTTAACCGGCACAAAGTTATCCAGTTGCACCACGATATTGGTGGTCTCATGCACATGAAACGGCGTTAAAATATCCGGATCGAAACCGTACAGTTCGGGATTTTCCATGATAAGTTTTGCCGATATAGCGTTGAACACATATCGTTCCGTTTCATCGGCCAGGATCATCTCGTAATAATTGGACGTTCCCTGACGATAGATAAACTCGCGTATGCGTCCCTGTCCGGCGTTATAGGCCGCCAGAGCAAGCGACCAGCTACCAAACTCAGTACGCAAGTGAGTAAAATAGTCCAGCGCTGCATGCGTTGCTTTTTCCAGATGCATACGCTCATCAATACCGTCCCCGACAGACAGACCGCGTTCCCGTCCGGTTGGAGCCAGAAACTGCCACGGACCAACCGCATTCTGTGATGATCGTGCCCGGGTCTGGAGCCCGCTTTCAATCACCGCCACATACTTCAGATCCATCGGCATTTTTCGTTCTTCAAGGACGCGTTCGATTGTGGGAAAAAACTGTTGCGCTCGTCTGAACCACAGGGTGAATGTAACGCGTTGATTGGCGAAAATCAGCAACTGTGTTTCCAGCCGGTCGCGCACATCCGGATTATCAAGCGGGACTATTTCGCCGCAAAATGTGATCTGGTCGGGTATATGAACTGTCAAACCCGCCAGAGCTGACGCGCCTGACAGCAGAATACAAACCATTAAAACACAGAATCGATACATAGGAATCCTCCTTACCAGCTAACTGGTACCCGGATCATTTGTCCGGAACGATGCGCATGCATGACATAGCCATGCTGTTTGCCAAACAAATAGATATCTTTTGTCAATTCGACATCCATTTTGCAATATTCGGCGATTTTATCCAGGCGGCCTTCACGCCACCACTGAAGCGACTGAAGTCCGTCGGCTGTTTTTCTGGCGCCCAGAGTCGCCGCGGCAACCCGGTCAAGACCGGTTCGATGGCCCAGGCCCCGGGTTACACCTTTGATCAAATCCAGTGATGTGAATTGTGAAATGACCGATGCAGATGTATATCCTTTGAGCACCGAAAAATCAAAATGCTCCGAATTGTAGCCGATAACACGAGCCGCATACTTCAAGCGGTCAATCAGTCGGCCGGCATGATTTTCATGGTAAAACTCATACCGATCCGCTTCAATGTCATACACAACACAGATCGCAATCCGCATTTTGTGAGTGTTATGCCAGCCGCCAACCTCATCGGCCGATAACTGCGTTTCGATATCAAATACCAACTCGGTTCCAGGCAGACAATCCTTTGAATCAGGCAACTCCGGAATGACAAAATGATGCGTATCGATCGGTTCAGATAAGCTTTGGAGCGGTTTCGTCCCGGAAAACAGGTGTCCCTGTGCAGTTGATTCGGATGCTGAAACGGTCTGGTTTGTTTTCGGAGTTGACATCGTATCCTTTCCAAGACTGTATTCCAGAATACAGATTGTTGACTGTTTATCAAGCGGCACATTCCCGGAACCGCATTTCGGGGA
>PWNJ01000125.1 GCA_003558985.1 candidate division CSSED10-310 bacterium
ACAATCGGCAGCTCCAGCCAAACCCAAATACCAACCCGAAAAAGCGGAAACCTCAACTCCGTCCCGTCGACCACTGGCCACGCCGCATACCCGTGCTCTGGCCCGGCGCATGGGAGTTGACCTGACAACCGTGACACCCTCCGGCAAAGGTGGAAGGATTACCGATCAGGATGTCGAAAACGCCGCATCCGGCGCTTCCGCTGAAGCGGCAACACCTGAACGTGAGGTCACACCAGCGATTCAAACGCCATCTGATTCATTGAAAACTGCCACATCGGAACCATTGCCCGAACCGGATTTTGACCGTCTGGCGCCACCCAAACCAGCGCTGTCAGGTGAGATTATCGAAACCGAATGGGGACCGGCCGAACGCGTCAAAATCACACGACTTCGACAGGTCATCGCTCGCAATATGGCCGCAAGCAAACAGACCCTGGCTCACGTGACACACGTGGACGAGGCCGACGTCACCGATCTGGCCGCGCTGTATAAAAAAGTGAAACAGCAGGTAGAATCAGCGCACAACACAAAATTCACTATCATGCCGTTTTTCGTCAAAGCCGCTGTAGCCGCAATGAAAAAATATCCGACACTTAATGCCAGCTATAATGAAGACAGTCAGGAACTGACCATTAAACATTATTACAACGTGGGTTTCGCTGCTGACACCCCTGAAGGTCTGGTGGTGCCAGTAGTTAAAAATGCCGATCGAAAAGATATGATTCGTATCGCCGCTGAAATTGCCGACAAGGCTGGCCGCGCCCGCGAACGAAAACTGGGACTGGACGAAATGCAGGGAGCCGGATTCACCATCACCAATGTCGGACCGCTCGGAGGTATTTTTGCCACTCCGGTCATACCGATGCCGCAACTGGCTATATTGGGTATGCATGCCATGAAAGACCGGCCGGTCGTGCGAGACGGACAAATTGTCATTCGAAAAATGATGAACCTGTCGATAACTTTTGATCACCGCATGATTGACGGTATGGCAGCAGCGAATTTTCTGCGTGAAATCATCAGTCTGGTAGAAAACCCTGAAATGCTGATGCTGAGGTTGGTCTGATGGTTGTCGGAACAGCATCCCGGGGATGTCAGGTCGCTGTGATTGGCGCCGGACCGGGCGGTTATCTTGCCGCTATTCGCCTTGCCCAGTTGGGTAAAGACGTCCTGCTGATAGACGAAAATGCCTCGTTGGGCGGCATCTGCCTGAATGAAGGTTGTATTCCGTCAAAAGCTCTGATCCATGCCGCTGATTTTCTTGAAGAAACCCGTTCAGCCCATCAAATGGGGTTGTCGTTTGACAATATTACATTTGATATTCGTAAACTTGTTGCCTGGAAAGATAAAATCGTTAAACAACTGACTGGTGGCGTCAAATTCCTGGTCACCAAAAACGGCGGAGATGTCATGCAAGGCCGCGCGCGCTTTGTTTCGGATCGCCGGCTGGAAGTTCTGACCGAAAACGGCCCGGTACTGGTCGAGTTTGAGCAGGCCGTGATTGCAACCGGTTCGGTGCCGCTGGAACTGCCGGGATTCGAATTTGACGGCGATTTTATCATCGGAGCTCGCGAAGCCCTGTCCCCCAATTCCGTGCCGGAAAAACTGGTTGTCATCGGAGGGGGTTATATCGGCCTGGAACTTGGGTCCATGTATCGCCGCCTTGGAGCAACAGTTGATCTGGTTGATATTAGCGCTGAACTGCTGCCGTTTCACGATCCGGAAGTCAGAACAGCCATCACCAAACGCATGCAGCAAATCGGAGTGACACTGCATTTGAATCATAAAGCGCTATCTTACACAAAAGGTGCTCCCGGGCAGGTAACGATTCAAAGCGTCGATGGAAAAAAGACGGTTCTGGATACAGATCGAATTCTTGTATCTATCGGCAGAAAACCACTTACAACCGATATCGGATTGAATACGGCCGGAATCGAAACAGACGAAAAAGGATTCATCCAGGTGAATGACCGGCTTGAAACCAATGTGCCCGGTATTTACGCTTTGGGGGATGTTGTCGGTGGACCGCTGCTGGCACACAAAGCCTATCGGGAAGCAAAAGTGGCTGCGGAAGTTATCACCGGCAATTCGGCAGCTTTTGACAATGTTGTCATACCGGCGGTTGTCTATACCGATCCCGAATTGGCATGGGCGGGCATGACTGAAACCGAAGCTGTCAAAGCCGGACACAATGTCGTGACCGGTGTCTTTCCATTTAAAGCGTCCGGCAGAGCTATGACACTGAGCGCCGTGGATGGATTTGCCAAAACGATTGCTGATGCCGACTCAAAATTGATTCTGGGGGTAGTGATCATGGGTAAAGATGCCGGAGAAATGATATCAGAAGCGGCGCTTGCCATTGAAATGGGAGCCTTTCTGGATGATCTGGCCGGCACCATTCATCCGCATCCCACCCTGAGTGAAGGATTGCTGGAATCTGTTGAAGCCGCGCTGGGCAGCGCTGTCCACGTATTGAACAAAAAGGACTCCGGCTAAATGAGTTCAGAGACGAAACCAAATGATGAGTTTCCGTGGTTTACCGGCAAAGGGGATGATGGTACGACGCAGTTGCTGGGTAATGCCCGGGTTCCCAAATATGATCGCCAACCCGAAACATACGGAACTCTGGATGAGGCGACATCCGCTCTGGGACTGGCCCGCTCGTTAAGCAAAGCTGACGGAGTCACCGATGTGATTCTGGCTGTGCAAAGGCATCTGTACCGTATGATGTCCGAGCTGGCCGCCACACCGGAAAACGTAAGTAAATATACTTTTACCAACGAATCTCATGTTGACTGGCTTGAGCAGCACACCAACCATTTCGGAGAAAAAATAGATATGCCGCGTGATTTTGTTGTTCCGGGAAACACGTCCACAGGCGGAGCCATGGATCTGGCGCGGGCTATCGTCAGACGTGCGGAACGCCAGGTTGTGCGTGCGATGGCCGAAAATCGTGTAAGCAATCCCTGGATCGCCCGTTATCTGAATCGTTTGTCCTCATTGTGTTATGTTCTGGCACGCGTTGAAGACGCAACAGGATCGGATTCACCGTTCACGCTGGCAAAAAACAGTTCGCACACGAATTAGACGCTGGCTAAGCCGCCTGCGGCTGCCGTACTTCCAGGTTTCAAGTCAAAGATCAGGGGTGCGAACTCTTCTTCGTCGGAAGAGGGGCGAAAGCACGGTCATCTATGGTACTACAAAACAGTGGAGGGGCGCTCGCTTGCCGGCGCCCTTTTTGGTCGGCAAAGTCCTTTATTAACAACAAATTAAAACACAATTCATGCGTTCTCTTGAGGGCGCGGAGACCGCGCCCCTACCGTTTGTTGTGAAGGCCTGCGCCTGACCAAATCAGGTAATCAGTTCCCCAACAAACATACTTGAATTTTTTATCAAAACGACAGTACCCAGCCCCTCAACAAGTTCAGAAATACCCTGAGCATATTCCAGTTCATTGCCCGGATCCGGTTGCGCCAGGCCCAGAAATACCACATCCGCATCACTTGATTCCTGATGAATAAACTCCCGAATATTGATGTCCGGCGGTTTCAGAAAGACCTGTCGCGAACATTTTATTCGTATTTCGGGGATCATCTCATCAAGTTGATCGGTTATCTTTTGTTGCTCAGACACGCTTCTGGCGATGCTTTTCAATGTGATAATGCTGCCGCTCCATTCGGGATTCAATGAAAGTAGATATGCCATCAGCAGCATAATATCGCCATTTCGTTGCTGGCCACCCCACCATATATCGATCGTTTTGTGTCGATTATAAAAATGTCGGGGTTGAATTTTACAGATAATCATTGATTTTCGAAGATATGCCGCCTGACGCATAATTTTCAGATAGGACGCAAGTCTGTCAACATAATTTGTCCATCCAAACATAATCGTATTAGATTCCAGTGTTGCCATACCAACAGACTGCACAATATCAATAATGCCGCTTTCGAAATTCTGTACAACACTTGCCCGGCAAAACACCTTCAGATCTTTGCTTTCCAGATATTCAGACATATGTTTCTGAATGGGAATGACCTGACGCATATTGTGTTCATCCTGTCCTTCAATGATATTGCAGACGGTGACAAATCCCCTGTCCTGCTCAAGCCAGGATGCAAAGCGAATTAAATCCAGACGTTTCCTGACATCGCCTGAAAACAACAAAATATTCGGCCTCCAGCCACGGGGTTTCTCCTCAATTCTGCCAAGATTTATTAACGACTGACGGGCCAGACTCATCCAGATACCTCTGCGCGCATCCCCCCATGTTGCCTGCAGCGCGCGCCGTCTCAGATAAAACCAGATCGCGCTTTCAAAAACGACCGCCACAATAAGCGCGCGCAAACTGATTAATGCCATCACACCAAAACAAGCCATCGCTCCGGCCAGCGACACAAACCAGGGAACCTTTATTGCCGGCCGATATGAGAGATCCCCTATCAGGGTTTCAATGCCAGCAACCAGGTTAATCATTCCGTAAGTTGTCAGAAAAAAGATTGTTAATATTGGAGCGATCGCATTCAAATCTCCCAGTAAAAGCGCTAAAAGAGCTATGCTGGATGAGAAAACGATTGCAATCCAGGGTTCGCCCCTTTTTTTGGTGGCGATTTGGAAAAATTTAGGTGTAATCCGGTCAAATGACAGGGCCTGCAGTGTTCGGGGAGCGCTTAATGTGCTGCCGATAGCCGACGAAAAAACGGCTCCCCATAATCCGGGCAGAATCAGCCATGAATAGCGGGCGATTTGTGTCCAGACAAGACTGTCTGTCAGCAAAGCATCACGCGGAGCAGAATATGCCAGAAACACAGGAATTATCAGATAAACAGCGAAACCGGTCAGTACAGCGCTCAATGCCCCGCGCGGAATGTCACGCTTCGGATTACGTAAATTCCCGGACATGCTGACGCCTGCCAGAAAACCGGTAACAGCCGGAAAAAACACTGCGAACACGACCCAAAAACCCGGAGATTCCGGAATGCTGTGCAGAACATCGGCTGTATTCTGATTCCATCGGGCGCCAAGTATAAGCGATCCGATTGACAGAAAAATCGTGATCATGATCGGGATTTGGAGTTTAAGGGCCAGAGACGCGCTGACAAGCGATATGATCATTATAACAACAATGATGACCGCCGCTGTTGTCATGATTGGAATATCTGGATAGACGAACCGGAATGATTCAGCCAGACCCAGTGCATACAGAGTGATGGAAAATGTCTGTGACAGGAACAGCGGGACGCCGATTGCACCGCCAATTTCCAGACCAAGACTACGCGAAATTATGTAATACGCTCCACCAATGCCAACCTGCATATTCGTTGCGGTTGCGGAAACTGAAAAGGTTGTGATCAAAGAAATGGATTTGGCAATGATGACAATCAGTAGTGCGTTCATCAAACCTTCATTGGCCACCACCCAGCCAAACCGCATATACATGATGACACCCAGAATCGTCAGAATTGAAGGTGTAAAAACCCCCAGAAAAGCGCCCAGTTCACGAGGGGACGCATCAAGTATGTTTTCGGTTGTTGAATTAGGTCGGTTCACGCCATGCTGTATAGCACCAACACGTCAAATACTCAATAAATTTGAATCTCGTGGATGCGGTTTAAAACTCAAGCGGCTGGTCTATTTTATCGGCAAATGCCTCAGCCAGTTCCTCTTCTATTTTGCGTGCTGACTCAGGATCAATACGCTTGTCCTTAACCGCAGGAGTATCAGATAAACCTCCAGATTGTTTGCTACGGGGTTTACCTGTGATTTTCCCGCGCTTCTTATATCCGGCGCTTTCCGTCAACGCCAAAAAATCATCCGGCAGAATGCTTTTTGCTCCAAACTCAGCAACCATTCTGATCAATTCAGTGTCCCGCGTTATGACAAAAAGATTCTCCGCCGGAAACAAACTGCCCGCTAATCCGGCAATCCATTCATCGGCTG
>PWNJ01000126.1 GCA_003558985.1 candidate division CSSED10-310 bacterium
CTGTTACGTCACCGTCACCGTCTCCAATGCCGATACCCAACCGCTGACCGATCACCCGCTGTTTCTGATTCTGGATGTGTATGGCGAGATTTTATTCGCGCCATCGTTCACCACTGGTTTCGACTATTATCCCGGCCCATGGCCTCACGGTGACACTCCGATCGAAACCCTGCCTCTATTCGAATGGCCCGATACCGGCACAACCGCCACCGGCATCCTCTGGTACGCGGCCCTGACCGATCCGGGTGTGACGCAAATTGTCGGGGAGTGGGATCACTTTGAATTTTCATGGGAATAACGGCCGCAAGCGCGGCCACCGGCCGCGCTGATCCCATTTGACCTGTGAATCCCATTTCTGCACAATAGTTGCGGGGAGTATTTCTTCTGGTCTGGCAACAATCAGGAAAGGTTTTGTATGAAATTTTATGTCTTGCTAACAGCGATTGTTTTGGTGTTTTCACCCGGTATTATGGCACATCAAAGCGTCATACCATTGCAATTCGGATATCCTGTGATTCATCCCGATGATTCATACGCTCCGATTGCAATGCATGGAACGTCACATCACCTTCTGCGTGATAACTGGCCGACGATGCCGTACCGTTTGATTGTTCAGAAACTGCCGTTCGGAACACGTGTCCTGTCGGTATCAGCCGATTCAGGTCAGCCAGAAACCATGATCCTCGACAATCCGCTTCCGTTTTCCAAAGGGTTTCGAACACTGTCAAACCCGAATCATCCGATTCCGTACGAACCGTTTGATTTCAGCAGCGTGTATCCACCAGAAACCGTCAAATGGCGTACATTCGGAGGTCTTGATCCGGCCACATTGACGCACCACACATGGCTGGTTATACGCGTATTCCCGGTTCAGTATCGCCATGGCACGGAACTGATCGTTTCACGAAACATCACGCTGAACATCACCACCGCCGACCCGCCTCACGATTTTCCGTCGTTTCCGCTGAACCCCGAGTCTGTCGAACCGTTCGTTGTCATCTCTTCAGATGAGCTGTATCCCGTCCTTCTTCCCTACTTCGATCACAAAACATCCATTGGTATAACACCGGTGTTTCACTCCATCGAATCAATACGTGATTCCATGTCAGGATATGATGATGCTGAAAAACTGCGTCTTTTCATCAGACACAAAGTCGAGGTAAACGGAACGGCCTTTGTTCTGCTTGCAGGCGATGCCGATGTTCTTCCGGTGCGACGATGCAATCTGACGTATGATCCGCTTGATCATAGAACTCTGCCCATGGAAGCCTATTTTTCCGATTTGTACGATGGTGACGGTAATTACCACAACTGGGATGCCAATGGTAACGGCAATTTTGGCGATTTTATTGAGGATTACACCGCTATGGATCTGCTGCCGGACGTGTTTACCACACGCATTCCGGCGTCGACACCTGAGGAATTACAAGCGGCCCTGAACAACATCATCGCCTATGAAACATTAACGCAACCATCAGATGACTGGTTCAATCGCGTGATTTTCACCGCCGTCGATACCTTCAACGAAGAACATCACGGCGACACATCCGGTATTCCCGAAGGTGAAGTATATGCCGAGTTTCTGGCTGATACTGTGTTCAATGATCGGGAAATCATTCGAATCTATGAAACGGACATTTTTCCTCATGATGCATCGGCGCATCCGGAAAATGTTGTGGAATATGCCAATCACGGCGCCGGATTTATGGCATTTCACTGCCATGGAGCGCCGGATTGCTTTTACCTGACCAACTCCTGTTTTACCGGAGTTCATGCCAGTGAATTGCGTAACGGACACAAACTGCCGCTTTTGTTCGGGTTTGCCTGTTCAACTGCCGCTTTCGATAACGAGCTCCCGGACTGGCCTTATGGCGATAGCGGTGAATCCATGCCTGAATATTTCCTTCTGAATCCTGACGGCGGCGCAATCGGATTTGTCGGCGCTACCCGTGTAGCTCTGGCTTCGGGGTATTCTCACGCCGATTACCGCGCTATGTCCGGCGCTGTCGAATACCATTATTTTAAAAGCTTTGACCGGGGTATGAAAACACCCGGAATGATGATGGCCGCGGCTCATCTTGGATACATTCAGCATGTTGGGATAAACAATTTTTGGGATTTTTATACGGTCGCTCAATACGCCCAGTTCGGTGATCCAACCGTCAGCATCGGCGGAGTGTCGGACGAACCAGTCTTGAAAAAGATACAGTCTCATGTGGATAAGATCATTGGTGACAGTGATGCGTGTCTGAAACCGGGGGAAACATTCTCCCTTTCTTTGGAGCTGCTGAACACCGGAACGTTTGCATCGCAGGTTGTCGCCGTCCTGTCAACAACCGATCCTGACCTGCAAATACTGGACGATACCGCTGAGTATGGAGATTTGATGCGTTTTCAGAAATCATCGCCTTTGTCTCCGTTCATTATTGAAATCAATTCCGCCGCAGCAACCGGCCGTCAGATGATTTTCCGGGTGGATTACTTTGTTGACGGCGTATTTGCCGGAACTGAAACGGTCAGCGTATTTCTTGGAACCGGGCCATGGCTGATACTGGACGACTGGGATTTCATCTACGAAAGTTACAAAAACGGCAATGTTGATCCCGGGGAGCATATCATGCCCTCACTGTTCATACGGAACATTGGATGCGAACCTGCAAGACATGGTTGTTTCAGTCAGTTCCGATTCGCCGCATCTGGATAAATGCAATGTAATCAATAACACACTTGGCGACCTGCCGCCTGGATACTGCCGCGAAACGGGCTGGGGCGTGATCGAGTTGGTTATCAGTGAAACATGTCCGCACGATACAGATATCCCGGTTCTGGCTACCGTCACATGCGCGGACGGAAACAGTTGGGAACTGCCGTTTGTCGTGACTGTGCTGGATCGTATGGGACCCCGAATGCGGGATTATTCTGTGACTCCCCGTTCAGCGTCCGCGGGGCAGACTATCACGATACAAACGCACGCTTTCGATGTTTCCGGAATCGAATCAATTCACGCATTCATCCGATCGTTGCCTGATGGGCAGACGTGGGCCGTGGAACTCATCGATGACGGACAGCATGGTGACGGTGTATTCAGCGCTTCTTTCACTACGGATACAATGCCGGGCAATTTTATTGTTGACCTTGAATCCGTCGATCTCAGGGGAAACCGGCTGTTATTGAAAGAAATCAGCGCGTTTTCAACGATATCGATCGAAACGTCTCCGATAGTGGTGATTAACACATCACCGGACCCGACAGCAACCGATGCGGTTTCGGCAGCTCTGAACGCCATGTCAGCGGATGCATTTGTCTGGGAGACGCGTTTTCGCGATCTGCCTGATTCCGCAGACATGGCTCTGTTTCGCAGGAGCATTGTCATCTGGTTGTTTGGATGGACAAACTGTCCGGATCACATCATGCGGTCATTGATATCACAGCATCTTGATAATGGCGGAGGACTGCTGATTTCCGGATGGGACCTGGCTCGCAACGTGTCCAGAACGGGCGGCCGGGACTGGTTGCGGGACTATTGCGGAGTGGAATTTGTCAACAGTGACACCGGAGTGTATTTCGTGGAAGGTATTCCGGGACATCCGGTGACCGATGATCTGTCGTTCCGCCTCAGACGCCGAAACCCGACACAGACGTTCAGGCCGGATACCATTCGGGCCGCCTCTCATGGAGATGTTTTTATGATATTTCAGGGTCTTCCGGATGCTGCCGCCGCTGTTGCGACACGTGACACAGGTATGAAAACGTTGTTTTTGCCGTTTGCGCTGGAAGGTATCCGGACACAGGACGAAACGGTCAGTTTCCTTCAGCGTGTCCTGCCCTGGCTGGCGGATCGGCCGGAGTTCATTGATCTTCAGTTGTTTCTGAACCGGGCTCACTATCATCCCGGGGATATGTTTTCACTGACTGCCATGCTGATCAATCCGCATCCGGACCCGTTTGACGCTGATGAATACATTATTCTGGCTGTGGGTGATTCATACTGGTTCTGGCCGTCATGGACCGAGTTTCCACCCGATGTGGATATGAAACCCGTCACAATGGAACCGTTTGAAACGCGACATCAGACAATTCTTGAATTTATCTGGCCGACAGTCGATGCCTCCGGTTACGACATCCTGTTTTTCGGCGCATTGCTGGATCCGGTTTCAGGCGCTCTGTTGTCCTCTATCGATTCCGTCTCATTCGGTTTCGGCCCCTGATACATTCGATTCAGTGAGCGCGGTGATCCGGTCTCGTTCACTCCCATGTAACCTTTCCACGCAGAGCCCGTAGCCGTTTCTGACTGTTTAGTTGAACCACAAGACGCAATCCGGCTTCGATAGCAGCTTTTTTGGTTTTGTACCCGCCAACTGTCATCGCTTTATTAAGCAACTCATCATTCAGAACAACATTTGTTCGCACAAAAATTACCTCCTGAATAGTAGAGACGTTATCAATGTGAACAGAATGCTAGGCAGATGGCTGTGAATGATTTGAATGAATCGCATTCTGTGCCAGATGAACAAGAAAGGAGGATCGTGACATTCCTCTCTTTTTAGCTGCTGCATCAATTTGCTTGAGGGTCATCTCTGGTAAAGTAATGTTGACCCTTACGGTGCGAGGTTTGGTATCCGGAATAGAGACAACAAGATAGGCCACGGCATCAGCGTAGTCCGTATCGGCCATAATGTCTTCAAGTTTGGATGGAGCCGGTAATTCATCGCCGTCTTCAATAATTCCTCTAACATGGAGGGCGAGCGCCTCCTGAGCTAAATCCCTGGCTTCGTCCACAGTTTGGCCGGCGGTAATACAGCCTGGAAAATCTGGAAAAGATATACCAAAATCAGTTTTGGCCTCTTTATGAATAATAGCTATATAATTTGCCATAATATTGCCTCACTTGAACTTGATTCCCGACTGACGCTCAATGCTTTTTAATGTGCCGGCCGGTATATCCTTTTCAGGATGCGGCACGGTTACACGCCCTTTTATTTGTGAATGCCGGAATTGGTTATGAGAGCCAACTCTTGCGACCTCATACCAGCCGTTCTGTTTGAGTATCTGAATGATTTCCCGGCTGCTCACAATGTGTATTAATACACATTTTACAGGAGCTTGTCAATAGTCAGATGCTCACCGAAAAGCGCCTCTGACGTTCAACTTGCCGTCCGCCAGCCGACCTGCTGCCATCACACGGAATTGCAGGAGTGTAACCATTTCGCCCAATTCATTGCTACTTGCCAGATTGATATGTTAGTAGTATTGTTAATTGTACTATAGGAGGTATTACCAATGCCTAAAGTACCAAAGATCATACCAATTTCAGATCTCCGACAGAACGCAAGTGATGTTATAAAACGTGTAACATCATCTGGTGACCCTGTTTTCATTACGCAAAGGGGACGAGCCGCTGCTGTAATGGTCAGCATGGAAAATTATGAGAATGCTCAGCATGAAAATGAACTGTTGCGTTTGCTGGCACGTGGAGAAAAAGAAATTGAGGCAGGAATCGGCTATGAGCTTGATGAGGTTATGAAGGAAGCTGATAAACTCCTGTATGGTGAAAAATCTTGAGAATCCTGTTTACGCCAACAGCTCGACTTCAGTTTCTTGAAGCGTTAGCGTATATCCGCCGGGACAATCCCGCAGCGGCAGTTGATTTCAGACAGAAGTCAGAAAAAAGTTTGTCACGGTTAAAACATTTTCCCGAATCAGGAAAATTCCTTCCTGAGTTCCCTGATCTTCCATTTCGTGAAGTAATCGTGCAACCATATCGGTTTTTCTATCGAATAAAGGATGATATCGTGTGGATTGTAGCTGTTTGGCATGGCGCTCAGTTGCCTCATAAACCAGCGAAGTAGCCTGCGGCGAACGTGTGAAGAC
>PWNJ01000006.1 GCA_003558985.1 candidate division CSSED10-310 bacterium
CCAAGTCTACTCGACAAATGAGAGATTTGGATTTCCGGCCACGAGACCGCTTCGCTGGTAGAACATGTGAACAGGTGAACGCTTCGCTTGGGGCTTGATCGTGCATAAAACAAGAATGGTTATGACCATCACCAGGCGTAAAACAGTTGGACCGTAAACCCTTTACCTTTAACCATCAAGCTTGCCAACGGCAAGCGCCCTTTACTGGTGGAAAACATGATTTCGCAACCCTTAAGCCCTACGCCCTATGTCCTATGCCGGCTTGCCAACGGCAAGCGCCCTTTACCGAACAGGATTGTCACGGCGTGGCCGGTTGGCCACGAGAAAATAGAAATTAGCACCCTGTCGCCGTCTCTCTGTGTCTCCCCATCGCCATAACCATCGAATAGCGTTTTATTCCTGCTTTTGATAATCTTGATAACAAGGTATCGATTATGCTGGCATTTGCCGGCCTTGTTGACACGAAACCGGTATTTGAGGTTTTTGATATGCAAACGCTGAAAAAACTTATGACAGGCATTAAGGAAATACCTGCCGAAGTTGCATGGTATCTTGCAGATAATTCTGAGGCGAAAGGAAAGCAGGAATTTTATGTAAATCAGTCGCCACAAAAACTGAAAATGCTCAGAGAACATGCTTTGATTGAAAGCGCTGTTTCTTCAAATCGGATCGAAGGGGTTGAGATTGATAAAAAACGCATCGGAACTGTTATTTTCGGTTCTCCGCATCCCATAGATCGAAATGAAGAAGAAGTTCAGGGATACCGGAATGCGTTGCAATGGATTCATAAAAATGCAAACAACATTCCTTTTTCGGTGGATACGATGAAGCAATTGCACAGGATGACGCGTGGTCAGATATGGGATGCGGGAAAGCTTAAAGATAAAGACAGCGACATAATTGAGCGTTTATCCGATGGTAATACCATTCTGCGTTTCAAAACAGTATCAGCGGCGCTAACACCGTCGGAACTGAAGAAATTTGTATCAGCATCGTCTGATCTCTTAAAGGATAACAGAATACATCCTCTGATTGTGATCGCGGCATGTAATTTCGATTTTCTGTGTATTCATCCTTTTCGCGATGGCAATGGTCGTGTTTCCAGATTACTTTTATTACTGCAACTGTATCATGCAGGATATGAAGTTGGCAGATATATCAGTCTTGAAAGGCTGATTGAAGATCATAAGGAACGCTATTACGAAACGTTAAAGCAATCATCAGACGGATGGCATCAGGGAACGCATGATCCATGGCCGTACATCATGTTTTTGTTATACATTCTTAAAAAAGCATATTCGGAGTTTTTCGACCGGGTGAAAACAGCACGGATTCCAGCAGGTACAAAAACTGACTATGTCCGAAATGTTATTCGTGGCTTTAGCGCTGAGTTTACGTTTTCGCAACTTATAGAAAAATGCCCTGGAGTCAGCCGTGATATGGTACGTAAAGTAATGAAAGATATGAAACGGGAAGGATTAATCGTATCTGAAGGCCGGGGCCCGGCTGCCCGATGGAAAAATAATGGTAATACCCTTTAATGAGGGTAATAATAAGGGTAATAAAAACTGTTAATGGCAAACGCCTTTGTTGTCATTCAAATCGATTCAGATGTTGTTATGTTCACAAAAGTCTTATGATTCAATCATTGTCAATTGAAAAATTAGATAACACAAGTTTGTAAATTCCTTTTTTTGGTGAACCTGCAAATCTTATGAAATCATTTGAGCGCAAAAACGCAATGTCACGTTTCGCAGTTTTCAGAGACACATTAAATTTTTCCGCGATATCCCCTGCTTTAATAGAAGCGCCCACACTTAATTGTTCCAGAAACCACTTTTGTCTTTCGTTTACAGGGACATTTACAGGGACATTTACAGGGACATCCTGAATACTTCTCTTGATTGAATATGTTGTCGATTGAAATGTGATTCTCATAGCAGCGCTTAACTCCTGCCACTCGGGATGTGGATACCCCTTGGCATCACAATCATCAATAATCCTTTTGTAACCGGATCCCCACTTTTCCATGTAATCAAGTTCACGGAGTACTCTGGCAATTACCGGATTGCGAATTCTGCTTACTCCTGATCTTAAATCTTCCAGTGTCATTCCAAATGGCAACATGCCTGGATTCTGGATATCCAATCGATCAGTGAAAATGGCAACCATGATGTCCATTCCCCGAAGAGCATAGTCTGTGTGGGCCACCGCATTTGTTAGCGCTTCGCGTAATGCAATAACCGGATACTCTGGAATATTATTCCGCTGCATCCCTTCGATTTTTGCCGCCATTTGAGTATTGCGCCGGATAAACTTCGGTACATCGGTTAATGCATCCAAAACGGTTCCTTCAATATCCAGACGGTCGATAAAATCGACTTTGCTATTTCCGGAGAACCGTGCACATCGAACTCGCGCATCCGGAAAGAATCGATCCCTAATGGGCATCTTTCCGAAAAGAATCATCCCACCGTTTGATGGTATCAGGATTTTTCCATAGCGGATCAAAACGCCAAGACTTTCCAGTTTTGAATCATTCGTCTGTCTCCCGACTTTTTCGAATGCATTCGTTATAGACTTAAAATCCAGATCATTGTATTCAGCGCCGATACAGGGAAGCTGATCGAATGCCAGATGATCCATCGATCGTTTAAGTTCTGCCAGCATTTTGGCATCTGCAACACGGTTTGTTGAACCAAGTCTGACAAACACACCCTTTTCAGTTCCCATCGATTTTAAAAAGAACGGTCCTGGAAAACGAGCCACTTTGACGATAATGACAGCATTAGCGTCCTTTCGGACAATTTCGATATCCGGGATAAGCGTAGGGCTGATGTCATCTGAGATGGCGTTTGAAAGCCGTTCTTCGTCCATTTCGGGGTTAAGCAGACCTGATACAACTCTATGGTCATTCACACCGATCACAATTGTCCCGCCTGAAGTATTTGCAAATGCTACTAATGTTTTCAAAACTGGTTTAATAGAGGAGAGATCGCGTTTATACTCCAATAATTTCCCTTCTGGCTGTTGCAGGAGCTCATCCAATATATTTGTCATCTGACTCGAAACCCCTTTCCGTAGAACTGAGTCATAATATAGCACATTGGCAAAGATTAGAGAAATTGGCCTTTAAAATACTCAGTCCACCGACACCAGCGATCCGACATTCGGGCCGTCCGGAATATGATTCATCACCACAACACCGGCATTCAGCCGCGGATCAAATACCGCCACCCATGCAAACGGATGCGCCCGATGCACCAGATGCGCATACAACCAGACCGGACCGCGACCCGAAATAATCAATCCCAGATTGCGCCGCGTTTCCAGCTCCGCAGGCAAGTCGGCTTCGGCCAGCGCAGACGGTTTGATCACATCCGTCACAAGCGTAAACTCAATAACGGTATGCGTATCACAATATCGTGTATCCCAGTTTAAAATAGCCACACTCTATTCTCCTTTCGCTGGAAATCGGTTTCGTATCAGCTCAAGCGCTTCCGGCCAATGATGTTCCGTCATCAATCGTACCGGAAATGCCGCCTCAACACGTTGCCGGTATGTTGGTTTCAGAGCATGCGATAAAAACAGAACGACACCACTGTCTGTTTCGGAACGAATCAACCGGCCAATACCCTGACGCAACGCTATCAGGGCCAGCGGTAACTTGTAATAGATAAATCCATTCCATGAGTGATTGGTTCCATGGCCGCTTCGCGCTTTGATCAGCGGATCATTCAAATGCGGAAACGGTATTTTTTCAATCGTGACCACTCGAAGCGCATCACCCGGAATATCAACACCCTCCCAGAAACTTTTTACACCGATCAAAACGGTGTTCTGATCACGCCGCATTCTGCGTACCAGCGCTTCCCGACTGCCATGACCCTGTTTGAGCAAAAGTATGCGATCCGGTTCCAAATCGGTTTCAAGCCAGTTACCCAATATGGCCTGCCGCGTCGAAGCGACCATCAGCACCAGTGTTCTGCCGCCAAAATGCCGGCAGATATCAGCGATGATATCCCGGCGCTCCAGCAAGGCCGGTTTCGGATTCGTTGAATCCATTTCTGAAAGTCCCGCCGGTTGTATTGCCAGCATCTGCCGCCGGTAATTAAACGGTGAACTGATGATACAATCCGCTTTTTGTTTATCCGGATGGATCAGAAAATATCCGATCCGGTTTTTGAAAAACCGGGCTGACGGCTCATTGCTGAATGAAGAGGTTGTAATTGTCGCGGAAGTCAGCACAGCCGCATTCAGGTTGCTCCAAAGATGTTTTTGAAGCAGATAACTGACATTGACGGGCTGTTCATACAGCTCAAATTTGGAAAAGCTGTCTTTCAACTCATAATGAACCGAATACACATAACCCTTGCGCTGTGCTACGAGAAACCGTTTCAGAAAATCACGGATTTTGGTCAGAGTTTCGAATAATGCATGGGTGTCATGATTCAGTTCGCCGGAAAAATCAGCCGAAGCGTCCAGTATTCGTGTAAACAACTTCAGAAACGTGGTAAAAAACCGTGACAGATTGCCAAGCACGTCAAGCGTCCGGTTGATCAGGCGTCTGCTGATATTGGGATCATCTATGGCAAACGCTTCGCGAAACACGGTATCTTTTGTATCCGTATTGATCGTTTTCCAGTGACGTTCGGCGGCAATGCGGTTTCCGATCGTCTGCAATGTGGTGTAAAGTAAAGATGTATATGTGTCAGCCAGGGTTTCGGCTTGCTGAAAGGTATCTGAAAGTGCATTGTTATTCAGTGCGGCCATTGATTTTGATGAACGTTTCATGCGCGCAAACCAGCCGTTTTTCGAATGCAGAAGCTCTGTTTCAAGCGTTTTGAATGTAAAAAACGAATGTGTTTCACCGAATACGGATGTCGCGGCATCCTCAAGATTGTGCGCCTCATCAAATATAAACCGGGATACGTCCGGATATGCTGTCGGCCAGCGTAAGGACAGCGCATGGTTCACGACAAGAATATGGGCGTTTTGCGCCGCGGCCAGCGAGCGGTTATAGGGACATTGCGATTCATACCGGCAATGCGGGCCGCAGTGTTTGCCGGTGTTTCTGACCGAAGCGATAATAACACTGCCCTGCGGAGCATTGTTGCGGATGCGATAACTGAAATGATCCAGATCGCCGGTTGCATCCGGATGAAGCAGAGCGGCATGCAGAACGGCAAGAAGAAAGCGGTCCTCCGGCATGTCAGACAGATCAATATTCCGAATGCGTTCGGCGACCCGATAGTGACAGATATAGTTTTCGCGGCCTTTCAGAACAGCCCATCGAAGCGTATCACTCAGCAGTCCGCGGACACGCGGAAGTTCATGATTGGCCAGTTGATGCTGAAGATTGCGGGTTTCAGTGCTAACCGCGACCGGTGTTTGTGACCGAATCGCATAAATCGCCGCTGGAACAAGATAGGCCAGTGATTTGCCTGAGCCGGTACCGGCTTCAATCACCTGAATGCGTTCGGTTGCCAGCGTGTCGCCGACATGTCTGGCCATAGTGTACTGTTCAGGACGAAAATGCATGCCGGGCATGTCAGCCAGAATACCATCGGGACAGAATATTTTGTCAATGGCATCCGGTTCAGTCGGTGATACGGATAGTGTTGGTTCGGCTGTTTTCGGTTCGGTCGCGCGTCTTACAGTAACTGTATCTGCATATCCGGCAAGTTTTCTGAACAAAAACAACCAATTGCTGTGCGGCGGCTGAAGAAGTGACGGTATCTGTGACCAGAACTCGGA
>PWNJ01000173.1 GCA_003558985.1 candidate division CSSED10-310 bacterium
AAATGCGGATTGCTTGTGATTAATCACTGGATGCAAACAATCCCAGCCGTATCACCCAATACAGCAATTGCATTACTGCAGTAACTGCCGCGGCTACATAGGTCATTGCTGCCGCATTCAGCACCGCATTGACTCCCTCAGTGTCGCTGCTTGATACCATTCCATGCTGAGTGAGTATGGCTTTGGCACGAGCGGATGCATTAAACTCCACCGGAAGCGTTACCAGCGTGAAAAGAACGGTTGCCGCAAACAGCAATACGCCCATTTTGGCCAGCATCATGCCTCCACCAGTTGCCGAAAGAAATATACCAGCCATGATCAGTATCCATGACAGGCGTGAACCAATACCGGCAACCGGAACAAGGACGGAACGCAACTGAAGAGGAGCATATGCTTCTTTGTGTTGTATTGCATGTCCCGCTTCGTGGGCGGCAATACCCTGTGCGGCAACAGAATATGAATCATGCACCTGGGGTGACAACCGAAGCACACGGGAGGTGGGATCATAGTGATCGGAAAGATGGCCTGATACACGCTGTATTCCAACATCATGAAGCCCGTTTCTGTCAAGAATAATCCGTGCTGTTTGAGCTCCGGTTAACCGCGACGATGCCGGAACGCGTGAGTAATGTTTGAATGCCCGGTTCACCTTCATGGAAGCCCAGGAGGCCAGAAGAATTCCCGGAATCAAAAAGATTAAATATAAAGGATCAAATATCATTCGTTTTGATCTCCTTCCGAATCTGTACTTTCATGATCTGAAAACCCGGAATCATCTGGCGTGGAAGATGAAGATACCACAACTCGAGCTGCCCTTAAAACCGTCTCCTTGAAATAATATCCAGCAGATATCTCACCAATAACGGTGTTGGGATCATGCGTTTCCGTTTCCTGAACCAGTATCGCCTCCGCAATTTCCGGATCAAATGGCTTGTCAACAACTTCCATACGCTTGAATCCAAGTTTGGAAAGGTTTTCCATCAATCCATCATAAATTAGTTTCAATCCCTGATACGTGTTACCGGAAACATCAGCGCCAGGATTGCGCAAGGCAGCATCAAAACTGTCCAGCGTTGGAAGAATAGCTTCCAGAACAACCGATTGATGAAACTGCGCCATTTTAGACCGCTCTTTGGCCATCCGTTTTCGAAAATTGTCAAATTCAGCCTTCAAACGCTGCAATGAATCCAGATACTCCCGGGCTTCACGTCTTGCTGTTTCCAATGGATCAGATACCTGCTCTTCGGATGACTCAGCAGATTGCTGTGCTTCAGCTTCAATATCAGCATGATCTGAAGAAGTAATCGTTTCATCTGTCTGCAAATCATTGTCTTTCTTAGTGATATTCTTTTCTTTCACATCTAATCCCCCAAGTATCAAAACAATTTTATCAATTAACAGGTTCCGGATTAAAACACAATCCGGTTCGATATTATCAAAACAGTAATATATATTTTTAGTCTATAACTGTCAAGCAATGTTATTTTTTATATACAAATGATCCGCTGGCCAGTGTTGGAGCGTCTGGATTGACTGGATATAGCCATGCGCGCCAGAACCAGTTGATATGATTCAGTCGAAGTAATAAATCTTTTGGAAGGCATATCCTGGATTCAAGTAATGCTTTACCAAATTTGTCGAAATAATTATAATCATTGGATAACTCAAATATATAACGGCTATTGGGTATGGACGGCCATTCAAGTGTAACATTGTTTTCCATGATGGGTGGATTTTGGTGTTTATGAGTTAATCCTGAAAACACTTGTCTTGTTTTGTCCAGAGCTTTAAGAAACTTGAGTTTGTGTCCGGCTGAGTTGCCGTAGTGTTTTTTGATAAAGAAAAGTGGCGCTGCATTCCAGGAATAAACGCTGTTACTGGGCGCTTCCGGAAGGATTTTTGCCTGACCGAACAGATGAACGATTTCGGATTGGGGAACGACATAGACCTGTAAATCCTGTTGAGCCAGTGATGCGCACAGGTCGGTGTCTTCGTAACCCATAAAAAACGATTCATCAAGACCTCCAATTTGCAGCAGACGATCTTTACGCATCAGTATGGCAGCTCCACCGATACCTTCAACCGGATAAGGGGATGTAGCGGTCCATGCCGAAGCATCATGGTTCCAGACATCGCGTAACACTTTGTTTTTACCGGGGACAGGAAGTTCGGTAAACAGAATGGTTGCTCGATCAGGGGTTAATATTTTAAGTGGACAGACTTCCAGTGTTTTATTGATATCAAGCCATGTTCTTGGCCCGCACGCACCGCATTGGGGATTGTTTTCCATGAATGAATGCAACGAACTTAGCGCTTCAGGCAGGACAATTGTATCCGGATTGAGTAGAAACACGTATTTGCCCCTGGCCGCATGGATTCCCTGATTATTAGCTTTGGAGAACCCGGCGTTATAATTGTTGTAAATAGTAATGACAGATGGATACTTTTTTTGCAGAAGATCGAGTGTATTATCCTGTGAGTTGTTATCAACGACGATTATTTCACATTCCGGTTTATTTTTGTTGGAGAGAAGGGATTCAAGACAGTCGTCAAGCAGGTGGGCTGTATTGTAGTTTACTATAATTATGCTGATCTGGATATTCATACAATTTATGCTAAACTTAAAACCGGTATGAGTCCAGAAAAAAGCGATTTGTATCAGGAGGAGTTCATTTTGGAAACCATGCCAAAAAACGTTGATGGATACCCTGTTGTCAAGGAATTGGGACGCGGTGTTTCTGGCGTGGTGTATCAGGTCAAGCTGCCGGGACGACAGAAGTTTGCTGCATTAAAACTGTTTTCAGGTGCTTTGTCGGAGGGTGAAATTCTTCGATTCAGGCGGGAATTTGGAGCGTTAACCCGGTGCCGTCATGAGGGAATTGTTTCGGTATACGGCATTGGCAGTCTTGATAAACGTCCATATATTTTAATGGAATATGTCAAGGGTAAACCGTTTGACCAGGCATTGCGCCATGGTTTGATTGACAGGCAACCGTTTCCGATTGATCGTCAGAATATGCTTGTCCGGCTGGTTTATCTGGTTCTGGACACATTGAATTATCTGCATCGGCGCAAAATTATTCACCGAGATATCAAACCGGCAAATATTATTGTAACGGGGGATTCGTCAATAAAAGTCCTTGATTTTGGTTTGGCGTGGAACAGCATGCAGACTGGTGAGTCTATGCCCGCTGGAACTGCAGGTTATCAGGCTCCCGAGCAAATCCTTCAGCATACGCCTGACCCCGGTTGGGACCTGTATTCGCTGGGTGTAACCCTTTATCAGATTATTGCAGGTATTCACCCGTTTGCAGATTGCAATTCATGGCAGACGCTTCTTGAAAAACAGTTGGAAAGCGACGTTAAACCGTTGAAAACAATGAATCCGGAGATGGCTGAAAAGTGGACATATTTCATTGCAAGATTAATGGCTCCAGAACCGTCAAATCGTTTCTACTCTGCCGGTCAGGCCATAGCGGAGCTCAAAAGAATAGCTCCCGACGATGTGCAAACTTCACAATATTCTGAATGTAATGAAAATCCGCCAGATTTGTTGAATCCGCAATGGATAGACACCGGTTCTGTTCTGGAAAAAACGACACAAGCAATTACGAAAAAAAAGCATGTAAGCTATCTGGCGCCGTCTGGAGCAGGACGAACAAGATACCTTCGGGAAACATCATTACTGTTAAAAAAACAACGGTTTAAAACATTGTTTACAGATGCTCAAAAACTTAATACCGACGCATGGCTCAAAGCCGTTGTAAAAAATATATTTAAAGATAGTTTGGATAAGAATGAAACGGATAACAAAGATGTTCGGACTCTGAAAATGTTTATTGAAAATCGGTTGACTCTCGAAAAAAGGTCCAGGTTACACGAAAGTGTTATACGCGCTTTGGGACGAATTGTTAAAACAATAAATATTGACAGTCATTTGGTTATATTGATTGACAATGGTGAGTTGTGCAGTTCAGATATGGTGGATACAGTTAACATGTTGAAGCTGAACAAAAAAATCCATTTTGTCATAACAGCGGGCTCATTGCCTGAAGGATTGATGAATGATGTTGTAGTATTGGAGTGGACCGCTATGTCAGCGGTTGAAGTTCAGCAATTGATGTCCTCTTTGCTTGCCTGTGAAAAAAACATCAGCATTAAAATTGCCGAAAAACTGGCTAATATGGCTGAAGGCAAGGCAGGATTGATAGTCCAGTTCTTTAAAATATGGCTGCGCTCAGGATTGCTGAAAAATGATTGTGGCGAATGGTATCTGTATCCACCCGCAGCGCTTGAACCGATATCGTTAAGCAAAGATAATTCAGCAGAAAAAATGGTCGCTCGTCCTGATATACGACGATCATTGCCCGAGACGGACAGAATTGACCGGGAAATTCTTCGGATTTTGTCTGCAGTTCCTGAATCATGCAATTTTGATATTCTTTCGAAGGTATTTGCCGCGAAAGATACACTTTTGCTTGAGGTGCTCGATAGATTGATTCGAAGCGGCTGGCTGATTGAATCCGTCAAAAATGGACACACCGTCTATCATTTCGAAAACCTGAAAGATAAAACTGGTGTATACAATGCGATTGCTCCATTTCACAAACGATATATTCACAAACGTATCCTGGAAACCTTGCAAAAAATTGATCCCCGAAATATCGGGGAACAAGCGTTTCATGTGCATCGATCCGAAAGTCCTGTGACGGAGGTTGAGCTGTTGGCACGAGCTGCAAATTATGCCAGTGATCATTTTGATAATGAGTCTGCGGTGGTGTACTACGATCAAATCCATGATATTGTTAGCAAAAACCTTGGCAATCGCGGATATATCTATCCCGGTCCAGAAGACTGGATATTCAGGCTGGGCGAGGATATTAACACGATGTTTCACGAAAGCATGCTCCAGTCCAGAGCTGCGTTTTTTGAAGATCTGAAAAAAACAAGCCTTGAAGTATGGCAAAACAAAGGTAATTTGTATGGCAGAACTGGAAATTATGGAGCTGCTTTTGATTCGTTTCAACATATGCTGGCTGGAGCGCAGGACATACACAATAAAAAATATGAAAGCGATGCTTTAAGACTTATAGGACAAATACTTTATTATCAAAGAAAATTGGATGAATCGAAAAAATACTTTGAACAATCCTTAAAAATACGAAAGAAAATTAAAGATACCGCGGGTATCGCCGATTGCCTGAATGCTCTGGGTGTAATTGCCCAACAAATGAATAATAACAAACAAGCAGAGTCTTTGTTTCTTGAATCATTGAAAATTAAAACAATTCTGAATGATGAGCGTGGTATGGCCTATATCCGAAATAATCTTGCGAATTTGTATCATTCGCAAAACGACTATGAAAAAGCGCTGAAAGAATTCAGGATTGCGGCAGATGTGTCAAGAAAACTGAATGATGAACTGGGGTTGGCATACACTTTGTACAACATCGGTGGCGTTTGTATTGAAATTGAAAAATATAAGGATGCAGTTTCCGCACTTGAAGAATCGCTGCAAATCAGACGAAAAATGCAAGATTTGCAGGATATGGGACATTGCATGTGGCAATTGGCAATTGCTCAAAACGCAATGGGAAATAAAAAACAGGCGGTAAAATATCTTCGTGAGGCCTGTGAAGTTCTGGAAGATGTTGGTCTTTCCGATGATGTTGCTGAATGCGAAAAAACTCTGGAAGAGATTTTGCAGCAAACAAAAAACTGAGTTTTCAAAAATAATTACTTGCATAAGGTGTAATGGCGTGATATTTGCATATCAGAACGATTGGAGGTGTTCTGTTATGATGAATGCAAATAATCGCAACAGGAAAATTCAACTGATGGTTTTTATGGTTCTTTTTATTGGTCTGTTTGTTCTTGCAAGTCCCATAGAAGCTGATACAACTCCTCCATATCTTGTCAATCCAATACCAGCTCCTGAAAGCATTACTGATAACTGGTTTATTATTCAGACTGATGTATTGGATGACGAGTCCGGTGTTGATCCGGATCCGGACAATGTTTTTGTATTTATTAATGGATCACCCCCACGTGTAAAACCGATTATTGAACCCAGTTATGGCCAGAAAAATGGTATAAAAATTACTGTTATTGTGATTGAAGAGATCAGACAGGACAAAGTCACCGTTACTGTTCAGGCGCAAGATCTTGCGTCCGAACCCAACATCATGGTTTCTGAATGGTCTTTTTACGTTGAACAAGTTACACAGGATCCAGCTCCAATTATCACATATCCGGAAAATTATCGATGGCTTGAATATGATATGGAATCCGGACAACTTAATTATTCATGGTTGTCGCAACATCACAGTGATTATTATCGTATGCGATTTACTTTTTCCGATTCAACAAGTGGATCGATTGATCTTGGACCCTTTCCTGATAACGGCTCTATACAATCGGAAACATTTTCTGTCGAGCTGACACCGGAAGACTGGCAGTTGGTATCAGATTTGGGTGAAGTAATGGTAGATGTTGCACCGTTGGATCATCCCGGTGGCAATCTGACTGGTAAATACAGTTCACCTGCCAGAATATCCTATATTCTCGATGATGTTCCCTCTCTGATTCGACCATGGCACTCAGCGATTCTAGAATCAATGCATCCCCCGGTTTTTGAGTGGACACCCTTGAATGCTCCCATTGACGCATATGTCGTCGTATTTGTAAGACTTGATGAATTCGGCGGGTTTACTGACGATATAAAAGTGTTTGAAACCCCCATGTTTATTAAAGCTATTCCTATGGATATGACACTTTGGAACCAATTTAACCCGGGCCTTTGGGCATGGGCTGTGGTTCCAAGATTTGCATCCGGTGAATACGGTACCTTCATGATGTATCGCTTCTCGAAAAATTAACAACGATTTTCTGAAGAAAAAACTGCTCCAGAATTTGACATTCACACACTTGAGAAATATTATATATCCGGAGGTGTTTTAGTTGTTCGGATCAATAATCACAAAAATATTGCCAGTTTTGATGATATTGCTTTCATTTACTGTGAGCGTCTCGGTTGCCAATATCAGGCACTTTAACGATATCTCGCCACCCATAGTTGAAAAAACCGATCCCGAAAACGACGCTGTCGATGTCTTTCCAATGCGGCACATTCATTTTTGGCTGTGTGATCAAAATCCACCTTCATCAGGAATTGATTTTGAATCGGTCTCATTGTCTTTTGATTCCAGTATTATTCCGATCACAATTGTTGATTTGGGCAATAATCGTGCCTGGGCTCACACCTCCACCATTCAGACATTGCCGGAAAATTCCATGATTACCGCAGTAATTAATGCTCGCGATAATGCCGGAAATCGCATGGAACCTTACGTTTTTAGTTTCCATACTGCATATTTTCCGGATGCTCAACCTCCTGTTTTTAGCGATTTGTTTCCAGCTCATGAATCAACTGATAATATGCCACTGCCATTGATATCCTGTAAAGTAACAGATGTTCAATCCGGAATTGACATAGAATCTGTTGTTTTCAGTATTAATGAAACCTCTGTAAATTTTACTTATTTAATACTTGATCACGGATATCAGTTATTTTGCTTTCCGAATGAACAGTTGCCATTTGAAGCATGGGTAGATATTGCTGTATCAGCCAAGGATAATCGGGGAAATCATTCAAAAATTGAATGGTCCTTTAAAACTGCTGAAGCGCCGCCTTATCCGCCAAGACAGTTTTTTCCTGTGAACAACGCTTTGCTGAATTATCAAAAAGAAAACGGGCAGATAAGGTTTGTTTGGTCAGCGGCAGAGGAGTATCAGTATTTCCGAATTATGTTGAAATCGGAAGGATCACTTGTCTCTGATATCATTGATGTTCATGCTCATGATTGCTGGTCAGCAGCAAGCATGCTTGGATACAATCATCCTGTAAGTTTTAGCAAATGGTATCAGTATTCATGCAGACAATATGTTAAATGGTCCATTGCTGTCCTTGATGAGGAGACCGGTCAGGAAATTTCCAATTATTCAGACTGGTCAATGATGAAACTGGCTCCACCCGATGCGGTTGTGCTCAGAACACCTGCAAATGCTCAATCGTTTGGTAATCAGGATATCAGCCCGCTGTTTACATGGGACCCCTATAATAACGCTCAGTCGTATTATTTCGGTCTTGCCAGAATAGATTACTCTACTGGTATCCTTGAGAATGTCTTTTCTCAGCAGTTGTCTTCTTACTTCAACAGCTATCGTATTCCAGCATATTCCTGGAATGCTCTTGGAAAAAATAACTATATTTGGGCTGTTATAGCTGTCAGGGAAGACGGCTCATATTCGGATTTCATGAATTATTCATTCTCGATATCCTATCCTGCGATTATAAAACCTCCCTTGATTTTTAATTGATAAACTGACATTAATAAACTCAGTTTTACTTTTTGCAGGTTACACTGTCAAAAATTTACGGTGTTAGATGAGTACGCAAAAAAATACAGATAACAAAATATTTGAATCTATTGAAAATGCGCTTCGCACAGGGAATTTGAAGCAGGCTGAAAAAATTCTTGGTAACAAAAAAAACAAAAGCATGCTTGACGAAAATCGGTCATTGGCAGAAATTTATCATATTCTGGTTTTGATTAACAAAAGTGATTTCGACATTGCACTTAGAAGAATAAAAGCCTTGCAGAAGAAAGATACTATTGAAACAGAGGAGACCCGGGCTGGTATTTCGATACTTAAAGCGTATCTGCATCAGACGCTGGGACAATCGTCGGCGTCGATAGCTGAATTGAATGATCTTCAGGACAAACTGGAACCAGAATCACAAATCAAACCGTCAGTTATGTTCAATCTGGCATCTGTTTGGAAATCGCGAGGAGAATTTGCTAAAGCTGATGCTTGTTTAAAATCACTGGTAAACGGTTCCGGCAAGATGCCTGAACTGATTACCAAAAGCGCGTTGGCTCTTGCCAAAACATATTCGGATCTTGATCATGCAGAACTTCAGAAATACACCGATACTGTATTGAAAACAGCATCCAGGTATGGTGGTTGGGATGATTATAAACTTGCTGAGATATTGAATTCGTATAATGATTTTCGGGAAGGGCATTATACCAGGGCCCTTAGACAGCTTCACCGTCACATGCGTGAGGCTGATGAATCGAATTTCATTGTATCAAAAATCAGGGTGCGACTGGCTCTTGCTGATGCATTTATAACGTTGGGAGATTATGCCTCGGCAAAAGATATTTTGCTGGAGCTTGAAGATATCCTGTCGTGTCTTCAGTTTAGTGAACTGAAGTATTATCAGTATCATGCAGAGTATTTATGGTATTTAATGGGTATCAGGAGCAATGATAGCAAGGATGTCTTACTGGAGGCCCTGGATCGACTGGAAATAGTGTTGGCTGTAATTGCAAAATATCCCAGAACACCTGGTCCGGCAATTTTTTGGCTGCTCATTGGTGAAATACAATTGAAACTGGGAATGACTGATCTGGGCATCAGAAGCCTGGAACGCGGCACCGCTGAAGCTGCGTCAATGATTTCAAACTCTATCTCTGCAAAAGCCGTGTACCTTGTCGCATTTAATAAATGGGAAATTCTGAAACAGGCCAAACAGCCTCCGGGCATTGAGAAAAACAAAATCCTGGCGGATACTGCCGCTGCTTTGGAATCGCTTGTGGCCCTGAAAAGACCTGAAATTGAATGGCGTTTGCATTTTTTACGAAGTCAGATATTTGAAAGTTCCGGTGAAAACTATCCTGCCAAAGAAGAACAAAAAATTGCCGCTCAAATTGTTTACAATCTGTATTCATCCATCGAAAATCCGTCTCTTTTGAAATTATACAAAAACACACCGGACCACCGAAATGCCTTCAAAACGCTTCAGCCATTTTTTAAATCATTGGAAACTAAAGAAACTGCTGGTGAAGAAACTCAATCAATCAAAGCATCACAAACAATATCTGAATCCGTCGTTTTCTCCAAACGAAATACTCTTAAGGATGTCCTGAAAGCAATGTTTGAACTGCATTCGTCTAAAACAATTACGGCTTTGCTGGATATACTGATGCAAAACAGCTTGCAAACCGTTAATGGTGACAGGGCAATGGTTATACTTGATCCTTTAAACAAGGATTTGGATAAAAACAGAATTAAAACTCGAACTGATTCAAATAATCAGCCAGAATCACTTGTTTTTCCCAAAAAATGGGTGGTTGAAGCGGCGGCCTCAACACGAATACTTACCTATTCATGGGATGTGAGTGACGCTAATCCTGATGCACGACATGTGCTTATGGCGCCTATAAAAAGGAAAAACACTGACAAAGTGCTTCTGTGTCTTGACCGTTTAAAATCAAAAGGCGAGTTCAGGGAAGAAGAACTGGCTATAATTTCAACATTAACCAGTGTTGCGGCAATCGTTTTGTCATTGTTAAGCATTCAGGAGAAATTAAAAGAGCTTGCCGATCAGTTTCGGCGAGAAATAATTCCGGAATTTCCCCATATAGTGGGAAAAAGCGAAGAAATGAAAAAAGTGTTTGTGCAAATGCAGCGAATTGCGCCTTCGGATATCCCGGTATTAATTCAGGGTGAAACAGGAACAGGAAAGGATATAGTTGCCAGAACGATTCATGACATCAGTAATCGATCCAAAGCGCCGTTTGTGCATCTGGATTGTTCAGCAATACCGATAACACTGTTGGAAAGTGAGTTGTTTGGCATTGAAGAAGGTATTGCTACTGGTGTCGCATCCAGAGTAGGAATTATTGAATATGCAAATGGTGGAACCATTTTGCTGGATGAAGCAGGTGACATTCCGTTAAGTACGCAGGCGAAATTGCTGCGGGTTTTGCAGGAACAGGAATTTGTTCCAGTGGGTTCCGACACGACTGTTTCTGTCAATATACGAATAATTGCCACATCTACTGCAAATGTTCAGACGTTAATTGACGACGGCAAAATGCGTGAAGATTTCTTTTATAGAATTAGTGGTTTGATCATTCAATTACCGCCATTAAGAAAACGGCAAGGTGATATTGTACTATTGGCCAGAACATTTCTGCAGAGATATAACAAGGAATTCGGAAAAGAAATCATTGGATTCAAACCGGAACTGTTTGATGCAATGCTGGCTTACCAATGGCCGGGAAACGTCAGGGAACTGGATCATATGGTTCGAAAGGCGGTTCTCTTCTGCCATAACAAACGCATATCATTTGAGGATATGAGTTTTACTAAAAGTGATTATGAGGAATTGTCGCTTGATCAAATGATAAAACGTATGGAGCGGGAATACGTTAACGAAGTGTTACAAACATTTGACAACGATCAGGTAAAAACTGCCGCCGCACTTAAAATATCGGTGCCACAGTTAGCGAATTATCTTGATCATGACTTCCGGGCGGAGATTGCAAAAAGTGATATTCAGGGAAAATGAAAAAATTCAGATGCTGGTGAGCATTGTTGAGACGCTCTCAACGATAGCTGATGATAAAGCTTTGATACGCAATCTGATTTTCAGCGCAAAGGACTTTACGGGTGCAGAGCGTGGTTTTCTTGTCAGACGCATATCAGATAATGACCTGCGCTTTTATGATTCAGAAGGCGCTCAGATCGCCAATCCCAAAGTATCATTAAGTGTAATACATAACGTCTTAAACTCGAATAAACCCGTTTGTCTTATTGAAGATGATGAAGGACATTCTATTCCACCAACAAGTAGTATTCTTGCGCTTGATCTTAAGTCCATAATGGTTGCACCAATGAGTTTGGAAATACCAACGGATGGTGTAAACAATGCTGTTTCGCCAGATGCAGTTCTGTATGTAGACAGCCGGGTTGTCTCCAAACCATTTGACAACAAAGACCTTGACCTGTTTATGGTACTGGCACAGCACTCCGCAGCAGTATGGAAAAATAAACTGCTCGTGAATCGCCTTGAAGAAGACTTCAAATTACTTCATGCTGAAGTGCAGTCAAAATTCGACTATCACAAAATTATCGGCAAATGTGAAGCAATGCAGAAAGTCTATGAAATTTTGGAAGTGTTGAGACCGACAGATTTGGATGTCCTGATTACTGGCGACACCGGAACAGGAAAGGAACTTATTGCCAAAGCAATTCACTATTCCAGCAGCAGATCGCATAAACCTTTTCGACAAATCAACTGCGCTGCCTTACCGGAAAGTTTGGTGGAAGCGGAATTGTTTGGTGTCGAAAAAGATGTTGCTACGGAGGTGAAAAGCCGACGCGGTATGATCGAATCAGCTCATGAAGGAACATTGTTTCTGGACGAAATAGCAGATATGTCAACACGAGTTCAAAACAGAATTCTTCATTTTCTGGAAACCCGGCGATTTCGAAAAATTGGCGGCCGTGAAGAAATACAGGCAGATGTCAGAGTCCTGGCTGCTACCAATAGAGATATAAACGAAGCTGTATCACGTGGTGAATTCAGGGATGCTCTCCGATACAGACTTGAAGTAGTGCCTATTCATTTGCCTCCACTAAAAGAAAGAAACGGTGATTTAAGGTTGCTTGCTGATTACTTTTTAAGTGAGGTTGTTAAAGACAGTAATCTGAATGTTAAAGGGTTTTCAAATGATGCATGGGATGTCATGCAGCAGTATTCGTGGCCTGGAAATATCAGAGAGTTGAAACACAGAATTCAATCAGCGGCTATTCTTGCGCGGGGAAATCTGGTGCAACAGCAGGATTTGGGTATCAGATTGCCGGGAGATGCGAGTGATATTCAGCCTCTGTCAGAAAAAAGAAAAGTATTTGAAAAAACTGCGATTATGCACACGCTTGACAGATGCAATAATGATATCCGGTGTGCTGCTGATAAACTGAAATTAAAACCTGCTGATCTAAAGAAAAAAATTCAGAAATACAAAATAAATACTGAATCTCAAGCAGATGAATCTGATGCTGATTAATAATTAACGCTTATCAGCACAAAAAAAACGCATGGCAAATCCTGCAATCAATCCAATTGCCAAAAACATTAAAACATTTATCACAAGAGCTTTGACGCTGCTTACACCATGAAGATCTATTATTCGATTAAATAATCCAGTCTTTCTCTGTTAAGAATAAAATCAATAATTTCAGGCGCCATTGGTCAACCTCGTGATTAAATCTGGCAAATTGGATCGCAGAGTGTTAAATAAAAGTGTTGTCTCAATGCGAGATCCAACGGATAGCATATGTTATTTTCATTGGAAATGAAAATGGAGGAGCAATGGGTATTTTGTCAAAAGCTTTTGTCGAAACGGTATCGTATATGCCTGAAAGCGTTGTTTGGCGTTTTGCAAGAAGATATATAGCTGGAACAGAGATTTGTGATGGTTTGAAAGTTCGCAGTGACCTTTATAGTCGGGGAATGCTGAATACAATGGATATTCTTGGTGAAGATATTGAAGACCTTGAGCAGATTAATATAATCAATCGTCTTTATTGCGAACTTGTCAGCGAAATGCATTCATCGCAAATTCCCGGAAACATCTCAATCAAACTGACACAGTTTGGATTACGGGCAGATCCGGTCAATCTTTTTTCCAGAGTTCGGGAACTGACAGAATATGCAGGTGAGCATGGCATCTTTCTGCGAATCGATATGGAGGATGCTACTACAACGTCAACAACTCTTGATTTGTATAATGTGCTCAGACAAGATGGACATAAAGTCGGCGCAGTTTTACAGGCATATCTGAAAAGAAGTCAGGAAGATGTGATTGAGCTGTCAAAAAATGCGCCTTCAAATATTAGAATATGCAAAGGTATTTACAAAGAATCACCCGATATTGCATTCCAGAATCCTGATGATATACGTGACAATTTTATCAACATTCTTGGACTGTTATTTGACATGAACTCTTATCCTGCCATTGCCACGCATGATCCGATATTGATCAAGCGGTCGCTGGAAGAAATCAAACAGCGACGTCTGTCACCGGAACAGTATGAATTTCAAATGCTGCATGGAGTTGGTTTTAACTTGCGAAAAATGTTGCTGGATGAGGGTCATCCGTTACGAATATATATTCCATTTGGAAAGGCCTGGAGAGCTTATTCCCTCAGACGCTTTCGTGAAAACCCGAAACTGGCGTTTTATGTTCTGAAAAATATAGTATCAATCGGGTAATTTGATTAAGGAGATTCACCATGAACGAAAAAGCACGGTTGCAGTTGTTGAAAACAATGTCCGAAGTATTTGGACCATCAACAATGGAAGATGAAGTTATTGCATTTATACAAAAGGAACTGGGGTCCGGTTTTAAAACAGTTTTGACAGGGCATAAAAATCTGATTGCCTGGCAGGAGAAAGATCACTATGAGTGTACTATTGTATTTCAAGCGCATACGGATGAATTGGGCGTCAGGCCATATCGCTATTTATCGAACGGATACATTGAGTTAACTCCAACAGGTGGGATTCCGGGAATTCTGAATAACCATCTTGTTAAATTTGTCCCCAATGACACAAATGGAGTGCTTTTGATTCGAAATACCCAGGGAAAACGCCCCAGGTTTTTTGCTGATGTTGGCGCTGCCTCGGATCAGGAAGCATTGGAAATGGTGCCGCGATACGCCAATGGCGCTTTCACGGGAGTTTCATTTGAGGAAAGTAAAACTCAGCTTAAAGGAAAGAGTTTTGATGATAGAGCCGGTTGCGCTGCAATAGTATATACAATGAAAAAGTGGAGCGAACTGTCAAAAACCAGAATCATTGGTGTTTTTACTGCCCGGGAAGAAACTGGAAACTGGCCGGTTACCGAGTTGTATCGGGCGATGTATGAACTGGATTTAATTCCGGATTTGATCGTCAATGTTGAATGCTGTCCTGCTGAAGAAATTCCGGGTGATACCGAAGGAGTAGCAAGTGTTGGACAGGGTATCGTGCTGGTACACATGGACGCATCGTATGAACCGGATCCTAATCTGTGCCGTTTTATGTCGAATGTGGCAGATAAAAATAGTATCAAAAGCCAACACATAGCTGTCAGAGCAGGTTCGGGTGAACTCGGAAGATTGGCGCTTGGATTCGGAGTGGGAGGATATCCATTGACCATTCCGTGTCGATATATGCATCAACCTCACTCCGTTATATCCAAACTGGATTATAACGCCTGTATTGACATGATTGCAGGAATAGCAGAAGAATATGGAAACTCGGATTTACAGGTGAAGTCATTCAAATAGTCCCATTTAACAGTCTGGAGGTAAACAGATGAGTCAAGTTTTGTAATTTATGAACAAGGACATTGCCGGAATTTCATTGGGAAGCATCGGATTAGCTTTTATAATAATAATTGCAACTTTGATCGCCAGAAAAGTATTTGATACCTATATAAAACGCTTTCTGAAAAAACTCACAGATAAAACCAGAACAAAATATGATGGCCTGTTACTGGATGCCATTGGAACCCCCATTAGCGCCATCATTCTGATTGCAGGCGGATACTATGCTATTTTAGCTCTTCAACTGCCAACTGAACCATACGATATCGCTGCGTTTATTACTGTTGCGTTTAATATCGCTGTGTCGGCAATTGTTATCTGGAGCTTGTTCAGACTTAGCAATTTCCTGGCAAAACTCCTGATGGGAATGTTTTCCAAAATGGATCAGGAAATGGCAGATAATTTCGCTCCGCTGATTACACAGGCAGTCAAGATTACTGTTGTGGGAATTGGTGTCCTGGTGGTTATTCAAAACCTGGGGTATTCAATAGGAAGTGTATTGGCCGGTCTGGGTATTGGTGGTTTGGCTATCGCACTCGCCGCTCAAGATACCATCGCCAACCTGTTCGGCACATTTGTTATGATAATGGATAAACCATTCAAAGTAGGTGACTGGGTTCGTTTTCGCGATATTGATGGTGACGTGGAATCCATCGGATTTCGTTCGACAAAAGTGCGTACTTGGGAAAAAACACTGAAAATACTTCCCAATAAACTGTTAACCTCTGAAGTAATTGAAAACTTCTCAGAAATGCCCAAAAGAAGGGTTTCGGTAAAAATCGGCATTCCATATTCCACTCCACCAGACAAAGTGCTTGAACTTAGAGACAAAATGGAAGCCATCTTACATGATGATCCCAGCGTTGATCAGGATTATCTGTTTGTTTACTTTGACAATTTTGCTCCATCAGCATTGGAACTTTTTGTCTATTACTTTACAACAACAACCGTTTGGAAAGAGTATCTTGAAGTGCGCCAAACAATAAATATCAAGTTCATGAGAGCTGCGGCTGAGCTGGGTATATCGTTTGCTTTCCCGAGTCAGACTGTTTATTTTGGAGACACATTATCAGTTGACAACAATCCGGAAATCAGGATTCCTGAAAACGTTATCTCCTGAAATGATCCCATCCGGTAATGGATGGTGTCCACATACGATTGTTTTGAAAGGTAACCACCTTGTTTCCGCGGATGATTCGGCCTATGGTTTTAGGTAAGGGAGCTCCTGCGTTGGTTGCCGCTTCAAGCGCTTTCTTTTCAGCCGATGGATCAACAGTCCACAGCAGTTCATAGTCTTCACCACCGGTCAGCGCCCAACTCACAGCTTTTTGAGCATTACCATCGGCTGCTGTTAAAGACTCTTTAAACAGACTGACTTTATCCGCATAAATTTCTGCTCCAGTCTGGCTATGACGACAAATATGTCCCAGGTCCTGCAGTAAACCATCCGATATATCGATCATTGCATGTACTTCGGATAATTGGGTTAGCGCTATACCTGCAGCGATTCTGGGTTCCGGAGTACAATGGGCGTTTTGCAGCGCTGGAAACACGCTCAAATCTTTGCCGCCAAGAATAAGGTGCAATCCCGCAGCAGAACCTCCCAGAGGCCCGGAAATCTGAACAAGATCACCTGGTTTTGCGCCCGATCGCATACGATATCCACGATCTCCAGCAACACCGGTCACACACACATTGATTACAATTTTGTCTGGTGAACCTGTCAGATCACCTCCGGATAGCGAAACATCAAACTGCTTACAGATATCAGCAAGGCCTTCTGCAAATTCATCAAAAAAAGAATCTCCTGTATTTTTAGGAACAGCAAGTGAAACAAACGCGTGCCGCGGAATACCGCCCATGGCGGCAATATCGCTTAGATTGACTGCCATCGATTTATATCCCAGTTGCCTGAATGTTGTGGCCTTGCGGATAAAATGCACGTCTTCCACAAGCATATCCGTGGTTACCAGAAGACTGGTATCATCCGAAATTCTGATTACAGCGCAATCATCACCCGGAGGAACAATCAAATCAGGCGATGATAGTGTGAATTGACGTAATATCCGATCGATAAATCCGAATTCTCCCGACACTGTGTCTGGCATACTTCACATCCTCCAAAACAATCTTATACAATAAGACCGGAAGGATATCCATACATAATCCATTGACCTTACTGATACCATTTGTTTTTCAATGGTTTTTACACTTCTATGAATTGAATGCATAAAGACAAAAACTTTGATATGATTATGCATGCTGTTGGCGAGTACTGGATCACACAGCGGTAGTACAGGATTTATTTCGGAGGACCAGCGATAATGACATTTCAAAAATCCATCCGTTTTTATGATACAAAAACTGGGAGTCAAAGGCGGTTTGAACCGATAAACCCCGAAGTTGTTTCCATTTATTCCTGTGGCCCGACGGTATATAATTTCGCTCATATTGGCAACTTCAGAAACTTTGTTTTTGTGGATGTGTTGCGAAGAACGTTAAAACTGTTCGGATACGATGTTCGGCATGTTCGCAATGTCACCGATGTTGACGATAAAATAATTCGAATTGCGCAGGAAAACAATGAGTCAATAAAGGATGTTTCATCAAGGTATGAAGAAGCTTTTTTTGAGGATTGCAAATATTTGCGTCTGGAAGATGTTGAATACAATCCACGTGCTACTGATCATATTGACGGTATGATAGATCTTGTAAAAAGACTTATAGAAAAAGGGTACACGTATGAAAAAGATGGATCAATATATTTTAAGGTTGACAAGTTTACCGACTATGGAAAATTGTCTGGAATAGATCTGTCTGCGGTTCGTACGGGCGCCCGGGTTGATTCAGACGAGTATTCAAAAGAAGACGCCAGGGATTTTGTGTTGTGGAAAGGTCGCCGAAATGATGAACCTTACTGGGATTCTGATTTTGGCCAGGGAAGGCCTGGATGGCATTTGGAATGTTCTGCGATGAGTCGGCATTATCTGGGTGATACGTTTGATATTCATACTGGAGCGGAAGACCTGGTATTTCCGCATCATGAAAATGAGATTGCTCAGAGTGAAGCGGCTAATGGGCGGGAGTATGTCAGATATTGGCTGCACTGTGCATTTTTGAACATGAAAGACCAGAAAATGTCAAAATCATTGGGAAACATTATTACAGCAAAAAAACTGCGTGATGATGGCGTAAACGGATTGGCAGTTCGCTATTTTTTACTGTCAGTTCATTACCGGAAACCCCTGGCATTTTCTTATGAATCGATTGATTCTGCAGTGACGGCCGTAACACGTCTTCAAACCTTTTTTACCAGAATCAAGGACTTGGCAGACAATCGTGAAGCTGATGATCGCACAGATTTTGAAGACAAGTTAAACAAATATAAAAATGAATGGTTTGAAGCGCTTGCCGACGATCTGAACACGGCAAAGGCATTGGGAAGCCTGTTTGAACTGGTGCGGGAAGCAAATTCGTTAATGGACAGACAAATGATTGGCTGGCGCCAGGCCACAGCAATTCTTGATTTTCTATCAATGGCTGACAGTGTTTTGGATGTTATGCAATCAGATAGTGATTCAGGTTTGAATCAGGAAATTGAGGATCTGGTAAATTGCCGTAACGAGGCCAGAAAAGCCCGTAATTTCGAAGAAGCGGACCGAATTCGTGATCAATTGAAAAAAATGGGTATAATAATAGAGGATACACGTGAGGGAGTTCGATGGCGAAAAATTTGATTGCCGTTTGTGCGATATTGATACATGTCATACTTTGGGCCATTATGCCGTCAAATGTATTGGCTTCTGAAAGTTCCGCTGCCAACTGTGAAATATGGGTTGCAACGATTCATGATACAATCAATCCCATGGTTTCAGAGTATATATCTGATGTGATTGATAAGGCTGAAAAGGCTGGTGTACGCGCTGTAATTCTTGAAATTGACACTCCCGGAGGTCTGGTTGACAGCACCCGACAGATTGTTGTCAGAATAATGAATTCACAAGTTCCCATTATCACCTATGTTTCGCCACGGGGAGCCCGGGCAGCATCTGCCGGAATGTTCATCACTATCGCCTCCCATGTCGCAGTTATGGCTCCGGCAACCAATATTGGCGCAGCTCATCCGGTTTCAATGGGACCTATGGGACCAATGACACCTGATGAAGATGAAAACGACACAGAAGACAAAACGTCGGATGAAAATGATGTAAAACAGATACGAGTGCTTTCCGGGGTTTCATCACAATCTCAGGTTATTGATGAGAAAATGTTGAACGATCTGCTTGCATGGTCAAGAAGTATTGCAGAGGAAAAGAATAGAAACCTTGAATGGGTTGAAAAAGCCATTCGCGAAAGTTTATCTTCCACAGAAAAGGAAGCGCTTGAAGCCGGAGTGATCGATTTTGTTATTTCGGATATTTATACACTGATTGACGAGCTTGATGGTCATACGGTTATCGTTAACGGAAGCGAAGTTCAGCTTGAACTGCAAAACTGCAGGATTGTAAGACGTCCCATGACATGGAGACAAAAGTTTCTGTCTGCGCTGATCAATCCGACACTGGCGATTTACCTGCTGGCTTTAGGAGGTCTTGGACTGTATTTTGAACTCTCGCAGCCAGGATTTATTATCCCGGGAGTTGTCGGCGGTATTTGCCTTATTCTTGGTCTGTTTGCGATGCACACACTCCCGATAAATACAGCAGGTCTGCTATTGATTTTGTTGTCCTTCGTGTTTTTTGCTCTGGAGGTAAGAATGCCCAGTTATGGTGTTTTGACAATTGGTGGCATAACGTCGTTTATTTTGGGTTCTGCAATGCTGGTTGACTCCGATCTTACTGGTATGAGAGTGTCATTGCAGGCCATTGTACCCCTGGCGTTTGCTGTTGCGTTAATAACAATCATTCTTGTAACATTGATTGTGTCTGTACACCGAAGCAAAGTTACAACCGGTGATACAGGGCTTATTGGAAAAAAAGGGAAAGTTACTCGAAAAATCGCTCCGGAAGGTCAGGTATATGTTCATGGTGAAATATGGCGTGCCCGATCTGATGACGGATCAGCCATTCCGGAAGATACGGAAGTGATTGTAACCAGTCTGACCGGTTTGACAATAATCGTTAAACCTGTTGAACAGCTCGAAGGAAAGGAGTAATCATGCAGTTTCTTATTCTTTTATTTGTTGTTTTGGCGCTGTGGTTGTTCAGTTGCGTAAAAATTCTTCGCGAATATGAACGAGGTGTTGTATTTCGTTTGGGAAGAATGCTTGGAAAGGCAAA
>PWNJ01000028.1 GCA_003558985.1 candidate division CSSED10-310 bacterium
GGAGAAAACATTGATGCCGTTTTCATATGCGGCACTGACTTTGGTACACAGGATTCAACATTCTGCTCTCCAGAGACCTTTGATGAGCTTTATGCGCCTTACTACCGGAAAGTGAACGATTGGATTCATGAAAATACCGGATGGAAAACATTTAAGCATTGTTGTGGTGCAGTGGAATCCTTTATGAAACATTTTATCGATGCAGGTTTCGATATCATTAATCCTGTCCAGATAAATGCTGCCGGGATGGTGCCCGAACACCTGAAAAAAGAATATGGCGATTACCTGGTATTTTGGGGCGGAGGTGTAGATACTCAGAAAACATTGCCTTTTGGGAGGCCTGAGGAAGTAAAGGAGCAGGTCTTGAGAACTTGTGAAATTTTTTCGAAAAATGGTGGATTTGTATTTAACATAGTCCATAATATCCAGGCCAATGTACCAGTGAATAATGTCATCGCCATGTTTGAAGCCGTTCAGGAATTTAATAAATAGGTCTAATTTGAAAATTATCTATGATTATAAACGAGACTAAAATAAAAAGTATAATTTGGGAAATTCGTAAACAAAATAATTGATAATTGCTTAATGTTTAGGCGGTTTGGGTTAGGTGAGGTTAGGTTTCAGTGTCGGTCAAAAACACTGCCATTTTCCGGTTTAAAACACTGCCAGTAAAGGATATTTAGCAAATCATCAGCCAGTCCCCGTCATTTATCCAGTATGTAGTTAAAGAGCTCGACAAAGCCGATTTCGGGGATTCTTTATAACTAGCGGTTATCAATCAACTTCGGGGAATCGCTCTAACTCGCGGTCATCAATCAACAGAGGAAGATTTGTAAAATATAATAAACTATGAACAAAAACCCACTTATTATTTTGAAAATAAGCTTTTTTGTTTTGTTTTTCGCAGCATTTATTTCCGGCTGCCGCGAAAAACCGTTAACCCCGGTATTGGCTGTTGACGGGGTGGAATTCACCCTGGACGGCAAACCATTTGACATGTGGGTGATCCGTGTAGGCAGTGCTACCATAAATGAGGATTACACCAACCACCTTATCGACCAGCTTGATGAATATATTGCATATGGGGTCAATACTCTTGCAGTTTTCTATATGGGAACCAGCGGAGGCTATGCCTGCCCATTTACATCAGACGACGGACTCCACCTTGACCCCGGCCACCAGCAGCGCATGACACGCATTATTGAAGAAGCAGCATTGCGCGATATGGTAGTGGTGACCGGTATCTTTTATCAACGTGTGGAACCCCGGTTCCGCGATTCGGAAGGAGTCAGGAATGCAGTGCGCACCGTAACCCGGGATTCATTCGATTATTTATCCCTTACCCTTTTATATTCTTTGTTTACGGCTCTTTCGCCCCATCTGCGTATGACTGCTTTTAAGCCTTCGTCCGATTCCGGGAATCTTCCTTTATCATCCGTCTCAATGATCCACCTGTAAAGGATATCCCTGTGCCGGGCAAGCTCCATGGCATGTTCATATTCATAGGAATGAACCAGGTTATTGGTTTCATGCGGGTCAAGCCACAAATCATACAATTCCTCAGCCGGACGATCGGGTCCAACAAAATGCGACTGCACCTCGTTGAGCTCGCCATCGTGGTACAACTCCTTCCATATCTCCATATAATTATGACTATCGCGGTATTGAGGCTGCAAATAAGGCCTGTCTGTCATAAAATTGCGTATGTATTTAAAGAAAACCACTGTATTTTCATAAAGACCATCCTCTTTCAGCCTGGCAATGATTTCACCAAGTATCTCATCCATGGATTCGTATCTTCCAGTAACACCCATAATATGTTGGGATTGTCTTTTCCAATCTCAGGTATTGGGGTTTGAATGTTCTGGGCAAAGACCATGCCTGGAGAAAATACCATGCTTCCTAAAGCAATGATAAGTCCATCTTTTTGAATAAGTCCGGATTTTTTTCTTTTTTCCATTTCTATTATTTTTATTTATAGTTTATGAATATCCCCTTTTATGCCAAAAAAATGGCAATAAAGTGCAAGGGTTGAAATCAAAGTATTACTTATAATATCCAAATTTAGATTTTTAAACCGGGATTCCCCCGGTTTTGAACAAACGCTACTCAAACGTGGCCAATTTGGTTGAACTCCACCCTTGAATACTTTGTATACTTTGCATATTGATATAAACTACTCTGAATTTCAGAATAAAAGCCCCAACCTGAAAAAGAAGCCACTTAACCCACATTGCAGGCCAAGCACCCTATTTTTGCTAAAATAACACTAAATGATGATTTTTTTAATAAAACTCAAATTACATATTACTGATTATTAACGGTTGTTTTTTTAAACGGTGTGAATTTCCAGCCACACGTACCGAAGTCTTCGATCCAGTATCCCCAGCCGGGAAACTCGCGTTTGGCGGCCATTTCATAGAGCACCCTTTCCTGATCATGCATGAGCAGGGCATTGATAACCGTGATAGGTGAACACGGGATGCCACGTCTCGGTGCCGCTGCCCCTGAGTATATACCGGTCGGTCTGCGTATCGCCCGTCCATATAAAACGGCTCAGCTCCTCAATATCAAGTGTTCCGTCTTCATTGATCCTCTCCCCGTAACGCAGCTTTATCATGCTGCCTTCGGGTCCGCTCACCCTTATCCGGGCCCATCCGGTGATATTCTGTCCCAGATCAAACATCATAACGGTGTCATTTACCCTCCAGGAATCAACCGGCAAGATGGTGTCAATTACCCGGATGGGAGGCATAAGTTGAGAGGACATCCTGCCGCCGGGTCCGTCCCTTACAACGACCGGCTCCCATTGGGTATCATCGAACCCGGGTTCATTCCAGCCGGCCATTTCCAGCCTGGCGTCATAGGTCTCCCCGTTATGCACTCCGTCGAATACAATGGGACCGGTCGACCGCCTCCATGTTCCGTCGCTGGCAACTATGGTTTTTTTCCCGTCCGTTCCGGTTATTACCAGCTGGCAAAGCATTTTCGGGGAATCTCTCCAGGGAGCCTGGTCGAAATCCCATGCCTCCCGGGTATGCTGGTTGTACCAGCCGGTTCCCAGTACCACACCCAGGGCATTTTGTCCGCCGGTAACATATTCGCCTACATCATATGTCACATACTTCACCCTCCGGTCATAATGGGTCTTCATGGGATCCAAAACATGATCGCCCACCTTTTGCCCGTTGATGAACGCCTCGTAATAACCCAGTCCGCTAACATACAACCGCGCCGATGCAATATTGCCTGGTGATGAAAACTCCTTCCTGAAATAGGGGGCGGGCAAAAGGGGAGGGACAGAACCGGGACTTTCAACTGCCGCTATCCACCGGGACTGCCAGTCACTTTCTTCCAGAAGGCCCATCTCCCAAAGGCCGGTACGGCTGAAACCGCCCGCCACATCATCCTGGTCCCAGGTCCGCACTTTCCAGAAATATTGTTGTCCGGATGACAGCGGTGCACCCTCAAAAGGAATATGCACCGATTGCGAAGACATGATTTTTCCGCTGTCCCAGACATCGGCATCACCCTCCTGCAGCCTCTCATAAGACGAGGCTGCAATTATCTGAAAAGCCGTTTGTTGAAATCCCGGGTTGCCGGTTTCGTGCTGCCAGCTGAAACGGGGAGTGATATTTTCCACACCCAGGGGATTTTCAAGATAATCTACTGTAAGATTAACTGGCGCCGGATAGTTGCCTTCTCCGCATCCCTGGCCAGCCAGGAGCAGGAACAAAATTGTATAAAAGAATAACCGGTGTATTGTGAGTTTAAGCATGATTTTCAAAAGATTTAATTGCTATGTTCCTGATTGAACCATGAAGCCATCTGCCAGGCAGGTGGTAATTCACTGAGGATCAAATTTCCAGCCATACTCGCCGGTAGCCTTCATTAGGCGGTGCTCGCCGGCAATATTGGCAAACTGTTCGTATTTATTGCGCCACCACTTCTTTTCAGAGGGGGTTTCTTTAACCGGCCTGCCGTCCACATTGCTTTCGACGTCCCCGGTATATGGCTCCAGCCGGAACATCCCGAACCAGGAGGCGACGGAGACCGGAACAGCATCGTTGATATTCCAGGTGCCCACGTTTATCGCCAGCTTATCTACCTTCAGTTCCGAAATGGTCTTGCCGTAATGTCCTGCATCCTTTTCAAGGTTTATGGTGGCCGAATGCCATACATCGGCTGTTTCGTCAAGGTGAAAATGACCGGGAGGCACCTCACGGGTCCGGCTGTGCCCTCCCCCGATATTCACCTCGGAAAACCCCACCCAGTAGGCCAGGTTGAGTACCTGGAAGCCCTTTGTGAATCCCTCTGCCCAGACAAAGGCACCGCAGAACCGGCCCATATCGGTATTGCTGCCGTCAATGCGGTAATCGAATTTCAGGATGCCCGGGGCACCATCGACATTGACATTCTGGCACAGGTGGTTTATATTCTGGGGCAGCCGGTCCTGTCCCGGTGCAGGATAGCCCCTTTTGCGGGAGAGGACATAGAGTGCGGAGAGGCTCTTATCGCCGACCACCTTGCGAACTTCCATGATGTTGCTGGGATTTTCGGTCTCCCGGTACACGAAACGCCTGGACCAGCCCTCGAGCCCCTTTAAAAAATCACCGTTTTGGATCTGGCTGTGGGCAGGCAGCTCCCATTTGTGACTAAACCACAACGGGTATTTCTTTTCATCAAAGCCGGGAAGATTTTCGGGGTAAGAGTAAATTTCCTCGGTAACGGTCTTGAAATACACTTCAGCCCTGTCGCCTTTTATATCGGCTACCAGGACTCCCTGGGAAGGCCCCCCGTGCCAGTCCTCCTCCCCGAAGCCCCGGGGCCTGTAACCGGCCGCGGGAAGATTGATCATTTTCATGCCCTTATAGCTAACGGCGGTCTTGAATGAGGCGCGGACAGAAATATGGACATGCCCGCTGAACACATATTTTACGTTTCCATGCCTGGAAAGAATGTCTGCCAGCATCCGTTTGACCGCCACCGACTCGGCGTAATTGATCAGCGGGTCGATGCCGATGGGATGTATGGGTATATGCTGCATGAACATAACCGGATAATCCCTGTGTTTTTTAAGGTCCTGCTCCAGCCAGTCGAAATAGTGGGGATGGGTTTCCCAGAATTCGTGCCGCAGCGGGTCGGGCCAGACAATGAAATGCCATTTCCCGATATTGAAGCTGTAAAGCAGCTCTTCCATGTCGTTTATCGCCTTCTGGGCGGCATAGTAGTTGTTGAAATCATCCATCCGGTAGCCGGGTGAAAACACCGAGCGGTAAATCGACTCGTGGTTGCCTATTGAATAGAGCACCGGACTTTTAAGCTCACGGAAAAACCCGTGCATAACCGAAAAGTGCTCCTTCTCGCCCTGTGCATCCACCACATCGCCGAGAATAAGGGTAAAGAGGGGCTGCGGATCAAGGTTGTTGGTTATGCTGATACTATCCTCGATAAAGGCGTTGTGTATTTTCATCCTTGTATCGGAAGAGCCGGGAACGCCGGGCATGCCGCCCTGGGTATCGGCCAGGATGGCAATGGTGTAATTGCCGGGGTCGGAAGGCAGCTTTACGCCCATCTGTTCAGGAGTCAGAAAGGCGATCTCCCGATCGAGCAAATAATTGGCAGTTACCTGAACTTCACCGGACTCCAGCCTGATCTCATGCTGTGAGACCAGTTCGGCAAGGGTAAAACGGATTTCTTTTCCATTCAGCTTCAGGGTAAC
>PWNJ01000120.1 GCA_003558985.1 candidate division CSSED10-310 bacterium
AAGCGGTATCTAAACGGTATCTGTGTGTGTTGCCGGCGATTGCGGTTTGGAGAGTAGAGAGTAGAGAGTAGACCGCATTGGAACACATGACTATTCTGTTCACTTTTGCTTGTGCTCCAATGCTCTGTAAAAAAAACAGCCAGCCATTTCTGGCCGGCGTTTTTTTTACGTCCCCAACGGGAGTCGAACCCGTGTTGCCGAAGTGAAAGTCCGGTGTCCTAGGCCTCTAGACGATGGGGACCGGATAAACAACCTGCATACCGCGTATGCTGAGCGCAGAAGGATTCGAACCTTCGACCCACGGCTTAAAAGGCCGTTGCTCTACCAACTGAGCTATGCGCCCCCACCTGTCACTTAAGACAGGCAGCGGCGAATAATAACGACCTCTACCGAGGCTGTCAAGCGGATTCTAACAATTTGTTTTTTCAGCGGCAATAAAAAAAGACATCGATTGACAAAAGGCGCGGATTCAGTGTTTATTGAACATGGGAGGCGCTCATGTGGACTCATATCATTCTTACCATTGTTGTCGTTACAATTGCCGGCGCAGCGTTCGGAATCACATCACACCTGCTGGGACGCGGAGATAAACGGCCGGGATGCGGCCGCGGCGATTGCGGAGCCTGCAAAACCGGTTCACCAAATCCTGACTGTACAGCCCCGTTACAATCAGATGAAGCAAACGAAGACAGGAACACCAATGACAGATAATATCTCCAGTTCCGGTAATCCGAAAGCAAACAATATGATCTCTGATAAAAATCTTTATTCCGATATACCGGAAATTGAATCGCGAGTCCTGTCCGTGTTGCCCGCTGTTCTGAAAAACGGTTTTGTACTTGAGGATTTCAAATCACTACCTTATGGTATCCGACTGCTATTCAGAAAAGAAGATTCCAGTGTCGGTGTGACACTGTATTATTCAAAAAAGAAAGGTCATTCCACTGTTTTTGATGCAAAAATACCGAAACAGATTGAGCAGGAACTGCGTTTGCATCTGACAGAACAAACTGATTCCAGCCATATCAGCCCGGTGGCAGCGGAACAGGATTTTACTCGCTGGATCGGCTGTGATGAGGGCGGCAAAGGCGCATTTACCGGGCCTTTGGTGGTGGCGGCATATCTGTGCGATCAGGATCATGCCCGTGATCTGGCCGCAACCGGTATCACCGATTCCAAATCACTGAATGGCGAACGTCTGATGAAACTGTCACATCAATTGATGAACCGCTATAAAAACCGAATCGGTCTGGTGGAGTTAAAACACGAAACCTACAATCGTCTGTATGCTGATTTTAAAGAACAAGGCCGCTCACTGAACCATCTGCTGGCCTGGGCCCACGGCAAAGCCGTCGAAAAACTGCTGAAATGGAACCCCGATGCGGTTATTGTGGATCAGTTTGCATGGCCATCATTTATTCAGCGACGCATGCCGGAGGCGCCGAATCTGATCATTCGCACAAAAGCTGAAAACAATATCGCAGTCGCCGCCGCATCAATCGTTGCGGCAGGCCGGTATCTGACTGCCCTGAAATTGTTATCTGAAGAATTGGGTGTTGCGATTCAGCCAGGCGCTGGAGCCAATGCGGATCAATCCGTTCGCCGGGCTGTTGACCTGCACGGCAATGACATACTTCACCGCCTTGTCAAATTGCATTTCAGAAATATAGAAAAGATTCGATAATTATTAAAAAACAGGCGGTAGAAGGTTGAAGGGCTGCAAAGCGGCCAAAGGACGCGCCAGCGTGTGTCACCCTCTCCCTGCGACCTGCGGTCGCTTTCCTTCTCCCAAAATGGGAGAGGGTTTAAAATCAACAACTTATAAAAGTCTCTCCCCTCGTGGGAGAGACCGCAGTTGTTCCGGAAATGCCGCCAGGCAGAGACGGATTACAACGCGAGAGAGGGCATCATGAGTTATGAAACACTTTGTTTCTTTCTTGGCGTTTAGGTGATTACCTTCGAAAGGTTTGTTGATTTGTGTTGAAACCCAAAAACAAATGTAGGGGCGTGGTCTCCACGCCCACATCAGGACGCATGAATTATGGTTTAAATCATTGTTATAAAAGGATTTTGCCGACCGGTGAGGGCGCGGCGACCGCGCCCCTACCCTTTGACATTGAACCTTGAACCGGCCCGCAGGGGCATTCGGCGAACGCCCTCAAAAGAACGCGTGATTTATGGTATAAATCGTTGATATAAAAACGTTTTTGCCGACCGGTGAGGGCGCGGAAACCACGCCCCTACCCTTTCCCCTTTTCACCCTTTCTCCCTATCGGCTGCGAAGCAGCCCAGCGGCCGAAGGCCGCGCCGCGTTGACCAGTATTAAAATCAGAAGAATTCCTGCCACTGTTTCCCACAGCGCCAGTTGATCATCCGCACAAATCTGATGAACATACTCAAACTGAGTGCTGATCAGGTAATCGGCCGCCAATCCGGATAACAACGCGAAAACCGCCACTACAATCAAATAGATTATAGCGGTTCTTCGTCCCATGACTTTCCATATTGTTGAAATAGTCGCCGCATTGGTCGCCGGTCCGGTAATCAGAAATACAAGCGCAGCGCCCGGACTGATTCCTTTCATAATCAACGCTGCCGCAACCGGAATAGACGATGTTGCACACACATATATCGGTATCCCGATGATCATCATGAACAGCATTTGCATCAAAACACCTCCGGGGATTTTCTGCAGTAACTCCGGAGGTACATACGCTCCGATAAGTCCGGCCAGAATAACCCCAATCGTCAAAGCCCGTCCAATATCCCGGGGTAGCGAATAGAAGCTGTATGTCATGATTTTGCTAAACGGTTTTTCCACTGTGTTTTGATCGCTGTCCACCAGAGTGGCAGACGCGTCGGTTTTATCAATACATGCGTCGTCTGACATATCAGGATTCTGTATTGTACCGGATGAGTCGGTTTCAGAGGATTCCGATTTGTCCCTGTCAAAAATACTGACAATAATACCGCCGGCAATCCCGGTTATCATGGCGGCTATAGGGCGAAACAACGCAAAAAAACCGCCCATCAGACTGTAGGTCACAGCAATACTGTCCACTCCTGTTTGAGGTGTCGCCAATAGAAATGCCGTTGTCGCACCTTTGCCGGCCCCGCGCAAACGAAGTGATGCAGCGACAGGGATGACACCACAGGAACACAGCGGCAGCGGAACACCCAGAAATGTTGTCTTGACAATAGACGATATCCGGTTTTTACCTAAATGTTTGCGCACAAATGATGGTTTGATAAATACATACAAAATGCCAGCAACAACAAATCCGAACAACAAAAATGGCGCCATCTGTCCCCACACAAGCCAAATATGCTTCAACAGATCCGTCATTTTAAAATGTTGCCTTTCTTCATGTCTGCCAAAACTCCATTAATTAGGTGTCTGATTCAGGTTTCAGGTTACAAAGTTTACGTGTATATGTTTCGTTATTCGGCGAATATGATATAGTAGCCATCAGACGAAACCTGACGGAGTGCAAGGTATGACAGATTCTGAAAAAATTCAATCCGATGCGCGGTTAGCTAACGAACCCGGCGGTCGTATTCCTGATCCGGAACTGCCCGAAGAACAACAGCATCTGCTGCAGATAACCGAAAACGCACATGGAGTCAGAAAACGGCTGAAGAATTTTTTCTGGGAATTACATCATCCCTTCTCAAATGCTGATCAGACCGTCAAACTGCTTAGAGATTCCGTGTTGAATGATCTGTGGTTTTTTATAAATCACAAAGACAGTGTAAAAGCCATGCAGACCATTATGGAGGTTTTTAACAGGATACTGGACAGAAAACTGACGGATTTGCTCAAAGAACGCCTGATCACAACGCTCGTTGATTTGATGGACAGTTTATACGAACAGGATTCGCGTGATTTTGACAAGGTGCTGGATCAGGGACTTGAAACCCTGGAAAGGCATTGTCAAAGTTCTTACAGGTTGTTCTGTCGATCATCACGCTTGTTAAAAGCTGTCAAGACAACATTTGCATCAGACCCTCGCTGGCGTGACCGTTGGTTTTTTATGCTGAAAAAAGCGCTCCAAACAAATGTACGTTTTTGGAAAAACTCCTCGGAATATGATTCATGGATGAATGAATGGGTCATTGTTACTCATTCCGATTTATCGTTTTTATCTGATCATTTGGGAGATGCATATTTTACAGGTATTGAATCCGGTATCGATAAAGCTGTAACCTGGAACGATCTTGTTGAAATACAGGACTGGATTGATATTTCTGATCACTTTCGCAAATCGATGCAATTGATACGCAATCCGCTGGACAAAACCTATTTTGTGTTATATCTGCTGAAACATTCCGGAATGGTGTATGAAAGAGACACGTTGATTCGTGATTTGAACAGGGTGATTCAAACAATTCATGACGAGATTCGTGATGAAGAAGTTACCGGGTTTATTGACCGGTTGTTTGAGTTTTTTGAGCGACTGAAAACGGATTATATGGGAACAGTTCTGGATTGCATTCTGACACTTGGAAAAGCCGTGTTTGCTCGTGAAAGCAGGTTAAGCGCAGAACATTTTATCGACAAGGTCATTCATTTCGGATTTGTGCCGCCCAAACATATAAATGAGGCCAGAAGCTGGCAATCAGAGACCGATCCAAATCATATCAAGTGTTTGCGCGTATGGCTCGAGATAATCGAATGTGAGCCGGCGCGATGTTTGAAACTGATTATAGCCCTTATTGTCAACATTCGAATAAAAAAACTGTTCATCGCCGATACAGATTTGTTTCAACGTGATGTTACAAACCTGTTGAATGCACCAATTGAACCGGTATATCAGGCTGTCAGGGAGCTTGCCAGATTGTTTCCGGTTTATTTTAACGAGATTGGAGCTGAGGGTGTTCTTCGGGTGGTGACCACACGTATTGATGAAGAATCCGGACGGCAGGACCGGTTGATACATTATTTACGCAAGCAGATACATACGGAAAGTAATAATACCCATATACTGCTGGTCAAGGATATTGCCCGGTTCTGGTATAATGGTGATCCTGCCGTACTGAAGCGGCAGGTGCCTGCTGATGTGGCTTGTGAGCTGGCGGCATCCGGTAAATGGTTTGAACCGGTACATCAGGCTATTCGGACTGTATGCAAACGGTTTGGTGTAACCCCTGAAAAAAGTCTGATGCTTGATCCGGATAAAGTGCATAAATATCTTGAATCTGTTGAGAAAAAAGATCCTCAAAACCGTGATATTTTCCGGCTGGTCAAACTGATCGAATTGCACCAGTTGCTTGAAGCAAAATATTCGTTGAATGATTATCGTATTCTGGAACTGCTCAAACACGATCCGGCCATGCAGCATAAAGCTCAAAGATTGGAAAATATGCTGGCTAAAAATAATGTTGATGCCGCCTTGCACCTGGTGTTCGGTTTGCTTCAGCAGCTACGTAAAACGATTTTGAACCCGGAACAGATGCAGCCAACCGAATCCATTTATCAGAAAAGGCATATCGCTGTCGGTATTCCGTCTATGTATGGCCGGTATGCCGAACCAAAATTTGAAGCTCTTGGCCTTTCATTCCGACTGGAAGCGCTGGCATCCAATCTGATGGCACAGGTCATTCAAAACATAAATCTGAAATACATTAGCGCATGGACTCTAAGACGAATTGTACAGGTTTTATCCTATTTCCAGACCGGGTTTCGAATGACCGGTATTGTCAATGAAGGTTTTAACACGAATATCCGAATGCTGAACGACAGTCTGGAAACAACTTCTTTCAGTATTTCGCAATATCTGAATCTGTTTCAGTTTCTTATGAGAAGTGTGCGTCAGATTATTCAGTCGTACTGTATTCGACCCTTTGAACAGGTGCTTCGGGATGTTCTTATCAAACAATACCAGGATATATATGGTGTTGAACCCGGTCCTCGTCATGTCAGAGAACTGCATGGACAGGCAGAAATATTTTACCGGGATGTGCTTGGTGAGACGTTTTTGATATCGCAACTGGACACTCTGATAAGCCGAATTTTGGACACCCTTAACCGAATGTCATCAACAATGGAACCGGAAATTATCGATGGTGTTATGACATTCGATCCGGATTTAATGACAAGTTCAATACATGAAGCAGATCATGCTCTGGACAGCCAGATTTTTCTGGGAGCAAAAGGATATTTTCTTAAACGTCTTCATACGTTTCATTTCCCCGTTCCAAACGGATTTGTGTTAACAACGGAGATGTACCGAAGACGTGTTGCTATATCCAGATATCCGGAAATTTTTCACGAAGTGTTTGGACTCATTAAACGCCGTATCGCTGAACTGGAATCACGAACCGGAAAACTTTTTGGAGACCCTTTGAATCCTCTGCTGCTGTCCGTCAGATCAGGAGCAGCCATATCTTTGCCAGGCGCCATGACAACCTTTCTGAATGTTGGACTTAATGACAACATAGTCGAAAAACTCAGTTGTCAGCCAAATTACGGATGGACATCATGGGATTGTTATCGCAGGTTTTTACAAACATGGGGTATGGCCTACGGTATCAATCGAGACAAGTTTGACCAGTTAATCATTGAATTCAAAAAACGCTACAATGTTGAAGAAAAAATGATGTTTACCAATGAACAGATGCGAACCATAGCGCTTGCATACAAAGATGTGTTAACCGAACATGGTATCAAGTTTGAGGAAGACCCGTTTCGACAGATCATGCAGGCAATTATGGTTGTAATGGATTCCTGGAACACTGATCGCGCCAGAATATATCAGAAATATCTTCAGATTTCGGCTGACTGGGGAACAGCAGTTATTGTACAGCAAATGGTTCTGGGAAACATCAATGTGGATTCAGGTACTGGTGTTGTGTTCACACATGATCCGTTAATACGGGAGCCGGGCATACATCTGTATGGTGATTTTACCTTATGCAGCCAGGGTGAAGATGTTGTCGCAGGACTGGTGCATACTTTGCCCATTTCCGAACACCAAAGAAAACGGTCTCCGCAAAAAAAGGGTACTTCCGATGAAATCGAATTATCGCTTGAAAAAGATTTTCCTGAAATATACCGCGAACTGCTGAAACGGGCCAGACAACTTGTATACACTTATGGTTTTGGACATCAGGAAATTGAGTTTACGTTTGAAACCGCCGCAAAAGATGATTTGTATATTTTGCAGACCCGTGATCATTCATGGGGCAGAGACGATAAAATACCTGTATTTCGTGATGCTGACATATTCGATAACATATTAGGGACTGGTATTGGTATCAGTAAAGGGGCTATGAATGGAGTTGTTGTCTTTGATCAGGAAGACCTGAAACAGTACAAAAACATGGATTCAGGCACAAAACGGATATTGGTCAGACCCGATACTGTTCCGGATGATATCGGTATGATCTTTGACTGTGATGGGCTGTTGACTGCTCGCGGCGGCGCCGCATCACATGCGGCTGTCACAGCCGTTCGCCTGGGAAAAACATGTGTGGTCAACTGTAAAATGCTGACTGTTCTTGAAAAAGAAAAACGCTGTTTAATCAATGGAACCGAATTACGATCAGGTGACAGGATTGCTATTGACGGGCGATCAGGTCATATTTATAAAGGTCATTATTCAATTGAAATGGCAGCTCCGCTTGAGTTGCCATGAAGGAGGATTTTATGAAATCAGGCAGCAGGAATTATTTAGGTATTAACGGTGCAGGCCGAATAGGCAAATTAACATTATGGCACCATATTCTTCGGGGTTATTTTCCCGGTATCGTTATTAATTTTGGGCGCGAAGTCGGAAAAAGTCTGGAAGATGCCGTGCATTCACTTTGTTCCGATTCAACCTACGGACCTGTTGAAAAATTTCTTTATGGCATCAATGCCGAAAGAAAAATTTCGATTGTTGACAAAGATCAGGGGTTGATAGACATGTTTGGAACCCCGGTAAAAATTTTGCGTGAAGCAAGAAACCCGGCTGAAATTGGCTGGCATCGTGACAATATTCAGCTTGTCATTGATACAACCGGTAAATTTTCTGATCCAACAACGACTGCTGATAACTCGTCCGGAAGTCTTCGCGGACATCTTGAAGCCGGCGCAAAAGTCGTTATAAACAGAGCACCATTTAAAATAAAGGATAAAACAAAATCCGAACCGGACGATACGGCAATGCTGATATACGGTATCAATCACACAGAATACAGACCGGGTATTCACAGAGTTCTGTCGGCAGCATCCTGCACTACCACCGGTCTGGCTCATATGATCAAACCACTTCTGGATACCGAAGAAACATCCAAAATACTGACAGCATCCATGTCCACCATCCATGCCGCTACCAACACCCAAAGTGTACTGGACAGTGTTGCCAAAACAAAAGCGACCGATTTGAGAAAAAACCGGTCTATAATGAACAACATTATTCTGTCGACAACAGGAGCTGCAAAAGCGCTTGAAAAAGTTTTGCCGGAGATTAAACGCGTCGGTTTCATGGCTGACTCGGTTCGAATACCAACAAACACCGTATCTCTGATCAATCTGAATGTAACATTTCATACAGCGCTGGATGACAATTTTGAACCCGTCATCAATCGGCCGTTTCTGAATGATATTTACCGAAATGCCGCCAATGGGGCTCATAAAGGTCAAATGGTCTTTTCAGAAACACAAAATGTCAGCGCGGACCTGATCGGCGTGCCAGCCGCCGTCATTATCGAAGGCAATGATACACATACACGCACTGGATTTGTTGAAATTGGATGCGAAATGCTGGAATCACAGGGAGTATGTTGCGAAAAACCTGTTCGATTGCCGGTCACACATGCAAAAATATTCGGCTGGTACGACAATGAATACGGCAGCTATACTTGCGCTTTGGGCGATCTGACCGAATATGTTGACCAAAAAATGGCATGATCAGCATGAAAACTGCAGGAGTTATCAGTCTTATATTTTTGGTGTTCTCCGGGTTAACTGTAACTCAAGCCCAGGAACACCATGATATCTCGACCGCTTTGACTCAGGCGTTTCGCTCAGGTAATGCAAATGTCCTCAGCCGGTTTTTACCGGCTGAAGGACAGGGTCGGGTTCAAATGGCGATTGTCGGCGTGGGTATCTCCAGCGGAAATTATTCAGCAAAACAAACAATCGCCCTGCTTCAACAGGCTTTTAGACAATATGAAACAATATCATTCAGGGCTAACACTCGTAGCAGCGCGGTCAGAGGCGAATGGACTGTGAAACATAAATCTTCAGAGGAACAGAAAACAATTATCATCTATGTGTCCTTTCAGACGAAAAATGGCTCACATATAATTAATTCCATACGAGGCAACTAGCTCTGACCGGATAAAACAGCAAATGAAGGTTAAGCCAATCGATTATCTGGAATTATGGCGGACAATCACTGAACGTCACAACTCGTTCAAACAGTTGTCATCCCCTGAAGATATCTGGAAACATAAGGCAGAAAACTTTGATACCAACGTCAAAAAACGCTGGAAAACTCCTGATTCCAGCCGTGAATGGTTGCGAAAACTGCTTGAAAACAATCCGGGGTCATCGTTTTTGGACATTGGAGCTGGCACTGGCGCCTGGACCTGTTTCGCCGCACCTTTATGCGAATATGTCACAGCCCTTGAACCTTCACAGTCCATGATCAATATCTTATCAGATAACATACAAAAGCATGATCCTGGAAATGTTCATATTATCAAAAAGGCCTGGCCTGCCAAACTTCAGGACATACATGATATCACGCTCAGCGCACACTCCCTGTATGGGTGTCCCAATTTTGCATCCTGCATCAAAGAAATGAATGATATCACCAGTCATACCTGTGTTCTCTTGCTACGCGCTCCATCAATTCATAGTCTGACGGCTGAAATATCGCAAAAAATCTGGGGACATCCCCATGATAGCCCCAATTTTCAGATCGCATACAATGCATTGCTGCAAATGGGTATTTTCGCTGATGTCATTATTGAAGACAACGCTTTATGGAATCCCTGGGAATATGACAGCGTTGAGTCTGCTTTTTACGACATCAAAAGAAGAATGGGTGTTCCAGACAAATCCCGTTTTGATACCTGGTTAATGCAGATTCTTCATGCAAAGCTCATTAAATCCAATGAACGTTATCTGTGGCCTGATACTATTCGCAGCGCGCTGGTGCACTGGCGAACTGATTCCGGGCTGACTGATGTCTGATTTACTCCAAAGCCAGGCGGATACGCCTGATTTCACCATCTCGCTCAACCCGAAACCGGTAACGAATACTATCCATTCCGGCAAGCATTCGATTCAGGGTGTCCGCAGTCAAGCCGCTTCCAGGGCGCAGTTTTTCGACCTGAACAATCCGGTCACCGGCCCTGAACCCGGCATCGTACGCAACAGATTCCAATTGGACCGATGCAATTACAATCCGGTCGCCATCGCGTTCAGCAGCTTTCATTCCAACGCGATCCAAAGCAAGTCTGCCGTATTTATCAGGATGCTCCAGAATCAGGCGGCTGTTCGGCAGATCAAAAAACACTATGAATTGTGAGAACACCTGATTGCCAACCGTAGCTGCCGCATCCATCGTATCCATTAATGTCCTTGTTTCACCACTCATATTCATGGTTGACACAGGATTACGCACAGTAAAATCGCCGATTGAAACCGACTGAACATTAACAATTTGAATAATCGAAGTGCCGCCAGCGCCAGCCATTTCAATGTCAGCAACCCCTTCATAGCGATCAAAATGTCCGTGATTTATGAAATATCCTGCATGCAAATGAAGCCCCCCGGCTGCTCCCGTATCCAGCCGAAGTCTGCCTTCAATATCACCGTCAATAACTCCATCAACATATAACAGATTATTGACCACCTCACCGGGCACAACTGTTCCCGAACCCGTATAATCAAACGTCTCCGGATTTAACAAAGTCACTGTTTCGCCCGAATAGTCCAATCTTAAAATCGCTCTGGCAAACAGGTCGAAACCAACAATTCCTTTAAGCTCGTTTTCCAGACCAAGCATTTGTGAAATGAAATTCAGGTCCATGCAATAAACATTCAGTGTTGAAACAGAAAACTCATCTACAGCCATAGAGTCAACTGTGACACGATCAATCGCCTCAGCGCCACCAACACCTAACGCATGCATCCCCGAAATGCGTTCAAGCCCCAGTTTGTCAGCATAGGAACAATCCATAATTGTTGCCGCAGCGCCTGAATCCAGAAGAAAACTGACCGGTTCACGATTATTAAACGATACATCTACAATCAGATGCTCCCCATGAATCCGCATTGGAACCGTGACGACTCCTGATGCGGGGAATACGGTGTCATCCATTTCAGACGGTGGCGGGTCAAACAATGACAAATTCACCGGCGGGTTAATTTGAATATCTGTTGTTGTTATTGTTGTTTCTGGCATGCCCGGTATTTGTATCTTTTGTACTACCTGAAATGGCAGCGTCAATCCGTTGATGTCACGAAAGTCAGAATAATAAGAAACTATCGGAATACCATCCTCTTCGGATTCCTCACGTAAACACAGCCACGTTTCAGGATCAAGATACATTCTGACCGGTTTGTTTTGTCCTGGACTTTCAATGACCAAAACATGGTATTCAACATCATCAACCGTATGAAGCCCGTCATCAGTAACGACGATTTCTTCATTCGGAAACAAATACTGAAATGAGCGCAAAACAGGAGCATATTCGTTCAAACGCTGCATATCATCCCGAATAGTCAATTGCCGGTTCTGATCCAGACTCCAGCGCACCAGTCCGTTGGTTGCCGATGTTGCTTCCACCGCAGGCATAACAACATGATTCCAGTATTTATCCGGAGCCAGACTGACCGACTGACCAGTCCCCTCCATGAAAAGAATGGACATATGCGTTTCTGTCTGTAACGATGTCAATGACATCAGCGCGTCAACCGTTCCAATTGCATCCCGGTGTTTCAGCAACACCTCCGGAAGCTCGTCACACGATGCTAACGGCTGAAACAACACAGAGCCGGCAAACAACAATAAAAATAAACAATGCTTAAGATATCTCATAACCATCTCCCTCTTTCCGTATTTAAATACTTCAAAACAGGTCTGACACTATCAATCCTCCAGACCGTTTTTACAACAATCCCCGGACTTTATACCAGTCCATGGTCTGTTGAATACCATCTTTGAAACGAACTTTGGGTGACCAACCCAGTTCATTTTTGGCTCGTTGTATTGAATAGGCGCGATTAACAACAAAAAAATCTGCCTTTCGATGATCTACAGGCGGATGACGGTTAAACAACGACCAGATTTTTCCAATCATCCATGCTGGTCCTCTTACAGACCATACTGGAGGTCTAAAAGGCAGCAGTGTGACTCCCGCAGTTTCAGCAACGCTTTGGCACAGTTCATTCACGGTCAATATTTCCGGACCGCACAAATGATATACACGTCCTTCGATACCGGATATTTGGGCTGCCTTGATAATACCGTCTATCAGATCATCTATATACACTGGATGTTGCTTGTTGTCTGCTTTACCGATCACCATAAACCGGCGACGGGCAATCATTCGAAAAAGCCGAACGGTGCGGGTATCGCCCGGACCATAGACCCAGCCGGGTCGCACAATTACACATGGAAAACCGGTTTTGGCGGCTGTCAGCGCATGTTCCTCACCATCCAGTTTTGTGATTTCGTAAATATCTTTCGGTCGCGGCGGTGTGCCCTCGTCAGCTCTGATTTTAGGTGGGACAGGCCCCAATACGCCAACACTTGATATGTGCACAAACCGCGTTATGGATGAATGGTTGCGGCAGGTATCAATCATGTTTCGAACAGCTTCTGCATTGACCGACCGATATGTTTCCGCTGACAAATGTGCCGGGCCAAGTACCGCCGCTGCATGAAAAACCGTATCAACGTTTTCCATGGCCAAATCAAGTGTATCGGGTTTAGTAATATCACCGGGCACAACATTTATTCCAGCGCTGCGTAACTGATCAGCTATTGGGGATTGGGGATTTCTGAGCAATGCTTTTACAGACACATGTTCAGCTTGTGACAGTTTCAGTGACAGATGTGACCCAACAAATCCGCTTGCTCCGGTAACCAGACATGTTTTGATGTCACGTATTTCCGAAAGGGTGTCACTCATTGGCTGGAATCCTTGCTCGGAGCTACCGGAATTACCGGCTGACGTTTTTTCCTGAATGAATAATAAATACCGCCGAACAACGCCAGAAATATTTGTACCAGCCAGCCAAGCTCGGCAAAAGCAACAGCAGAAGGTTCGGCAATCCCAAGAAAACCGAACGTGGCCACATCAAACCATTCTCTTAAACCAATTGCATTAATTGTCAGCGGAAACATCAGTGTGATAGCTCGAATCGGAATAATGACAAGAAAAAACGCAACGCTTATGTCCAGGCCAAGCGCTTTTGCCAGGAACCAGTAATGAAGAATATAGTTCATTTGAAGAAGAATACCCCAGAAAAGCGCATGCGCCAGAGCGCCGGGTGTTTTGGCATAAATGCGAAATGCCGAATAGACAAGTTTCAGTTTTTGAAGAATTTTATCCGGGACATGACAGTGTTTCAAAATGCTAATAACAATAGATTCCAGCTTTGGATGCAGAACGAACGGTCCTGTCACAAGAATAAGGAAAAAAACAACAATACCAATGTAAACTCCCGGAATACGAGCCATATAGTCAAAACCGATATCAATTTGCATCAGCAGTACAACCGATGCAATCATGAGCATGGTCAGCATACCGGTGATTCGTTCAACAAGTATAACGGCGGTGGGTTGAATGGCAGACCCATGATCACGCGAAGTATCATATATTCTAACCAGATCACCGCCCACGCGTGTCGGCAAAAACATGTTAAAAAAGTGACCAACCACATAGTATGAAAACAAACGGGTAATGGGTTGATAAATACCCTGTGCCTTCAGCAGGACTTTCCATCGACAGGATGAAAAGACCAAACCAACAAGGTGAAGTAATGCGCCCATCGCCAGCCATCCAAAATGTATTCCGGCAAATTCAGCCAGCACTTCAGAAATATTGACGCGCGTCATTAACAGCCATGCAATCAGGCCACCACTAAAAAATATTTTGGCACACATTAGTATGATACGACGTTTGCTAAAACTCATGATTAATCGTTTCCATCAGATTTCTCAGATGCATTCCTTCGGTCCCGAATAATACGAGCCGGGCTTCCAGCAGCAAGGTGCCAGTCGGGAATATCTTTTGTTACCAGCGAGCCGGCGCCGACAACAACACCCCGGCCAATATTGCATCCGTCAAGTATTCTTACTCCGGCGCCAAGCCAGATGTCTTCATTCATTACAATTCCTTTTACATGCGAGCCCTGCTGAACAATGGGTATATCAATCCTGTCAAAGTCATGGTTGCCACCGCCAATAACATAACAGTATGCCGCCCATAAATTGTTTTTCCCGATCACAACGGATTTTTCCGAATGGATCATACAATTCAAACTGATGTTTGAATTGTCGCCGATCTCTATATCGCCTCCCTTACAGGAAATGACCGAATTGCGGGCGATCACAACATTGTTTCCTATCGTAATACCCTTATTGTCAATGCCTTTGGCATCCAGAACAACAAGATCGTCAAAAATACAATTGTCTCCTATACATATCTTGTCCGGATGACGTATGGTCATATTTCTTCCAAATACAACACCCCGGCCTACATGCCCCAGCAGCCTGGGATACAGCAATTTCCGGAAAAAATATCCCGGCGCTCCTGGCGTTGCATTGCAAAGCCACATAATGAATTCGTATTTAAACAATTTCCAGAATCCACGCGTTCCAATAACCATCTCACGGTATTTCTGAAGCGCGGAACGACGTTTATCAGTCAATGACGCCTGAAGCTCTGTTTTGGCTTCATCCTGTTCTTTGCCGTTTGAGCTGTTAGCAATTTTTTGCTTGTTTGACATACTCACCTCCATAAAAACACCGAGGTCGTTGATAAGGGATTATTACTGCAAATCAACTAAAGAATCCAGCATAGCTTTCAGTTTTTGACAATATGCAGTCCAACTGTAATGCGTCTTCTCAAGCTGAATTGCGTTTTCAGCCAGTCTGGAACGCAAATCAGCATCATTGTACAATAGCCATAACCCTTTTTCGAGCGCATCCGGCTCCGGTTTAACCAGGACAGCGGTATCATGATCAAGAACCTGAGTATGCGTCAACAAATCAGTTGCAAGTATGGGCACTCCCGATTTTAGATAACTATATATTTTCAATGGAGTATTTGTGCCGACGCAACGCGGTGAGACCAGTATATCACAGGCCGCAGTAACAGCAGATATTTTTTCAGGCGGCAGAGCGCCGGGCAAGACTGTCCTGTCTTCAATATCCATTTGACTGCAAACGTTTCGGAATGATTCAACCTGTTCTGGTGTGCCACCGACGAAAAACAGCTTTGCGTCAGGCATTCGATCTTTAACCCGGGCGAACGCCTGCGCCATCATATCCAGACCCTGATTAACTTCAAATGTACCCGTATATCCAATTACAAATGCGTTTTTCAATCCATGTCGGGCTCGAACTGCCTTAACATCTTCTTGTGTTGGAGCATCTCCCTGTTGCTGAGCCATGTTTTCGATCACATGTACATTGGTATCCGGATATGCTTTCAACGCGATATCTTTTAAATGAGGGCAAATTGCAATCACAGCATGGCTGCGTTGCAAAATAACTTTTTCTGCCCAGCGCATAAATGCAATAACCGGACGTGACCCGGATGTTTTGTAGTTTTCAAATTGCTGCGGCAGACTGGAATGCATATCGTAAACATGCGGGACACGAAAAAGTGGACTGAGAACTGCGCCGATCATACCTGCTTCTTCGTGAGTATGGATCAGGTCATATCTTGTTCGGTGCAGCGCCATAAATGCTTTAAGAAACAGTAGCGCATCCAGCGGAATTTTCTGCCATGAAAACCCGATTTTCACATCGTTAATACCCGGAATTTTTCGTACTCTGTGAATTGTAACACCGGAAGAATAAAAATCATCTCCAAACGGATACGTCAGCAAATCCGTCTGATGTCCCAGTTCCGACAACCCCCTGCATCTGTCTCTGACACTGAACGGTGTTCCACGTACTCTAAACACCGGTTCCGGGGCAATCATAAGTATCTTCATTGCAGACATTTCCTGCGTCTGGCAATCACCGTGACCGGTGCGCCAAACAAATCCCGAAAGCCGGCTTTGGCAAGAACAGATTCGGAAACGGCGGTAAATCCTGAGGAGTTAACAAAACGGTGAAGTCCGAAAGGTAAAACCAGATGTTTGTCCATAGCAGTAACAACATAATCTTCTGCGTAAAGCGCACTGGTAATGTCGCTGATGTTAAAAACACGATACGATTGATGATTTTTTCTGAATGGACGCACCAGATGATGCACAATGGGCGCAAACCCGGCCAGACCGCATTTGGGGGGGAAATCGAGTATGACGGTATTCCGGCTGACCCGGCATATTTCTGATAATGTCTGCCGCCAGTTCACAACATGCATGATCAGACGAAATGTTATCACTGTATCAAAAGACTTGTCAGGAAATGGAAGAGTATGCGCATCTATTTGGGCCAATTCCAGCGGAATACCCTGAAGAAAGGATTTTTCCTGAATGATAGACAGCATTTTTTCAGATGCATCAGCCGCCAGAACAGAAGCGCCCAAACGACTTAATGGCAACGCTGTCCTGCCGGTTCCCGCCCCCAGGTCCAGAATACGGCTGCCGGACGGATTATCAATATGTTTCAGAACAAATGACAGTTGATGTTCAGCTATGTATCGACCGAAACTGCCACCAAACCGCATTGCATCAAAATTACGTGTGATTGAATCAGTTTGATAGGCGGTATAACTGTAATGTGTACGATCAGTTTTATTAGTATCTATTGCAGCAGCCATTAAACCGTATCCTGTGATGGTTGTTTGTTTGGCCCGGACCTGTTTTTCCTGTTTGAATAATGACGATTTCCACGCCGACGGTTTTTACGTCGGGGTCTGAAATTCAATATCCGTAAAAGATGATCCTGTTCTTTTGAAGACAAATCTGAACTGAGTATTCTTGAGCGCCACTTGTCACGATTGCTCTGCCAGTTACCATCATCCAAAGGCAGATATAGCGATGCCAGCGCCAGAGACTCTTCAAAGAAAACTCGTTTAATAAATGATGACGGCCTGAAACGTTTATGTTTTTTTGACTGAAACCAGCGTTGAGCAATACAAATCTGGGTTATTCTGTCAAAAAATCTGCGCGGTAACTGAAACCTGGAGGCAAATGGTTGCAGCGTATCTTCAACTTCTTTCCGCAAATGCTCACCAGATTGAAAACCGGAGGTTGCCTCTTCAACCGCAGGTAAAAAAAGCGCAGCAAGCAAGACCGGAGGTGTTCTGGGGAAATTGTTTTGAGTGGCATTATCCAGAGCATTCAGAATAGCTGATGACCGTTTTTCTTTTTCAGAATTTGTCCAGTGTTCCAGTATTTCCGGAAATATCACCTGCATCAACCCTGTGTCGCGAAGCATTTTAATACTGGAATCAGCAGCGTTATATCTAAGAAGCTGAAGGATTTCTTCCAGATTACGGGCTTTGGCACACCGAAGTACCTGATCACCATATTTATGAATCGACGAAACAACATCCCGGGCGGGTGTGAATCCGGTTCGACCACTGATACGAACCGCCCGAACCATGCGAACCGGATCCTCCTGAAAACGAATACAGGGATCACCAATACAACGCAACGTTCGGGTTTCCAGGTCTTTCAATCCACCCACATAATCAATAATCGAATAATCAGCAATATTGTAAAATAATCCGTTGATTGTGAAATCACGGCGTTTTGCATCTTCATAAGGTGTGCCAAATTCATTTTCGCGACGAAGCATCAGATCGTTTTCATTGTCAGAGCCGTTATTCTCCGGACAGCGCCTGAATGTTGATGTTTCAATGTATTTATTTCGAAATATTACATGCACCAGACGAAAACGGCGACCCACAAGATAGGCATTTTTAAAAAGATGTTTGATTTGATTAGGCCGGGCATCGGTTACCACATCAAAATCTTTTGGGTTTCGGCCCAGAAGCAGATCTCGCACACTACCGCCCACCAAATATGCAAGGTACCCATGCTGATGTAAACGATACAGAACCTTTAACGCATCATTATCAATATTTGCCCGGGATACTGGATGCTTGCTTCGCGGTAATATGACTGGATCCATTAATAAGAGTTACTCCTGAGCGCCGTCGTTAACCAATAAAGTCAGCCGGCTTTGTTGCTGTATGATCAATCGATCTCCCCGTACTGTCGCGTTTTCCAAGTGGACCTGGTCATACCGGGCCAGATCCATAAAGAGTCTATTGTAATCGGAAACATGTTTTTTTTCCAGCGATGCCACCAGCATTTGTTTCTGCTGACTGAAATAACCACATAAATATACTTCAAACCTGCCTTTATGATGGATTACATCCGATACTACCCGGCATGTTACTGATGGAATAACATGTTCAGGTCCCTGTTCATGGACCGCAGATATTGTTCTCGGTAATGCATCTGAATCCGATAGCGTTCCCTTCTGGCGTGCAGACTCCGGTTTTCTTAATACAAAAACAGAAAAGTTCAAAAGGTTTTTCTTCATTCCGGTCAGCCGGTCTATATCAGTTATATGATCTGGAGCTGTCCAGGTCAGCCGGTGATGACACCAATCACGTTTACGGAACAGCATCGGACAGGGATAATGTCCCGGACAGGGATATAAAACAGTCCAGCCAAGCTGTATCAACCGGTTGCGAATATCTTCAAGACAACGTGAAATTTGTTTCCGGGCCGGCTCCAGAAGCAATGCAAATCCACCCGGCCTGACAAATTGATCAACCAATACATGAAACTGCTCGCGAGCGTCTTCCGATAATTCTGATACCACATTTGATGCGGTCAGCAGATCAAATTCAACCGGTAATATCAGCGCTTTAGAAGATGATGATTGATTGCTTTCGGAAAACAATCCCGATTCAGAAAGAACCCTCTGTAAATTTTCTGTGTTTCGAATTATTCGCTCCAGATTAATCGACCGAAAATACTCATCTCCACAGATTGACAGGTCATGCTTGAAATACTGCACTAATTTTTGGGCTAATGATAAAAAACCCGGGGAATGGTCAAGACCCGCCAAAGATATATCAGAAGTCTCCCCAGACAGTTTTCGGGCAATCAGACTTCCCAGCAACGCTGTGCCGGGCCCGGTACCAATATCCAGAATCCGGTTAACCGTATTCCAGGTGATCCCCGAGAGTTCAAAACTGTCAATTATCTTTGGGATATTGACCGGTAAATAGTATCCCGCATATGCCGCTTGAAAATGACTGTCTGATCCATACATGCCGGTCTGAGCTGCATGTTCAATACAATGGTCCTGACTCTTGTACGAAAGACTGTCGTTCAGATTTAAAAAATAATCACTGAGCATTTTAACCGATATCGACTGTTTCTGACTCTCAATTTTGTTGAAGCCAGACATATTCAGAATTGCGTGAATCCATTTGTCCGGCCATGTAAAACTTGTTTTTCTTACTCGGCTTTTTTTGAATTTAACATTCGTCATATGCAATCGGGATAGTTACCAGGAAACAAACTCAGTAATAACTGCATCACTTTGTGTTTCGTATGCGGGTCCTTGAAAAATATAACGATATGACATCATGGCGGGTATTTACCAGTGATATCCCAGGACCAGTCCAACATGAATTCCGCCAATATGAAAATCATTGTCAAACAGTTTAACTTTGGCGTGGGAGTATCGCAGATCAAGACCAACATTGAATGTGTTCCCGATGTTCAGACAGATGCCTCCATTCACCCATAGTCCGACAGCATGATCACTGTCCGAAACACTGATACCATAAGTTGATCCTTTTAAAGATGCATTAATTGCAGCAACTCCCCCGCCGATATAAGGGCGTACAATATCGCCAAAGACACGCCGTACTCCAAGATTAAGTTCCTCCGTACTGGCTTCATAATCAGCGATAATAGTGGATTCAACGGCTCTGGATGCCAGTATATCTATCGCTATATTGACCGGCCAATCCGTTTTACCCCAATCAACAAGAATGCCGAACTGGGTTTGTTCTTCAACTTGAAACAATTCCCATTCATCTTTATCCAGCGCTTTTGCACCCAGAAACAGGTTGACGTTTCCTGTCCAGTTCTGAGCAAACGTCAGGGCTGTCGTCAACAAAAACAAGCTGATCAAAATTACATAAACCGTTTTAATCATTTTTTTCCAGTCAGATTTCGAAAAAACGGGTGTTCAGGTAACAAAACATATTTGTGTGCTCCAAACATACCGAACACCCAACAAACCATTAAATTATACATAAAATAGCGGTTAATAAAACATCTGTTTTTGTGCTTGTTCAGGTAGAGTAGTTTTCTATTACTTAACCTGTCTAAACGGGTATGGCCACCAATACAAAGTTTTTCATTGAATAGATCAGTTTTCCGTCAACGATCAGAAACCCGTCAGCGTAAGCGGTTTTTTTAGTATCGTCTACTTTGGTAATAACCGCCTGAACAGTGACCTGTCTGTTTGAAGGCAGAACCTGTCCACGATAAATCCATTGATGCCGGGCATTGGGATATTCAAATCGATACTGTTTATCACCCCATCTTTCCAGTGCGTATACCTGCAACAGTTGCAGCATGGCTTCTATGCCAAGTGAACCAGGCCAGACGGGGTCCTGATAAAAATGAGCCGAAAAAAACCACTCCTTCGGATCTATTGATTTAGTACCTTCTACCAGACCAAAACCATGGGGGCCGTCATCAATTTTCAGAACAGTAAGTGTGTCAATCATGCGCAGCGGTGATTCCGGCAGTGACGAATGGAGTGGATAGGAAACAGGCTTTTTTAACAAGTATTTATCTGTATTTACGGGTTTCTGATCTCGTATGCCAACCTGTTCGGCAAGCGCGGCCCGGGTAAAGAATCCAAAATAGGTGTCTCCGGTATAGATATCACCTTGTGAGTCATACACAGCAAAATCAAAATGCTGTATAATCATGCCTCCTGAATGCGATACTTTCGTTGATTTTACCTCAACAGCCAAAACTGAAGCGGTATCAATATCCGGCATTCTGTGAATAACACCATTTCCTCCAAGATTTCTGTAAGACAAATCTGTTTGGCTGTATAACGCTGATCCCATATAAGCCGAATACCATCCGCAGGGCTGTAGAGCGATTTCCAGCAATACAGCAAAAGGCATTCCGGATCGGCCGTTTGCAGCCAGATACCATTCATCTGCCCGCATATCATATTCTGTTATAATCCGGCCTCCGGCTTTCATTATCCATGGTTCGGCTTCCAGCAAAACAACACGATCAAGAAACTGATAAGGCGGGCCGGGCAATCGGGCTATAATGCGTTCACTGTCAAATATACTGTATTTGTCACCGTATGCTTCAGATGGGTTTCCGTTAGAAAATGCCAGAATACTCGATTTGTTATACAATGCCGGACGTGTTCCGGGAATCGGTCGGGTTATGCCAGACACCGGCCGAGATTTCGCCGACCAGATTTCATTCAGTCGTTCACGGGTCAACCCTGTCAACTGAACCGACATATTCCGAATTTCAACCACCGGTTTGTTATCCGCATACATCATAGCATCCGCAACAGCATAAGGTTCCGAATCCAATCCTATTTCCTTGATACACACCTCATAAGCCGCCACACGGGTATTTGAAGTCACTTGCCCACGGCATTTCAATTGACAGGGTACTCCCGGTTTCGGGTTCCAGCAAAATTCATCCTCCTCACCAACCCAGCCCATACCCATAAGCAATACTTTCAATGCATGAAAACAACATTCGTACATCAGCGTTCCGGGCATAACCATGTCGTCAACAAAATGACACGTCAAAAACCATGCATCCGGTTGGATGTCCGCTTCAGCTCTGATTTTACCCAGTTTCCACTGTCCCCCGACAGGCTCAAACAAAACTATCCGATCGATCAAATGCATTTTACCACCAGGTAATGCTGCCGGATTCTTTAACGGTAATCCTTCAAAAGATTCACCAAAACAATCTGTAAGACAGCCCCTGCGCAAAGCATTCACCTGTCTTTCATCAAAAGACTGATCTGTCAGTCTGACGTATATATGCTCCGATTCGTTCTGATTTATGTTTTCACATGGTTTTTGAAACGCCGGCTGAATGATGCCCTGCCCTGCTGCCAATTCCTTGTCGGAGAAAAACCCTGCGGTCCCATTGCGCATACTTAACAAAAGCTCACCATCTATAGATGCGTCATATTCAAAATGAAACAGCCAGATATTTTCTTGCCGGAAAAAACGTGTGATTCTGATGGAATACCGAATCGTTTCGCCCGGTTCCGGCAAAGCGCCAGCCATCGTTATTTCAGCGTCAAGAAGCCGGTATTTCTGAACACCTTTGGTTTCAAAATCAATACCCAGGAATCCCGATAAAAACAGGTCGGCCTGACCTGCTTCAACAGTAATACATACAGGACATTTGCCCTGATCAAGATACCATGCGTCCGGAAGAACATCATGTTCGGTAATAATACTTCCGGGTTTCATTGATTTGGGAATGGCATCCACAGATATGATCCGATCAACAAGCATCAGGGGTTCATCCGGAAGCCGCACCCGGGTTGGATATGTATCTGCTTCCGAAAACTCGGGTCCCAGAACATTGGCAATACTTCCAACAGCAAACTCAAGACATTGTTCCCGGTCCATAAACACATCGTCCTGTTTTGAAACAGTCTGTTGACAGGGCGCCGTCATTTTATCCGTATCACTATCGCACGGTATATGCGGTAACAGTTCTGTCTGAAATGACACCAAACGACGCATGGATTCAGTCCAGTTTTGGCTGAGTTCCAGATACTGCTCATGAGCCTTGCGAACAGCAGTTCCAGTCCGATGCAATGCGCTGGATAAAAGCGCTTCATTGGATGACATATCTTTTTGGGCTTCTGATTGTGGTGGCCCAGGCATTTTTCTGCTGTCAATATCCTTCACCGCCAATCGATAATTGTATGCGCTTTCAGCATTCGGAATGCACGACACATCCAAAGGTGAATTAGGGCCGGGACGCCTCCATGCAGATTCCTTTTCGGAAACCAATAATTCCAGGTTGACATTATGTCCTGCGGAGGCAAGCCGTGACAGTAACCCGAATAGTGATTCCGAAGGTTTTTTGTCTCGATTGTCCAGTAAGTCAACCGAATAGTCCTGACCTTTCAAAATTTGGTGAATCATGTTTGTGCAACTGTTTCCGGGTCCGATTTCCACAAAATGACGCACACCGTCCTGCCAGGCTGTTTTTACAGTTTTGACAAAATCAATCCCTTCTGTGGCATGCGCCAGAATGGCATTGGCACATTGATCCGAATTAACCGGGTAAGACTTTCCCCAAGCACCCGAATAAACACGTATATCATACGCCTTGTCAACAGGTTGAAAATGCAGTTGGCGATACTCATCAGCAACACCGGACACTTCCGGAATATGTGCAACCGTCACACCGGTGACGTCTACGCCCGACAATCCGACATCTTTTAAAAAAGCCTGAAGTTGCGGCCCATGACCTCCAATTACACATTGTTCCGGAGTGTTAATGATAAGCAGATACACAAGCGGATACTTGCTTAACTGTTTTCGAAGCGTTTCAGCATCACTGTTTACAATAGATATTTTCCATTCAGGATTCGTCCCTTCAGGTAAATTCCATGCCTGCACAAGAACATTACACGGACCGGCCAGTTCATTGACAAACAACGTGGAGTTTTGCAGTTGCCGAAGCACTCTGTCCCTGTCCGGCCATATTTTCCAACCAACCAATGCCGTTGATTCGCCCAGACTGTATCCAATAACAGCATTCGGTCGAACACCGGATCGACGTATCAGTTCAGTTACAAAATATCCATACATGACATGACCAACGATCAAACCGTGCGGATCATGATCCATTTTTTTTCTGTCCGGCTGATTCCAGTAAACCTCCGGTTGAAACATATCTTTCAATCGGCAGTTTTCCTTGTCCAACTCATCCAGAATGTGCCTGAAAACAAAACCGGGTTCTCTACCCAAAAATGGCCGATGATTTCCGGAACCCGAATAGACGAAAGCGGTTTCCGGAACTTTGTCGTTGTTTGCCGAATAATCAAACTGTCTGGCTATATCACTCAGTCGTTCTGTCAGCTCCGGTAATGCCAGCGGTTTGTGTGATGACGCGTCATGCTCACTCAGACAAACCGTTGCTGAAGCGCCTGAAAACGACTGCGAACAGACGTTTGCAAGCCGGAGACCATCTTCACGGTTTCGGAGCCAATACTGGGGTCCGGCCGCCTTAAAAGCATGGTCTGCCGGCATAATGCGATGATGTATGGCAATAACCGCCTGAGCCAGTTCATTCAGTCCGCTGACTACACCGGTATCACCCGGTAAACAGGATGTTTTACGATTGAACACCACCGATGTTGACAAATCAGGATTGTTATCGCCAGTGTTGTTTCCACTCAGACCGGACATCATTTCTATGTCATCAATAACTGCCAGAACAGTATCATTCGCCTTTTCGGCATCCTTCAGACGTTTCAGAACAAAGGCTGTTGAACTGTCCATCACTGTGTTGGAACCGGTACGCATCTCTGTTCCAATGACATTTCTCCAATCACTGTTCAGATCAACCGCTCCCACAAGGGCCTGACAAATTTCTCCATGCTGAAGCATTTGAACCGCTGCTGAAAGCGCTGCAATCCCGGACAGCTCATCAGCGGAAACGGTAAACCCGGCTCCACCCACCTTGAACGCACGAGAGACTCTGCCTGCTACCATACCACCCAATGCGCCCATTGTCCGATTGGCTGTCAGCGCGGGTGACCATGTGTTTTTTATTGTCTCAACACAAATATTTTCCGCGCCTTGTCCGTTTTGAAGCCATTCAGGCACGATTTTGTCAAGGTGCCATCGAATACAAAAGTTCGTTGTGTTCAGATCAAGTCCGACTCCTATAAACACACCTGATTCGACCGCGTCAGACTCGTTCCAGTTTCCCTGATCAATCGCATCCGCGGCTACTTTCAGCATCAGTAACTGCTGCGGAAGCATTTCTTGAAGTTCTGCTGGCGGGATTCGAAATCGCACCGGAGATACCCCGGTTTTTCCAAGCGGATACTCAGTAAAATTTCCTGGATTGATGACATAATCACAAAACCAATCCGATTGATCCAGTCCATTCCATGTGTGTTTACGGTTCGGGTTTTCCAAATCCTTTGACGCATCTTCAATACCTGTAGATATTTTCTGAATACCGTCCATATCCGTCCACGAGCCTGCTGCGGATGCCATGCTGACAATTGCAATTTTTTCCGGCGCCTTATCCCTTGATTTCCGATTCCTGCTTGTTTGATCGACTTTTTCTTCAGGAACACGTGAAGGTATATTTGATGAATAGATTTTCTTGCTGTGTAAAAGTTCAGAATTCCATTCTTCAAGCAGCAGATGCGCATTAATACCGCCAAAACCAAAAGCGCTGACAGCAGCTCGTCTGGTTTGGTGCTCATTGTCGGCTATCCATGTTTCCGGTTGTTTCAGAATTCTGAAAGGACTGTCATCCAGAGATATTTTTGATGATGGTGTGTCATAATTAGCTGATGGAGGCAGCATTCCATGCCTGATCGCCAGTAGCGCCTTTATCAGACCAGCGCCACCGGCGGCTGTTAAAAGATGGCCTATATTCGATTTAACAGAACCAATAGCACATTTTGTGCCGTTTTCCCGGTTTGAGTTATGCCAAATGTTTAACAATGAAGAGAACTCAACTGCGTCACCAACAGGTGTTCCGGTGCCATGACATTCCACCAGTTCAACGTCCGACGGCATCCATCCCGCCTGTTTATAGGCGCGTTTCATCGCTCTGATCTGACCTTCTGAATCAGGAGCAAATACACTTCCGCCAATATCATTTGAAATGCCAATCGCCCGAATTACTCCATAAATTTTGTCCTGATCCCTTACAGCATCAGAAAGCCGTTTCAATGCAACCATGGCGGCGCCTTCACCGACAACAAGGCCATCGGCTCTGGAATCAAAGGGGGAGCATATTCCCGATGGAGACAACGCCTGCAGTTGCGAAAATCCCATTTGAGTGTACATACAGTCGGGACGGCTGACCCCTCCAGTTAAAACCATATCCAGTCGGCCGGAAATCAGTTCCATAGAAGCCAGTTTCAGTGCATATAAGGATGATGCGCAGGCTGCATCCAGAGTATACACGATTCCACTGATTCCAAGTGATTGAGCCAGCATATTTGCCGGCAATGCTGCAGGATACAGATTTCGGGTATCATAAAGCGGAGCAGCAGTTTTCGGTTGAATGCCGGTAACAAGATGGTTGATACCCGGTAAAACCAGGTCGGCTGATATTTCAGAAGCTTTGCTTGTTGGCAGAATAATGTTACCCAGAATAATGCCTGTCCTGTCGCTATCGGGATAGCTACCGCAAATATCCTGGTATAAAAGATGACCGGTGTGCAGTGTCAGATGAAATACCGGATCAAGCTGACTCAAATCAAATTGGTTGCGAAGCGCATCTGGAATATCAGGCAATGAGTCCAGCAGACAAGCGTGCACAGACCGTGTTTTATCCGGTTTGAGAGTATTAGAATGAACTGATTGAGGTGCGACCGGCCAGCGAGTTTCCGGTATTATTGAGGATGCATGATCTCTTTTCAGAATCATCTGCCATAAATCATCAGGTGTCGGCGCTTTCGGCAAAGTTGCGGCCATGCCGACGATTGCTATTCCGGATGCGTCATGAAGTGCGTCATAACCACCGGAAATTTTTGTCCGTTTATTACCATTCATTACAGGGTCACCTTTTCATTGTTCATTCTTTGCGGTGTGCCCTGAACGCTTCCTTGAGGCCTTTATCTGCAATACATTCCAACCCTTCGATACAAGCAATAATCTTACCTGATGGGTCGCTGAAATATACATCTGAAATAATTTGAGCCGATTGACGGTTTTTAATTCTTATGTCAACATTAGCTCTTGAAGGCATTTTTTTGACAAATTGAGTATAGCGTTTCAGTCCGCACGGAAGTGATGGCATATCCAAATTCAGCGTTGTCCACAATATGACAAGCTGGAATGCCGCATCTATAATCCCGGGATCAGTGATCCATTGCTTCCTTAACGGCCTTTTTAACCATTTCGCAGGTTCTGGTGATCCGTCAGCGACACCATGTATCCCTTTTTGACTCATTCCTTCAACTGAGCGCACCCCCTGAAGCATTTTACCGTGAAACAACACATCCTGATAAAGCTGATTCCGTTGTACCGGACAGGGCTCCATCGTTTCAAACGGAAGGGGCGGTTTGACTGGTTCCAGGAACTGTTTTGAGAGCATTACATCAGTTGAAACATGAACATATTTTTTGCCATCTGACTGAATACCCCGTAACTCGACCGGTACATAGATGGTATTACTGTCTTGTTTGAATACTCCCGCCTTGGCTTCCAGTTCAAGCGGAGTTTTTTCAGAAAGGATTATCCCTTTAAGAAGTCTGAAGTCGTCAAAAGCCAGAAAATTCAGATCCGAATGTATTTCAAGCGCACAGGAAGCACACCATTCCATCAACAGTGCCATCGGTACAACAGGTCGTTTGTTTATCAGATGATGTTTTAACACCGGAACTGAGTCTGGCGACAAAACCAGGTTAAAAACTTCACGCCATTTTATATCCGTAGGCCCTGCTTCCGGACCGGTTTTATCTACCAGGTTGTTTTCGGTCAACTCCGGCCTGAGGTCCTGTGGCAGATCGGTATCGGGTTCTGTAGTTCCCATAACCACAATTTCTGCTGGAGCAGGTTTTTCAGGTGTGTGTTCCAGGCAGAGTTCTCTGATCAGATGACGCGCGCCAGACCGTATATCTATTACCTCTACATTTTCTTTTCTGAACAGTTCTTTCAATTCAGGTGTCACCATTCCACCGTCCCATGGACCCCAGTTGATAGACATCGTGCGGCACATTGGATACATTTTTGCCACTTTTGCTGCAAATTTGTTAAGCACTTCGTTTGCCATAGCATAATCAACCTGACCTGTACGTCCGAAACGAGCGGTACTTGAAGAAAACAAAATGATCGTTTTCATTGTTTCAAGTGTCAGATTTTCTGCAAGGCAACGCAAACTTTCTACTTTCGTATTTACAACCTTGCAAAAATCATCCTCAGATTTGTTGTCAATCAAGTTATCGGCGATAATTCCTGCGCCATGAATTAGCCCGGCAAGTGTAAATCCCGATTGATCCATTCTTTTTGTAAGGGTGCTTACCTGAACAGAATCAGTCAGATCAACCTGTTCGTATTGAACTTGCACTCCTATGGTTTTCAAGGTTTTAACCGTATTGTAGATCTCACGGTTATTCATATATCGCAAATATTCTGTCTGCAGTTCTTTGGGCGTCAGTTTTTTATTCGCCTGTTCCATAATTGCCTTTTTGATTTCAGCATCATCCGATATTCCTGCCAACCATTCCGGTTCCGGTTCAGGAGGTTGGCTTCTTCCGGCGAGGACAAAATTTGTCCTGAATCGCCTGGCAATTTCAATCACGCAGGCCGCGGTCACCCCGCGAGCGCCGCCGGTTGCCAAAAGCCAGTCACCCTCGACAAGCGGTTCCCGGGTCAGTCTTTTCGGATCAATGGGTTCATCTTGCATGACAACTTGAACCTTGCCCCGGGATGAAAAACCTGTTTCAAGGGGGCCTTCACGGAACATCTCTTCTATCAAATCATTAAGATCGGGTTCATATTTCCTGTCAGCATCCACATCAATTATTCTGCAGTAAACTTCCGGCCATTCCTGTCGAATTGTTTTTACAAGTCCGGACAGAGCGGCAGTCATGGGTCTGTAATCAGTCAATGTGTCATGTAAACCCAACGCTCCATCCAATCGTAGCAGTGATATGATTGCGGGGGTTGATTTGTCAGAACGGCTGGGGTTTCTGACTTTTTTACTAACCAGTTTTACAAGTTTAAACAACTTTTGCAGATACTCCATATCACATGAGTCCCGTGGTCCGACCAGAATCAAACCGGCAACATCATCAGGCAATTCTACAAATTCAAGATAATCCAGCGAAATAATTCGAACAGGAATATACATGTTTTCCAATGCTTCCAATAGCAATTCACTCAATCCGCAATCGTCACGCGTGATCCAGATTTCAGCATGTTCAGGTAAAACAATTTTATTGCGGTTCGTTTCATTCAAAGGTTGAAGGGTCAGGATTTTTCTGTCCATTCGATACAGTTTGTCGGGCACAGATTCGGACACTTTCGGTTCGGATTCAGTGTTGACAACAGCAGGGGACGGCGCAGGTTCAACCGGAGGTTCCAACTGGTCCGCTTTCATAGTCTGCTTGCCTAAAGTACCTTTTAAAGCTGTCACAAGGTTTTCAATATTCCCGATGGAGCGCAATTCAGCTAACTGTTCCGGTTTAATGCCGGGAAGACCGGGAATTGTCTCCTGTAACGCAGACATGATCTCAACACGCTTGATGGAATCAATGCCCAGATCAGCATCCAATTCCATGTCCGGTTCAAGTAAATCGGAAGGATAACCCGTTTTGTCCGCAATAATACCGCGCACGGTTTCAACGATAGAATCACTTGTGACATCCTGTTTGATCTGAATGGGTTGAGTGTCAAACGGACTTGCTTTACCTGATGACGGTTTTGCGGATTCAACTTCAGGGGATTCCGTCGATGTTTTCTGGAGTATTGATTTTTCAGAAATTTCGGGCGCTGACATATCGGACGCATTTATAAGCGCAGCGATATCATTTAACGTATGAATCGAACTCATCTGATCAGGCGCAATTTGAGTAATTTCCGGCAACTCTTCCTGAAGTGCGGACATGATTTCCACTCGTTTAATGGAATCAATACCCAAATCGGCATCCAACTCCATGTTTGGTTCAAGCAAATCGGTTGGATACCCCGTTTTGTCAGAAACAACCTTGCAAACAATATCCAGAACAGACTCATCTGTAATCCGGGGGGGTTCTCCATCGGTATGTCCTGGTGTTGCTGATGATTCGGCAGGCGCTTTTCCCTGAGCAACCGTGTGATGTGTTTTTGAAACAGACTTGCCAGAACTGGCCGGAACCAAATTGTTCAACAAATGAATAACATCCCGCAAAGTGCGAATAGAAGCCATTTGATCCGGTGCAATAGGCCCTGTTTCTTGCAATTGTTCCTGAACAGCAGACATGATTTCAACACGTTTAATCGAATCAATACCCAGATCAGCATCCAGTTCCATTTCCGGTTCAAGCAGTTCCGACGGATACCCTGTTTTTTCCGAGACAATGGTCAGCACCATTTCGGAATAATCCGGTTTATCCGTCTCAATGTCTTCCTGTTTCATATCAGTTGTCTTCAGTTCAACCGTTTCGGACGGCTGGGAGCGAACAGATGATACATGTGTGACCGATTGCTGTACAGGAGGCGTTCCGGTCAGAACGTGTTGCTGTTGCGCTATCAGGTTTTGAAAAGCCTGTTGAGCCTCCATCTGTCCCGTCAGAAATTTTTGGTGCAGCAGAGCGGTTTGCTCCTGCAATTGCTGCAATCCTTCCAGATTTTTCTGAATGGATTCGAATGCTTTTGACGCAGGGACACTGCGATTATCCTTGCTCATCACAGACGAGTGTTTTTCTTCGGGCTGCCCGATTTCCCGTTGTATTTTGAATTCCGGTAATGAGCTTTTCTGTCGCACATAGTTTGAACCGGTCAGAGTGACCTGCATTTTGCTTCCGGCGTGATCTGTTGACGGCACATATTCCTGATCCCACTCGTTCACACTGATGGAATATCCCAGACTGGCAAGGGCTGCAATGGTGCGTGCAAGATCGATTTGACCTGAGCGTTTGCCTGATGACGCATCCAGTGAAATAAGACGCACGCTCGTATCATCAAGGATAGCACGTATTAAACCGGCCATTCGTTTACCCGGCCCGATTTCCACAAACGTTCGAACACCATCTGCGACCATTTGCTGAATTTCTGACACAAATTCAACCGGTTTTTCCAGTTGAGACGCCAGGATTTCTCTGATTTTCTTTTGTTGAGAAGGATATGTGACACCTGTTGTGTTGGAGTATACCGGAAACAGCGGTTTTTGAAATGTTATCCTGTCCAGATATTGTCCGAACGGTTTACTGGCATCCGCGACCAGAGGACTGTGAAATGCGGCTGATACTTTTAATGGTGTAATGGTGAAATTACGTTTCCTGAAACAGTCCACGGCACGCGCTATTTCTTTGGTAGCGCCTGATATCACTGACTGATTCGGAGCATTTTTGTTGGCAATTACCAAATCAAGCTGTTCATCTTTCAAAACAACCGATATATCTTCAGCCGATGCCTGAACAGCAGCCATACCGCCACGATCCTCATCGCCGTTACTCATCAATCTTCCCCGTAACGAAGACAGATAGTTGAACTCATCCAATGAGATCATTCCGGCAGCATACATTGCACAAATTTCACCGTAACTGTGACCGGCAGCCGCATCAACACTCAAACCGAAATGATGCGTCAAAACCTGCCATGCGCCAATGCTTACAGCTCCAATCCCGGGCTGTGCATACTGAGTCTGTTTCAGTGTTTCAATCTGTTCATTTCTTTGCTTGTCATTAAACGTTGACAGCGGATAAATGATTTTACTCAAGCGATTCGTATCGGATTCCGGAGCATTTTCGGCAAAAGCCCTGTCAGCATTCTCAAGTATTTCCCGAAACACAGGAAACCGGCATGCTGTATCCCGAAGCATATCGGGATATTGATTTCCCTGACCTGGAAATACGGCCGCCAGTTTTCCGGGAATATTTCCAACTCCGTAAAACATGCCATCGGGAGTATCCCACGATGTGTCCGGGGTTGCGCTAATACGACTCAGAGCCATTTTAAGCATATCTGCCAGTTGATTCGCACTTGTAACAACCATCAGCCAGCGATGGCGGTGATCGGATTTGAATGTATCTCTGGTCTCTTTGGCAACGGCTCTTAAATCAAGATTATCCTCTGGAATGGATATATTTTTAATCGAATCAAGCAAAGCGCTGGTATTATCAGCAGAAAAAGCGACTATCTGCACCGAGCCATCCCAATCAGGCGGGGATGGTGTTCCGGTGTGTTCTTCAAGGACGCAATGAAAATTGCTACCACCAAATCCAAAGGAACTGACAGCAGCCCGCCGTGGGTGGTTATCGGGTGTAAGCCATGGTCTTGCAAGTGTCGGCAGATAGAATGGCGATAGCCCGTTGGCCAGAGTTTTTGTTGGAGTGGAAACCTTTGCAACCGGTGGAATAACCCGATGATGCAATGCCAGCGCTGTTTTTATCAGCCCTGCTATCCCTGCGGCGGCTTTGCCATGGCCAATTTGTGCTTTTACTGAACCAACTGCACACCATTTGCCATCCGATTTTGCTTCACGGTAGACATCCGTCAAAGCTTCAAGCTCAATAGCATCCCCGACCGGAGTGCCTGTTCCATGCGCTTCAACCAGTTGAATGGTATCCGGTGATACATCCGATTCCTGATACGCACGTTTTAATGCTTTTTTCTGGCCGGAAGCAGACGGCGCATAAATCGCGTTTCCCTTACCGTCACTTGAAGCGCCGGTTCCCCGAATAACAGCATAGATTGTGTCTCCGTCGCGTTCAGCATCTGTCAGCCGCTTAAGGGTTACAACCCCAACGCCTTCGCCGATCGCTGTTCCATCTGCAGCGGCATCAAACGGCCTTGCATGGCCGGTGGGTGACATCGCTTTGGTTTTGGAAAAACACATATACATAAAAATATCATTAAACGTGTCAACACCGCCGGTAATAACCATATCCGCCTTTTGTGTCTGAAGCTCCATCATGGCGGTGTGTACGGATGCCAACGAACCTGCACAGGCCGCATCAACCACACAGTTCATTCCGCCAAAATCAAACCGATTCGCTATTCGACCGGCAACAACATTGCCCAGCAATCCCGGAAATGATGCTTCCTGCCAACCAACAAGTTTATGGTTGATGCGCTGCGTTATCTGATCAGCTTCGGACTCCGTTAACCCACATTCAATCAGTGTTTTGCGCATAAGCGGATGATACAACCTGGCACCCAAAGTTATAACCAGTTGTTGAGCGCCGGTAACACCAAGAATTATGCTGACGCGATCCCTGTCCAGAGCAGCGCCGTTAGTGTAGCCCGCATCTTTAAGCGCCTGTTTGGCCGCCAGAAGCGTCAACAACTGAGAGGTGTCTGTAGCCTCTAGAGCATTTGGCGCAATACCGAATTCCATCGGATCAAAAGACACCGGATCCAGAAATCCCCCGGTTCGAGCATGTGTGTGGTCGGGTTTGGCCGGGTCGGGATCAAAATAATCCTTTAGCGACCAGTGCGTTTCGGGAATCTCGGTCAGACAGTCAATACCTGACACAATGTTAGCCCAAAACATGGACGTGTCGGATGCTTTTGGAAACAGGCATCCTATTCCGGTTATGGCAACCGGTGAGTTTTTATTTGATACGGACTGAGTCACAATACCACCTCGTTTAAATCAAGATAATCGCGTAACATATCCAGCGAAGCGGGTGTTACATTAAACAAACTTCGTGGAACTTCAAACGCATGAGTTTGAAGATTCCTGCACCGAAACAACACCGCAGCGCCCCACAGAATATTCAGTAACATCGTTGTAATACGTCGATTTTCTGGCGTTTCCAGAAAACTGCCGTACACCCATTGATTGAAAGCGCCCATGGCTGGACCGCACCAGACCTGATAATCCGCTTTTCTGACAGACAAGCCAGCGTTTGCCCATCGGGAGGACAACCCAAGATACCATCGAAAAACCAGGGCCATTCTATGTTTGGAGTCTCTGTTGGCACGTTCAATTTGAGATGGATCACGCCGGTTCCAGAATGTCCGGGTCTCCTCCCATATCGTGTCCAGAGATGCTTTGAAAACCGTTTTCTCCAATTGCATCCGTTCTTTCAGAGGCAACGCTTCCAGACTGTCATGGTTCCTGTATAATTCATACAGTTTTCTGGCTCGCATCGGAAAAAGCGTTCCGCGTTTCAAAACCTGCAGATTTACACCCATTTCGAACATATCTGCCGCTGGCGCCATAGCAGTTTCCGCCTGTTTTACCTCCGACAACATCTGCCGAACAATATCAGATGAACCGGATTCGACCGCGGCCTGAGCAATTGAACCAACCATAACCCAGCCGGCGCCCATAGCAAATGCTGCTGCAGCCGCTGCAGGAGTACTGATGCCGCCGGCCGCTCCCACACGTAACGGCGTCGTATATTCGTATTCTTGCATACATTTCCGGGCCACCGCCTGAAAAGACGGTATCAATGCCACCAGAGGCCGATTGTCTGTATGACCACCCGAATCTGCCTCGGCGGTAATATCATTTGCCAGAGGAATACAGGAAGCCATTTCTGCAACCTGTTCAGTGATAACACCACTGAAGACCAGTTCCCTAAGAATTTTTTCCGGGGGTGGAGAAAAAAACCGCTCAGCAATTTCAACCCGTGATGCCTTGGCAAGAATTCTATTCGGAGCAACAATCGCTCCGGATACATCCCTGTGCAACCCGTGAAGGCGATATCGGACCAGAGAGGGTGTAATCGTCAGATACGCAGACGCTTCCACACGGGTAATGTTTTTACGAATCAGCAAATCAACCAGATGCTCCTCAAGAATAGACTCATGTGGGGAGTGTATCAAATTGACACCCCAGGGTCTGCTGCCGCAACTCTGGAATAATTTCTCTATCGCTCTTTCAACCGTATCAATATCCTGACCGGCAGCGCCATAAAAACCGGTCATGCCAGCTTTGGACAGAGACGACACCAATTCGACCGAACTGATACCGTTCGCCATTGATCCCGAAAGAACAGGATATTGAATGCCCCAGTCACGGCAAAATGACACATCCCCCAGCATATCGGGCGGACATGAAGGCGCATGCGCAATAATCGGGTAACAGCCATTTGTTGCGTCAGAAGGTATTGAATATACCTTTCTGCCTGACAAACCCGGGAATGCGAAACCATTATTAGTATTAATAATTGTAACTGGTTGATATATATTGTTAATTTTAGCTTTTAAACGATTTGTGTCATACGCTTCTATATCACCTGAAGATATCCACCATCCATATTCATTCATTGATTTTAATTCACTACGCGTCATAAACAATCCTTTCGCCACTGTTGTGACAATGCTCTTCATAACAGATTTATACCAATATATCAAGTCTGGATGATGCACAAAGGGTTAAGATTCAACAACTTATGACGCATCGCGTCACATTTGATTGCATGATGTGTCAGGGACTCTATAATCCGACAAGCCTGAATGCTGCCCAGCACATCGGTTCGGAATGTTCCGGTTGGTTTCGAAGTGTTTTTTGAGCATTTTGCAATGCCTGTGCCGGAGACATATTCTTCAATACCAGGTTTCGATAAAATTCATTCATTATCAGATAAGCGCTCTTGTCCGGAACACTCCACAAACTGCCAAGAATTCTTCGTGCGCCGGCCAGCAGAAACCCGGTAAATAAACCAATCCCTTCATCCGGCAGAAGATCAGTCTCGGCAATACCTGATTCACATGATGAAAGCACAACCAGTTCTGTCCCTGAAAGATTCAAATCTCGCAATATGTCTGAAAGTGTCCAGACAGTTTCTTTTAACCCGGACTTTGAATAACTATCAGACTTGCCTGAACCAGACGGTTTCGAATCAGTTATTCCATGCCCGTCTGCATTTGTGAAAGTCAGCCGGGACGAATACGGATCGCCGGTATCAAACATCGCATGACAACAGAAATGCAGAATATCATATCCTGATGCGGCAGCATTGATTGCATCTGAAAGCGAATGGGTCCCGTCCAGACAATGTTTATTTTTAAACAGTGAGCTGATCGTTTCAATTTCTGTTCGAATCCATCTTAGATTTGGATCCGAATCGGAAATACCCAGAAACGACTTTTCTGATGAAGATTTCAGAGGTTTACCTGTGTTATTCACAAGCGAAAACGCAGGCAGATAGTTAATCTCAAACATATCCGCCAAATATGGTTTTTCAGGGGCGTCCAGATCACGAGCAAGATGAAATGGAAGTATATTCAATTCCTTATGCGTAACCAGAAACAGACGCTTGACATTCAGTTTTTTCAGATATCGGATTGTTTCACTCATCAAATTTGTTGACAGGTTGTCCATAAGCGACAGCAAATCCTTGTTCCAGCGTGTGTATCTGTCAAACTGCATTTTAGAAAATTGCTGGAATTGGCTGATTGGAGGCAGTTCTTGTTGACGGTAATCATTCAATTCGGTATTCAATTGCAGAAATTGTCTGGCAATGGCGTTCAGGTGATCATACTTAAATGAATCAGCAAAGACTGTATGCACCACAGTTTGTTCGGGATTTCCCGACAGAATAACGCTAAACGATCCGTATCGGGTTACATTGAATATGACAAAAGCGGTGTTTTCGGAATCCGGCAACAGTGTCGTCATATGATTAAATGTCACTTCGCTGGACAGAAAAGACGGCTCATATTGTCGAATCCTGTCTGAGAGGCTCTTCAAATCAGATAACGCCTTCCGCATTTCATCTGCAATCCCGGTAAAAGCACGATTCTGTATTCTGGATTGCTGTTCAGCGGTGAGTTGTCTGATTTTACTGATTAATTGTTTATATTCATCCTGATGATGTTTTTTTAAACTGTCAAAAACGATTTTATCATAAGACATTCTGTCTTTGAATAATTGCATTTTACCAGTTTCCAGCCATTCCAGAGCTTCAGTGATGCGCCCGCATTTTGCCAGACACCAGGCGGCACGTGAATACACCATTCCGGTTATTCTGACTCGCCGGCTTTTACTGGACAGGGTAATATCCAGCTTGCTTAACTCATTGTCTATTTTTCGAATTTCATTGAAAACAGGTATGGCGGCATTCCAGTCAGTCTGATTCATCAGTATCTCCGAGACTGCCACCAGAATCTCAAGGCGCTGACGCGGGAAATGGTCAAATGTAAATACAGACAACGCTGCTTTCAGGTGATCAAGAGCGATGTTTTGATTGGATAAACCGGTGCCATCCGGCATATTTACCATTGCCAAAGCAAGGTTCTTGTTGATATTTGCCCACTCAATCGGTGTTGTTTTCATATTAAAAACAGTCAAAGCATTTCGGCAGTAATCAAGAACTGCCTGGATGTTTTCGTTCTTGCTGCCGATCGCACGCTCACTATAAGCGGTAGCAAGATTAGCGTTTACTCTGGCCCAGCCAGATGGCGTTTTGTCTTTTGTGCGTATCTTCAGCGCTTCTTTGTAATGATGAATCGCTGATTCGATACGATCAATCCCGGTTTGAGAGTTCCTGATACTGTCTTGTCTTCCCAGTTCAAGCATTGTGTTACCCAGATTTGTCTGAACCATTGCCCATTCATTCGGAAATGTCTGAATCGTAAACACCTCCAGCGATTGCTGCAGGTGCGCAACAGCAGATTCCAGATTCTCAGTGCGTTCACCCCGAATTCGTCTGGTAAACACCGTTGACATGTTAAGATGAGTTTTCGCCCGATAAACGGGGAAATCGAAATCTGAAAAGACGTCAAGAGACCTGTTATAGAATTGAATCGCCTTCTCCAGATTTTCGTTCTGATCACCCAGCGATCTTGATGAAAAAGCTATTGCCAGATTCATCAACGTGACAGCATGGTTCAACGGATGTGTATCAGCAGAATACCCTTCAAGCGCCTGCAAATAATGGTGAATAGACTGTTCGGCATTGTTAACATCCGGTGTTGCGGGAGCATTCTTCCATGCAATACCCAAATAACTTTGAATACGAGCCCATTCAACCGGTATTAAATCGCGCCGGTATTCCTCCAAAGCCGCCTCACAACATCGGATTGCATTCACGCTGTTGGTTACAGCATTTTTAGTCCGATTGGTCAAATGCGCGGCACACAGTTTCTGCTGCAACTCGCCCCAAAATAATGGATATCGTGAACGGTCAAGGTTTTTTATACCATTGTTCAAAAAATGAATTCTTTCATCAGCAGACAGCGGTTTTTCAGAATTTTCTATCTCTTGCAGTGTCCGGACATAAACTTCAGGAATACTTTCAAGAATACTCGGCTGCACACTATGCCCCTTGCCAAACAGGGTTGTGTCTATGCCGTTGGTAATACAGTTGTATAATAAATGTATTTTTTCAGATAATGATTGTACTTTATTGAAGTCTGAAAATGCCCGCATTTCAGACCGCTCGTCAACTAATACCTGTAACAGTTTCTTATCCAGAATTTCCGGACAGGTTTTCAATAGTCTGTAACGAAGAAATACTCCGGGAGACTGAAAAAAATCCTTCAACAATGAATGCATAACCCCCTCTTTCCCTTAACAAATATACAGATTTGAAAGAATATGAAAAGCAAAAAGATTATCCATGCATAGATAACAAAAACTGGCATTTCCCTGAATGTTGGTTTATATTTTCATGGTTGATATCGAACATCGCGGAAAACAAAAAAACAAATTCCAGATTTTAGATTTTTCTGCGACTATATATGGATTGGTTTGAATGTGATGAATAACGGGGGGCGCTTATGATGTATCGATTGAAACAATTTTTTATTCCATTGTGGATTGTGTTATTCCTGCATGGTTTTAACGCGAACGCTGTGTATGCAGACAATTTTTGTGTGGGTCCCTACTATCCAGATGAACCCACTCCAACACCAACAGGTTCGCCGGAGCCTGACGATTACTTCGTGCTTGATTTCCCTAACAACGCAGACGACATGGTTGTAATTCCACACGATGAAAGCCTTAGTTTTGCTGGTGACAGTTTTACAATTGATTTCTGGATGTATCCCCGCACCCTCCAGGACAACTCGCTGGTCTATAAATGGGGCGAAGACCCAACGCCTGTCGATGATGAATATCTGATACAAATGACCTCTTCAGGAGCAATAAACTTTTCTTTGAATGGCTGGGGAAATTGGTTTGCATCGACCGGAACGGTTCAGGCCGGCCGGTGGACCCATGTCGCGTGTGTATATGATGCTGATGCACAGGTGGGCACAGTCTGGCTGAACGGCATCAACGCGGGATCAGCAACACTGACGCCATTGAATTATACAACAAACGTTTCATTGCGTTTCGGTGGAATGACGCACACACTCAGCGCTTTCGACGGCTACCTTGATGAAATCCGTATTTCTGATATTATTCGGTATTCAACCCCGTTTGATCCGCCCTGTCGCCATACACCAGACGAACGCACACGCGGTTTATGGCATTGTGATGACGGCTCGGGCACATCGCTGACAGACAGCTCAGGCAATGCCAATACCGGAACATTGCTGGGTATGACCAGTTTTTCTCCAGATCCGGAATACTGCAATCCCGATACAACACCAACCCCAACAGCCGAACCTACTGATACACCAACCTCAACCCCCACAACCGAACCATCGGCAACCCCAACGCCCGTGCCACCCACCGCGACACCTTCACCGCCACCCACGATTACACCATCACCGACTCCGACACTTACTCCGGAAGCAACTCAAACACCAACGCATCCGCTAAAGATCACGTTGGATATGCCCAAACAGCATTATTATGCCAATGATGAGTTCTATCTGAATTGTGAACTGTCACTGACAACGGGAACTCCGGTTGCCGGGCGTTTATTTGTCCTGTTGGAGGTTGCCGGGCTGTATTACTATTATCCGTCCTGGCGTCGCTTTGAATGGTCTGACCTGTTTAATAAAGACAAGGATGAGTGGAGTGTGCCAATGACCGTTCTTGAAGACACAACCGAAATCGTTCTGGAGGCTTTCAAGATGCCGTTTTGGCCATTTCCAATGACCGGATGTTACTTTTTGTCAACATTTACGGATCACGAAGTAACTGTGTTGTTAAGCAATATTGATGAAGTAGAATGGGGGTTCGGCGGCGAACCGTGATGTTTATCGCACGATAACTGAGTACAAACCGAAGAATCGTTACAACGTGTTTACGGTCTGACCGGCTCAACAGGCGCGACTGCGGGTTTGACAAAGATTCGTTTTTTCCATTTGCCGGTAAAAAAGTATAGCGCCGACAAAAGCGCTCCGGCAAACCACGCAACAGGTATTCCCCACCAGATACCGTCTGTTCCAATTCTTGCCGACAGATATGCTGAAACCGGTATTCGAATCAGCCATAGAGACAGCAACGTAATGAACATAGGAATCAAAGTGTCTCCAGCGCCGCGTAGAGCGCCATTAAAAATGAACATAATCATGAATGCAATATAGAAGCCGCCGACAATAACCAGATATTGTCTTCCGATATCAATGACAGCCTGATCATGAGTAAACAGTCGTATCAGATGATTGCTGAAAGTGATGACCAGAAATGAAATAAATGCGGCTATTGCCAGCGACATAAGCATACCCGTTTTGATTGCTGTTCTGACCCTGTCATGTTTTCCGGCGCCGATATTCTGGCCAACAAACGTTGACATGGCCATGGACAGATTCATCGCCGGCATCATCATGAATGAATCTATTCGGCCGGCGGCAGTGTAAGCGGCGATTGCATCAGACCCGAATTGTGTGACAATTCTAAGCAGAGCCATCATACCCGTTGCAACAAGCATCTGCTGTGCTCCGGTCGGCAGACCGATTTTCAGACTGTTGACAAAGAGTTCTCTGTCAAACCGTAACTTAAGATAATTGACGCGAAACAGAGGATTTTTCCGATGCAGATAAACAATACCTCCAATAAAGGAAAACCCCTGGGCGATAACCGTTGCGGCCGCTGCCCCACGTATTCCCCAGCCGAACACCAGAATAAACAGCAAATCAAGGCCTATGTTCAGAAACGATGCCAGAATCAACAGATATAACGGTGTTTTGGAATCTCCCAGTCCTCGCAGAATAGCGCTGATAGCATTGTAGCCGAACAACAAAATCAGACCGCCAAACATAATATTCAGATACAGTTTTGTGTTGACATAGACATCATCCGGTATATCCAGAATGTTTAAAATAAAGTCATTCATCAGCAATCCGATAACCGTCAGTGAAACTGAGGTTATGAACAGAAACACGTAGGCTGTTTCGATACAGAGTTTCACCTTTTCAAAGTTTTTCGCGCCGTAATTTTGTGAGATCAGAACGGTTATACCCATTGTTGCGCCTATAGTCAGCGCTATCAACAAAAACATGACCGGAAATGACGCTCCAACAGCCGCAAGGGCTTCCTTTCCCAGAAATCGGCCAACAATAATGGAATCGGTGACATTGTATAACTGCTGAAAAACACTTCCGATAAACATCGGAATTGTAAACACCAGAATCAGCCTTGCCGGGCCGCCTTTGGTCATATCTATCATGACGCTCCCTTTTCAGTGTGCCGAATTACAGAGCACGGAATTAATGCATGTCTATGCTCATCCCGAAAGTGGCTTTTTCGATATATGTCAGGTGCATCGGTTTGTCAATCGCGGCGGCAGGCCTGCTGCGCAGCCGACGGGGCGAACAGGAGAAACGGTGAAAAGGGGCGGATTTGTGAAACTGCATTCGACATGTGTCAGACTTTTTGTTATTTTAGGGTTATTGTGGTTCGGGATTTGTGCAAGAATAACATTTGTATTGATTTTTGTATCAGCAACACACGTTTTGTATTGATCCGTTATTAAGGAGTCGGATGTTATGAGGAGGATGCCATGTATCAACTGAAAAATCTGTTCGTTTTTTTTATTTCAATACTAGTAGCCGGAACAGTTGCAACGTGCGTGAATGCGGAAACCTTTTTTGCAAACGAATATGAATTTGTTTCAGAATTCGGTAGTCATGGCAGTGGTCCCGGTCAGTTTGGAACAGATTTGGGCCCCAGGGGCATTATTGTCAAAGACGGCATCATTTTTGTTGGAGACTACGGCAACCAGAGAATACAAAAGTTCACTTTGTCTGGAGAGTATATTGACCACTGGTCATCGGGATATATGGCACAACTGGCAGAAAAAGACGGGTATTTGTTTCAACTGGCGCCGACCGGCTCGATTAAAAAATGGACACTTGAGGGTCTGGAGGTGGACTCGGTAACTTTTTCAATACCGGCATGGTCAGCAGGTATGACCATGGACAGTGACAATAATCTTCAAGTCAGTATTGCCGTGAATAAACATGTTCGAAAATACAATACGGATTTGGATTTTTTAGGTGAATATTCAGTTCCCGAAGGGTGCGGGAATGACATTCATGGTTCGGCTGACGGTCATGTTTATTTTTCAACTGAAGAACAGGAGTTTGCCAAATACGCGAATGACGGTGAAGATACCGAATGGCGCCGTCCCCGTAATAATACCAGCTTGCTATACATCACCAGCGGCGGTGACTTTGCCGTACGTGATAATGATTTGCAGCAAATATTGTTTTATGATTCTGAATGGAACCTGATAACAACTCTGGGAACACCCGGTGGGGGAAACAGTCCCGGCGATTTCGGATTTATTCGTGAAATCACGCTTGATGAAAACGGGTATTTGTATGTCTCGGACGGCAACCCCAATTACAGAATTCAGATTTTTGCTCCAGCCGGTGAGCCTTCACCAACCCCAACAGCAGAACCAAATCAGGATTGCTGGCCGGTTACAAGTCAGACTCATGCATTGTACAAATTTGAAGAGAATGCCCTGGATGCGGGTCCCAATGAATTTCATGGCACAGCACATTCAGCACTCTGGTCACAGGACAGCGCTTGTGGAGATTATGCATATCAAAATCAAAGGACTATAAGTAATTACATAGAATTACCAGCAGATGTTTTAAACACAATTGGTTCGAGTTGGGGTATTCGGGCTCATTTAAAGTTAACCGGACATGGAAACAATGGCAACGAGTTAACATTTTTGTGCTTTAAAAGTGGCATTAATTCTCATGCGGTTTCAATTGGCGAGAGTCCGGACTGGGTTGACTGCAGTTTTCTTACTTTACTCGATAATGAACACAGTCTGTGTATTGATGGCTTGACTACCGGTGTGTATTACGTTTACGAACTCCGCTATACAAACAATGATGGCTATGCAAGGGTTTTTCTTGACAATGTTCTACAGGATGAAGTTTTTATAGGTTACAATCCTCTGACAACACACGATACGTTATATGTTGGTAAAGGTATGTTTGGAAATGAGAATCGTCCCTGGTGGGGCAGAATAGATCATCTTGAATTTCTGGACATTGATGAGACATCAACACCAACCCCGACACCGACAGATACACCGTCGCCAACAGACACACCAACTCCCGAACCCACAAACACACCAATACCCTCAGATACACCCACTCCCGAACCAACCGTGACACCAACAGCGACCAATACTCCAACACATATTCCAACCAATACTCCGACATATACGCCAACCGAAACACCGATACCACCAACCCCGACACCCGCTCCAACCCATTCACCTACTCCGACTTATCCGATTGAGCTGGCGCTTGATATGCCTTTGGATCACTATTACAAAGATGACGAATTCTACCTGAACTGCCATATAACCCTTCATTCTGATACTCCAGTCTCCGGCCGGTTTTTTGTGCTGATGGAGGTCAACGGCCTGTATTACTATTATCCGTCCTGGAGACAATTCAACTGGTTTGATCTTTTCGATGATAATAAAGACGAATGGAGTATATCCATGACTGTTCTGGATGATACAACGGAGATTGTTCTGGAATCATTCAAAATGCCCTTTTTCCCGTTTTCAATGACCGGCTGTCTGTTCATGACAACGTTCACGGATAAGGATGTGACGGACTTGATTGGCAATATCGATATTGTAGAATGGGGTTTCGGCGGCGTACCCTGATTTTTGGGGAATACCGCTTGTCATACTATTTGAAAACCCTGTCTGCAGTAAACAAAGGTATATATGCATTCATTCGACACGTCCAACAGCAAATTTCCATGGTATCGTCAGTCTTTTGGTGATTTGTATCCAATAGTATATGCACATCGCAATTCAGAAGCTGCCGATCGTGAAATACGATTGATGTCGCAATGGATTGGCCTGACTCCGGGTCATATCGTTCTGGATGCCTGTTGCGGTGACGGCCGACATTTACAGTCTTTGTTACAGTTGGGCTGTGCTGGCTACGGTTTTGACCTGTCTTCTGAACTGGTTATCCGCGCACAATCCAATTCGGTCACACAAAACAGAGTTTGCCGGGCTGACATACGAAACATACCCTTTGCTCCGGTTTTCGATTATGTGTTCAATCTTTTCACAAGTTTCGGTTATTTTTACGATGACCGTGAGAACCAGGCCGCATTGAAACAAATGGTATCCTGTCTGAAACCCGAAGGAACATTGATACTGGACCATATGAACACCGGTCGTATTCGGCGGACACTGGTTGAAAAGTCTGAATCCCGAACCGGTCAGTATCACATCGTTCAGCATAGGCGTTTTGTCGGCAATCGTGTGCAGAAACGGATAGAAATTCAAACGTCTGAAGACAGAACACACGTGTTTAATGAAGATGTCCGAATGTTTTCACCGAACGAAATCATTCAACTGGCAGGCATTTGTGGTCTGATAGATATTTCACTCCACGGCAGTTTCTGTGGTAGCACGTTTGATGAGAGCTCCGAACGAATGATTCTTAGGGCCCGGCGCCCTTGCCGCTGACCGGCACGCCCCGCGTGGCCTGTTTCTGAGTTATTTTGCTGTTTGCAGGCACGCTTTTGGTGAGCCATACATTTCCACCGATAACAGAACCGGTTCCAATTGTAATTCGCCCCAGCAATGTAGCTCCGGAATAAACAACCACGTTGTCTTCAATAACAGGATGCCGGTCAATACCCTTCACCGGTTTGCCGTCCTTGTCCAGAGGAAACTTCAAAGCTCCCAGAGTAACTCCCTGAAACAGTCGGACATGACTGCCGATTTTGCAGGTTTCACCAATAACAATTCCGGTACCGTGATCCATGAAGAAGTGATCCTCAATTTCAGCTCCCGGATGAATATCTATTCCTGTAATACTGTGAGCGTGTTCAGAAATTATACGGGGAATCAGCGGTACTTTCAGTTTGTATAACTCATGCGCAATACGATGATTGGTTATAGCCAGTAACCCCGGATAACAGAAAATAACCTCATCAGGGGACATTGCAGCCGGGTCCCCTTCATAGGCCGCCTGAACATCCGTGATCAGATAACGCCGAATATGTGGCAGGCGCACCAGCAGTTTCTCTACAACACTTTTTGCCCTGTTAATACAATCATCCCGCAACACACAGCATTTATCATTCGGGCATTCAAAACAGTATCCCCGGGCAATCTGATCTTCCATCAGGTTCCGTGTCTGATCAAGAATCGTACCCATGTAATACGGCAGAGTTTCATCGGTCAGATCGGTAGGGCCAAAGTATCCCGGAAACAGCGCCATACGAATGTTTTCAACAATTTCAATGACGCGACTTCGGGATGGAGCCAGATGACGGGTCGGTTTACGACGCAAACGTGCCATCTTCCCGGTTGCCGCAGAACACAGATCGTAAACTACAGATGTGACAAGTCCATCATCCGCAGATGTGAATGATGCGCTTTTATGCTTGTTTAAACCCTTTGAAAAAGTCATATAAAACTCCTGTTATGCGTGCAGAACAAAACGTATTTTAAGCTGGTCATCGAACACCATTACCCGCGTTCGAAAACACCCTTGAAAAATACATGGATTTCAGGATTCAATCAAGCAACGCTGACAGCCGCGATCAATATGCTTCTTCTGTTGCGATAAACATCTTTGTTCCCGGACGTAGAAGTTCTTTTTTTTACAGTATTTTGTACCAGACATTCATGCTTTCTAGACTGCCGCTGATCTGAGTGTTGTTTCGCAGAGTGCCGCCATATTGATACCGGCATTTTCCAAATGTGCAGTTCATGCCGAAACTGAGCGCTCTGGCAATCGTGTAAAGACACCGGCATCCTCCATCTCTTACAGCGCTTTCCATGTGATCCAGCAGCGCTGTTGCCAGACCGCGACCGCGGCAGGCAGGCAAAGTTGCAAAATCGGTCATTTCAGCGTGCATGGCTGCATCGTCCCGTTCGGCGGATGCAAGAGCGATCAGGTGATTGTTTTCCCATATTCCGAAATAATCGATGTTCGTTTTCATGGTTTGTATAAGATATTCCGGTTCATGAATGGGAAACGGATACGATTCAAACACGCCACGGTACACTCGGGCTGCATCAATCGCATCATCCGGAGTCAGTTGGCGCAACTGGCATGAATCCGGAACATTTGTTTCATTCAGATCATCGCGTTTCTCAAGCGCTTTTCGCACCACTTTCCTGACAGCAGTCTGATCAATCCGTCGTCTGCCGGGTTCAGGATAAAATGCCATAAATAAACCGGTTTCTTCACCGCGAAACAGTCCTGGCGCCAACGCTTCAATCTCGTATCCGGCAGCCAGAAAAGGTTCCATCAGCGATACCGGTATTTTTGCAAATACTTTGCTGTATTTTTCGGACGTTAGCAACTCCTCTGTTCTGTCCAGTATTGCATCACGATCATTCTTTGCAATTTTCATCAGATATACGCGATCGTTGGCTTTGCCGTGCTGTATCAGACTGTTGCCAACGGTTTCAAAAACATCAAATTCAGACATAGTCTATCCTCATATCGTTTCACAACCGAACACCCGATGTCTGTCTGACTGACGAATGCTCAGATCGTTATTTTTACACATCGTTATGTTACCGTCTGTTTATGCGCTCGTTGTTTTCCGGAATTAGAGCAATCGCTTTGCTGTGATCAGCCAGCAACTGTGAAATACCCACTGAGCGTGTTTCTGCTGAAGAATCCAGTTTCAACTGAAGCTTGCAGGAAGCACAATTTCTGTCGCAAAACCATGCCTCATATGAATCCGGTTCCTTGTAAGTGCAAATAACGCCTTCATAATTCCGCAGCACAACTTTATTGGTTGACCACGAGATAATATAGTTCGGCATGACTGGAATTTTGCCGCCACCACCGGGCGCATCAATAACATACGTCGGGACAGCCAGTCCGCTGGTATGACCGATCAGATTTTCAAGGATTTCAATGCCCTTTCCAACAGGCGTTCGAAAATGACCAAGTCCCTCCGACAAATCACACTGATACAGATAATAAGGACGCACTCTGTTTTTAACCAGTTTATGCACCAGCGCTTTCATAATTCGGGGACAATCATTTACACCAGCCAGCAACACAGACTGGTTACCCAATGGAATGCCTGCATTAGCCAGTCTTGCCAACGCCTTTTCGGATGACTGGGTAAACTCACGCGGATGATTGAAATGAGTGTTGATCCACAGTGGATGATATTTTTTCAGGACATTAACCAGGTCTTCCGTAATACGGTATGGCAAAACCACAGGCATACGTGTGCCGATACGGATTATTTCAACATGGGGTATCTCTCTGATTTTACCAAGCAGCCAGTCCAGCCGCTTGTCAGATAACATCAGCGGATCACCACCGGATACAAGGACGTCCCGAATGACCGGATTCGCCCTGATGTATTCAATCCCTTTCATCATATCTTCTTTTTCCGGAATGAAATCAACATCACCGACCTTGCGTTTCCGGGTGCAGTGTCTGCAATACATCGAACAATAATTACTGACAAGAAACAATACGCGGTCAGGATATCTGTGTGTTATACCGGTCACCGGACTGTCGGCATCTTCCGATAGTGGATCAATCATATCGCATCGCGATACATCCATTTCATGCACTGACGGAAATGCCTGCCGCCAAACCGGATCATTGTCCCTGTCTTCCGGATGAATCAGCGATAAATAATACGGTGTTATCGCCATCGGAAACATTTCAAGGGTTTTCTCAAGTTCCCGGCGTTCTGTTTCTGAAAATTTAACACCGAGCAACTCTTCAAAATCATCTATTTTATGAATGTTATGACTCAACTGCCATCGCCAGTCAAACCATTTTTCGTGCGTTTCATCCGACCGTTTCCAGTCATCCAGTTTTTTAGGTTTATCTGTAATAACAATCATTGTGATACCTCTTTGTTTTCAGGACATATGTTTAATTGATAATGACCGTGAACCCCGCCGGTGGTTTGAGTGTCACCATACCTTTCATCCTGTGAACGGGTTCGACGTGTTTCCGGCTCCGTCTTTTCCATTAGAGCGGCCACTTTCTGCAGCGATGCCAGTATTTGCGACTGCTCCCAGTCCGGCAACTGTCCAAACGCAGAAACAAACCGGTCCTGCAAAGGCGCCGGCGCTCGATTCAACGCTTCGTGTCCAGACACAGTCAACCGAACAAGAACTCTTCGTTTGTCACGGTCACAACGTGATCTGACTATCCATCCTCGCGCTTCCAGACGGTCCAGAATACCAGTCAAAGTCGCCTGACCGAATGTCGCCCGGCGAGCCAACTCACCGGCTGTCATTCCGTAACCCGGGACAACTCCCGTAAAATAAGCAGTTGAGGTGTCGTAATACCCTGGCGCTGAACCAGCATATGTGAATGCAGATCATGAGCCCGAATAATGCGGCGCAAAACCGTTATTACCTGCTCAAAAGTATGTGTACTAAAATCTGACATTGACAAACCTCCCTGTCAATCATTTTAAGTTCAAAATATTATATTCACTGACAAATGTCAACTCTATAAGGAATATTCAGTATAAATACTTTATATTCAAAGCAAATTCAGCCGTGCCGCAACCGGCATTCTGCGTCCGGCGCCAAACGCTTTTGACGTCACCTTTAAACCAGGCGCTGCCTGACGTCGTTTATATTCATTCCGGTCAACCGTTGCGGTGACCCATCGCACGGTATCAGGATCATACCCTTTTTCTGATATGTCATTTGCTGACAAGCCTTCATCAATATAGAGCGCCAGAATCGCATCCAGTGTTTCATACGGCGGCAATGTATCCTGATCAGTTTGATTACTTCGCAGTTCGGCCGACGGTGGCTTGTCAAGTATCGCCCGGGGTATGACTTCATCGATTCGGTTTATATGCCTGGCAAGTTTGTAAACCCACGTTTTCGGAACATCCGACAATACACTCAAACCACCGCTCATATCTCCGTAGAGCGTACAGTATCCAACCGCCACCTCACTTTTATTGCCGGTTGTCAGCACCATTGCACCGTTTTTATTTGACATCGCCATCAGTAAATTGCCCCGGACACGCGCCTGAATGTTTTCTTCAGCAACACCAAAAGGCGTGTTTTGAAATTGCGGTTCAAGCGACTTCAAAAACGACTCATATATGTTCGTAATACTGATTATATGACACGATATATTCAGGTTTTGGGCCAGCTTGAGCGAGTCGGATACACTTCCTTCCGAAGAGTATGGCCCGGGCATTGTGATTCCGGTAACATTTTCCGGGCCGAGCGCCTGAACAGCCAGAACAGCCACGAGCGCTGAATCGATACCTCCGGATAAACCGATCAACACCTTTTCAAACCCGCATTTTCGGACATAATCCTTTAACCCCAGAACCAGCGCCTGACACATGTTTTCCGCTGTGTCATCGTCTGAAAAGCTGTCTGATGCAACATCTGAATCGATTCCCTGAGCGGTATCAATTGCCTTAACCATCGTCTGAAATGCCGGCATTTGCATCAAAATATGTCCAGATGAAGAAGCCACCATTGACCGTCCATCAAAAATTAACTCGTCATTACCTCCAACCTGATTGACAAACACAAACGGTACTGAATGCTTGCCTGCATGACCACAAATCAATTGCCGACGTATTTTTTCTTTCTCAAGATGATACGGCGAAGCTGATATATTAATCATTATAGTTGCGCCCTGCTGCGCCAACTCATCGATCGGATCATGATCATACATCTGTCGATGCCATAGCGACGGATCGTTCCAGGCATCCTCACATACAGATAACCCCGGTTTTTCACCCCTGAAACTGATAATCTGATGTCTGTCCCCCGAATCAAAATAGCGTTCTTCATCAAAAACATCATAAGCAGGCAACAACCGTTTGTTTTGTTGAAGCAGGATTTGTCCCTGATGAATCAGCAATGCTGAATTATACAATCCCTTACCGTCTGAACGATGTGTCGGAACCGGGGCTCCGACGACTATTCCTGCATTCAAGGATTCACTTTCACGCAATAAAAACTGTATTGCTTCACCTGCCGATCGGACAAACCATGCCCGCTCAAGAAGGTCACGCGGCGGATAACCGGTTATACACAGCTCCGGAAATACAAACAGATCGGGATCACTATCTTTACCAGAGACTATTACATTGCATATTTTCTGAAGATTACCCCGGATATCTCCGATAACCGGATTGATCTGACCGATAATGATTCGCATCAGGCCACGCTCCTTTCCATTATCCCAATCAACCACCAATTCATGTTAACAGCTATCAGATACGATTCGGCTGTCGCGATTTTTTTGAATAACACGTTTGTCACATCCGTATCATTCATTGGATATTATAGAGGGAATTTCACGGAACGTAACCCTGTTTGGCAACCAAGGAGAAAAAAAGCAATGAAAAAGTTACCGTTGATGTTGATTGTTTTAGGTCTGATGCTTGTTATAGCGCCGTGCCGCGGTGACAGCTCTGCCGAAAGCCTTTTAAGACCCGGGCACTGGATCGGCGATATTGCTGTGCCCGGCGGAACTCTGAAAATTGTCTTTAACATCGAGTTTGACGGAGGAACGTTTACCGGAACATGTGACAGTCCGGATCAGGGTGTGACAGGCCTTGAAATCGGCTCAATTACTGTAACGGACAACAAGGTTGAACTTACGGTTCCAATAGTTATGGGATGGTTTGAAGGTGAGCTTCAGCCATGCGGAACAATTATCACCGGCAAATGGCATCAGGGTGGCATGGCAATGGAGTGTGAGGTCACGCTTTCCGATACTCCCTACGCTGTAAATCGACCCCAGCATCCTGAGCCACCGTTTCCCTATATCGCCCGTGATGTAACATTTCCCAACCCCGACGCAAACATAACACTTGCCGGAACACTGACCATTCCCGAAGGTGAGGGGCCTTTTCCTGCCGCCGTTCTGATTGCCGGTTCGGGACCGCATGACCGCGATGAAACTGTTTTAGGACACAAACCATTTCTGGTGTTGAGCGATCATTTGACGCGAAACAATATCGCTGTTTTACGGTATGACAAACGCGGCATTGGCGGCAGCGAAGGAAACTACATGAAAGCCACATCCGAAGATTTTGCATCTGACGCTTACGCCGCGTTGACATATCTGAAAACACAGGACTTCATCCAGCAGAATCTTGCCGGTCTTGTAGGTCATAGCGAAGGCGGTCTGATAGCGCCGATGGTGGCCGCGAAATATCCCGATCAGGTCGGTTTTGTTGTTCTGCTGGCTGCGCCTGGCGTTCCCGGACATGAATTGCTGCTTCTGCAATCGGAAAAGATACTTGAATTTTCCGGAGAGTCCGAAGAGTCCATTCAAAAATCACTGAAACTGCAACTTGAACTGTACAGAACGGTGTTGGAAGAATCAAACCCCGATAAAGCAGCGAAACGTATTGAAGAAGCAATACATCGCGTATATGCAGACCTCGATGACGACGACAAATCGGGAAGTATGACGGAAGAACAACTGATAAAGACATCTATGGCATTCAATACTCCCTGGTTCAGGTATTTTCTTAGATTTAATCCACAGACCGTGTTACCAAACACCCTTTGTCCGGTACTGGCCATCTGGGGAAGCAAAGATATTCAGGTTATTCCGGAACAGAATCTTCCGCCCATGGCACGCGCGCTGGCTGATGCAGGCAATCCGAATATCACACTCCGGGTTTTTCCGGATTTAAACCATCTGTTTCAAACCGCTGAAACCGGGAATATAACCGAATACGCTCAGATTGAGGAAACCTTTTCGCCAATAGCGCTCCATGTCATCAGCGAATGGATAAACAAATTGTAACTAATCAAAATACCTGAATCAGCTATATAAAACATTAATCATATTGAATAGTTCATCAAAGGCGTTTCGACTTGAAACGCCTTTATCGTAGGAGCAATTTTCTTTGACATAGTTAACTAATACAAATATTATAACCATTCTATTGTAGATCAGGAAATGGAGGTCAAAATGAAAAGCAAAATATCCGTTTTATTTATGATTATGTTTCTGGTGTTGTCTTTCTCGGTATGCCAGGCAGCTATCTATGTTTGCCAAACCAACGGAAACAATCAGAATCCTGGAACAAAAGACAGTCCCGTGAAGGAAATTGACAGGGCTATCAATCTGGTTGAAGCCGGAGGGGAAATATTTATTGCCGGCGGCACTTACACCGGAACATTCGGTGTGGGTTATATGGAAAGCGATAAACCATTGAAAATGTTTGGGAGTTATGACCAAACTTTCACAACCCGAAATATCATGGATACACCTACTGTGTTTCAACCGGATAACGAGGCGGGTGGCAGGGCGCGCAGAGCGTTTCTGAAATTCACACGCGCTGTGGACGGTACGGTTATTGACGGTATCGTTTTTGATATGGGATATCGAAACGCTTATCATGCCACAGAAGGCATTATTGAAGGTCTTGAAACCGGACGTATGCTCCGAGCAACCGAACGCCCGGCAACCGGTAACAGCACGGCAGAAGAACCGATCATACAGATTGTCAGCGCTGCCCAGGGCGGTGATGTCACCATTCAAAACTGTGTTTTCGTCAATGGCGCCAGTTTTGCCATTCAAGGCGGTCTCCGTGAAGGAACATTCCGGGTACTGAATAATATCTTTGTGAGCAATCGCATGGCAGCAATTGAAATTTACGGCACATGCGGCTCAAGAGGTGGTCCCGGAACCATGGCCAACTGCGGTAAAGTGGAAATCGCCAATAATACCATTCTGTTTACCTGGAGTCGGCTGGCGGATATGAAAGACATGGGATACGGAATTCGAATAATGACACGTTGTGAATATCACATCCATAACAACATGATAGGCGGCAGCGTGCTTGCCGGTGTTGACAACACCCGATTCACACCGGATGACCGGGTAAAATTGGATAACAACATCTTTTTTGTTAACAAACAGGCGGATCTGGAATACAGTCCCGCCAGCAACGTCAAACTCAATCTGACAGCCGATCAGTTCGGAGATCTTCCATTTGCATCTGCTCGAGGTAACAAACAAGATATTCCGGAAGGTCTGCCGATCAACAGACAGTACCTTGAAGGGTTTTTAAGCGCCAGTTATACCGAGGAAATTGATTTTGACCCCAATTCAACGGCTAACCAGTTGCGCGCCGCAGTCGGCATGAACAAACAAGGTTCGATAACGTCTTCCGTTACCATGTTCATGAACCGCTATCCATGGCGGGATGCAATTCAGTTGTTTGGAGCTGTTGAAAACGTCGGTGCACAGTCATTTTAACCCGAAACACATTAACAGGAGGACAACGTTTCATGAGTGATATCAAAGATATTCTGAAATCAATCAGTGGTGAGTTACGTAAAGCACAGAACAATATGTTCTCAGGCAAATTTGCAGAAGCAGCCGAAATTACTTCAACACTGGATATGCTGCTGGAAGATGCTGTTGCGGCAGATCCTGGTCATGTTCAGGTTAAAACCTTTACCAATCAAATCGCCAAACTGAAACGGGATTTGGAACAGCGTATGGGAAAAGCTCCCGGCGGAACAGCCAAACCGACAACGACATCAGCGCCTCAACCTCCACCACCCCGACCTGCCACAACAGCGCCCCAACAATCACCTGCCGCAGCGACCACATCCACCAAAACCGCACCCGTTCTCCCGGCCGGAGTCAATAAACGTATTCGGGACATGAATGAATTGATTCGACGTGGAAAATTACGTGATGCCGCTGCGCTTCTGGAAGAAATTGACAGACAGTACGCCGGTCAGTTTGATACCGAAAATCCTGATTATCTTGATGTTAAACAGCGTCTGGAAACCGCGCTGAAGGAAATGGAAGACAAAGCGAAACAGGTTGAAGCTGATAAAAATCGCGCGGAACAGGAACGTGCGGCAAGAGAAGAATTATCGAAAGAATGGGAAACCAGATTGAAAGAACTTCCGTCTTTCAACGTTCGAACAGCCAATATTCAAAACCTTCTGGAACAGCAGCAGGCCTTCGAAGTCGCCAGCAAAGTGTATTCTGAATACAAAACAGTCGATTTTCCCTATAGTAAAACATACGGACTTCAACAAATCGAAAAAACAATCTCCACCAATATCGACCAGTTCCCGTCTCTGCTGGAACAAACCCGAAAAAAAGCATTTGATGAAGCAATCGCTCACATTGATTCACGATATACCGGTCTGGACAGAATTGTTGAAGGTAAACCGGCCATAATGAATGACGGGAGTATTAAACAGACCGAAACATTTCTTGAAAAATACTGGCCGCTGTTTCCGGAAGGCACCCCTGAACACACACAAATAAATGAACGATTTGAAGAATTGATCCGGAAAAATCTTGGCAATAGAGAAGAACGCGCAAAACAGGTAACCATGCGTGATGATATCTATCAGGGCGGTGATGCGGCTGACATCAAAAAACGTATGGAAGAGTTTATACTTACGGCTGATGGTTCAGCTCAAATTGTCCGATCTGTTGTGTACAGCCCGGAATGGAAAGAACTGTCACAATGGGAAGATTATGCCGGTAACAAACGGTTTGTGACACGAGGTGAAATTTATGGTCAGGTCATTGCAACCATAAATGATGTTCCGAAGTTGTATACTGTCTATATAACCAAAGAAAAGAAATCAGATGGTTCATGGTCACTATTGACCGGAAATGTCATGTATATTGAAGATATTGCACAAGAAAACCTGTGATATAAAACTGCATCGAATTGCATTTAACTTGTAAAAAACGTTATTCTGTCTGATACGGTCGGCTTGTCTCAGCCGGCCGTTGTCAGAGGTGTTATCGTGAAACGGTATATTGTTTTTTGTGTGTTATTTGTTTGTTTAAACGCCTGTACTCGTCCGGTTTCTGAAGATTCAACAGGCACCCCGGACATTGTCCCCAACATTATAATGATATCTTTGGATACTCTTCGAGCAGACCATCTTGGATGTTATGGACATCCCGAAATTCGGACTCCTGTTATCGACAGGATCAGTCGAAACGGACTGCTGTGTTCTGATCATCATGTGAACTCAAATTGGACCCTACCCTCACATGCGTCCATGTTTACTTCCATGTATGTTGCTGACCACCGAATGGTGTACGACAACCGGCCTATGCCGGATTCAATCATTACACTAGCTGAGTTGCTTCGTGATTCCGGGTACCGCACTGGTGGTTTTTACAGCGTACATCACTTTTCACCCCAGTTAAATATGACCAAAGGTTTTGATCTGATGGAGTTTTACGATTGGGTTGACGGTGCAGACTGGACGCGCATTACGGACTGGTTGAGCGCTGAATCTGAACAGCCATTCTTTCTTTTTCTTCATACGTTTGAACCCCATGCGCCCTATGGCGGTTATCGCGAATATCAGCAAACTGAATTCGGGCGTAATCTAAGAGATCTGGATGCATTTGAATCATTTACGAAATCCTGGGAAGCCGGCGAAACGGATATTGACTGGCTGGATTATCGTGAGGGAATGATGATGATGCTTCTGGGGTTTCAAAAAGGTGAAGACCGTCATTCAGACAGGATTCAGGAAAAAGTTGCGCGAATGACTGATGCCCAGCTTCGGTTATGGCGGCATGCCGGAGAGGTTCCGATTACAAACGAAATTGATCCCTGGTTTGATTCAAAATTTTTCCAGCCGGATGTTCAGGCCATGATTGACAATTATGTTCTTCGAGTTGAAAAAACGGATCGTGAGATGCAACGTTTGTTGAAAGAACTCTATCGTTCCGGTCATCTTGAAAACACGGTTATTTGTATTACATCGGATCATGGAGAAACCTTTTTTGAACGTGACAGAGTATATGGACACGGCGGCAATCGACGGGACTATATTGATCCTTATCTTGTCGCCGACAGCAGTTTTCACACTGAACTGATTTGCACTCCGCTTATACTTCACGCTCCGGAACAGTTAAATTTTATTCCGCGATACGTCGAACCCCACCTGACCAGCGCTCTTGATATTATGCACTCGTTG
>PWNJ01000226.1 GCA_003558985.1 candidate division CSSED10-310 bacterium
CCTTAAGCCTTACGCCCTCCGCCTTAAGCCTTACGCCCTCCGCCTTAAGCCTTACGCCCTCCGCCTTAAGCCTTACGTCCTACGCCCTACCTGCAGTACACGGCTTCACCGATATCGCCGGACATCTCAAGAACAGTAACGGTTGCGGGCGCTGCGTGAGGTATTCGGGCATCGCCTGAGCCGGGTCTGATCTCACGCCATGCGGCCGCGCCGCCAATGAAATTCAATTCAACAGAATGGTCTTCCGGAGATGTAAATCGAACCCATGTTGTATTGCCGCGTTGTTCCCATTCGATATGCCAGATACCGTTTCCGCCTTCCTTCATATGGTGCCAGTTGATCTCATCAACACAGCCATATCCCCAGTCAAGCGCGCCTTTTGGCTGAAACTTGTTCAGCGCGCGGTGTCGGACATTGAGCCATGCGCCGGTTGTCGGATGGTGAAGATGAAAAATGGATGCTTTGGTGCATTCACCAAACTGTAAATAGGGAAGACCTTCAACCTGAACAACAGCAGACCCGTTAACATAACCCCACATGGCATTATCGGGTGTCGGCGCAGGTGTCGGGGTTGGTGTGGGGGTTGAGGTTCCTTCCGGAGTCGGGTTGATATCATCGGGAGGTTCGACTATATCCAGCGGTTCTTCACAGCCCGCAATCATGAATACGATTAAAAGACACGATAGAATCAAAAACAGGGAACTTATTCTCCCGACAACCATACAACACTCCTTCCTAAAAAAATACTTACTGCATCATGTGCCAAAACAAATTTGTCCCAGCGACAGTAATTTACCATAAACAGATATAATTAAAGTGTCAAACATAAATTATTTGAAATGAATATTGATGAGGTTGAATATTCAAAAATGTGAAAATAAACGAGTAATTTATCGCAATAATATCTGGAATTACTTGTTATTACGGCATCGAAAGTTGGCGTGATTAAAGTTGTGAATCAGAGGCAACCACTTTGTCGGACAGGGTCTGAATGTATCAATGCGTTGGGGAAGAGGCCAGACGAACCAGACGGAATCCAAGCGAGTTTAACGCGGCTTCCAAAGTGCCGCCGCTTCGATCAGCAGAGCGACAGCTTCTTGCTCTTTTGTCCCACGCGCCGCCTCGAAAAATGCGGTACGTTCCTGTTAGTGGTCCGGATGGATCAGTTACAGAAACCGATGGATACTCACCGGACCAGTCCCAGCACCATTCCGATACGTTTCCATGCATATCATACAATCCCCAGGGATTGGGCAGTTTGCCGGCGACTGGACGTGCTTTTCTAATTGAATTTGCACACCACCATGCAACGCTGTTCAGAACAATCAAATGCGGATTGGGTGAGCACGTATTACAGTTATTCGAACTGTAATTCGGTTCATCGGATGAAAATGGGCCGGTCGTGCCAGCTCTGGCGGCATACTCCCATTCAGCCTCGGTCGGTAATCGGTACCCATCCGCGTTAAAATAGCAAAAATACGGACCTGTTTTATAGTTTGTCACATCAATCGGCACAGTAAATGCGGCATTCGTATAGTAACAGGGTGTCAAACCATCCCTTAACGACATCAGATTTGCAAACAAAACCGCTTCATACCATTTTACACGCTGTACCGGATGATTTATTGACGAACTGATATTCGTATCACTTGGATCCGGAGGCAAACCCGGTTGATCCGATTTCAAATCAGCCCACATTTGCCGGGTCACTTCTGTTGTCATGATGTAAAACCAGCGTGTCAGCGTGACCTCGTGCCTGGACTCGTCTAAAAACCACAATGGTTCACGGCATGGTTCATTTTCTGGAGATCCCCGAATGTATGTGCCGGCAGGAATAGCAACAAACTCCATTGGCACGGGTGTGGGAGTGTTGGTTGGTGTGGGGGTTGGACCCGTTGGTGTCGAAGTTGGCTGCGGAGACTCCGACCATCCAAATTCTGTTTCGGCCAGATTGCTGATAAGAACATCATCATATAAAATCGCTGATAAAAACATGGCGCCATCAAAAGCTCCTGCATCGTGAGGCCATATGAACTCCGGACATATCACCCATTGATCCGATGCGTATCCTGGAACAAAGACATCTTCCCAGTCAAGATCAGGTGGAAACTGTACCCAGGATGGATAAAACCAGAAATCTTCTGTGCCAAGTGTCAGCGCCACAAATAACTGAGCATCAGTAAATTCATTTCCTGCGTTTTCAACTGACAGGTCAACCGAAAACAAAGAACCCGGCCCGAACATGTTTCCCGGCATCAGGAACTCAAGATGAATGTCTTCTGCTATAATCGGCATCCATGATATCGCCGAAAGAATTGCAACAATTGTTATTGCAATATTTTTAAACATTCCGTCTCCTCATACTGACTTAAAGAGCAGACCGGGCCAGACGAAATCCCCGAGTATTTGATCTGGCCGCAGGTACACTTTTGCGGCGTCGATCTGCTGACCGGCAGAACAGTGGATAGCTATTCCAACACCCGCCGCGCATCATTCGGTATGTGCCTGTTGACGGTCCTTTTGGATCGATTACAGGTTCTGATGAATATGAATCATGCCAGTCCCAGCACCATTCTTGTACGTTCCCATGCATATCGTACAATCCCCAGGGGTTAGGAAGTTTGGTCGCGACCTTATGCGCGGTGCCAAACGCATTCCAACACCACCACGCAATACTGTCCAGCACATCGAAAAACGGGTCACATTCCATGCAGTTATCTGAATTGTAAAAAGGTTCATGGCTTGAAAACGGCCCGGTTGTGCCTGCACGTGCCGCGTATTCCCATTCAGCTTCAGTCGGTAACCGATACCCGTCTGTATCGAAATTACCGAAAAAAGTACCCTCTGAGTAATTGGTTGCATCAACAGGAACAGTATACGCTGCGTCCTTGTAATAGCAACGAGTAAATCCATCACGCACAGACATCAGATTCGCAAACAAAAGCGCTTTATGCCACGAAACCCGCTGAACCGGATGATATGTGGTCGAACTGATTGAGGTGTCGCTGGGGTCTGCCGGAAGTGTCGGCTGGTCCGCTCTCAAATCGGCCCACATCTGACGTGTCACTTCTGTTGGCATCATATAAAATCCTTGCGTTAATGTGATCTGATGTTGCACTTCGTCTGGCATTCTGCATGGTTCATCTGGCGGTGAACCACGAGTCCAGATGTCTGGTGGAATATAAACAAAGTCCTCCGGAGGAGGTGGGGCATCCGACCAACCGAACGTGGTTTGTAGAAGATTGCTAACCAAAACTCCTTCATCGGCAATTGCTGCAAGAAACATCGCTCCATCAAATTCACCTGCGCCATAGGGCCAGGCAAATGAAGGGATTATTGTCTTATAAATGTATGAATCTGCCGCTACATCAATATCTGACCATTCAATACCCGGGGGATATTGAACCCAGGACGGGAAAAACCAGTAATCACCAGTGCCCACCGTCAGCGCGACAAATAATTGCACATTTTCTAATGCAGGACAAAATCTGTTGTCAATATCCAAAATCAGGAAAAACTCTGATTCCGGCCAGAACATGTCACCCGGCATCATGAATTCCAGAAAAACACACACAGAAAAAACAGGAATAAATGACAACACCAAAATGAATCCAACAAATACAGATAAAAGTCTTTTACTCATTTTTCTCCTCCATCTCAAGTGGCGAATTAAAATACTGCATTCATTCGATTAAAGGCAGACACAGCAAAGATATCTGATAAAACACCGCCTTTAAAATCTCTTCCAAACATAAATATTTAAGCATAAAATTCTGTTTTTGTCCAAAAATGTTCTAAAACGTGAGTTTACATGTGTTGACCAATCTCTAAACTCAGCTTGGATTCTTTCAACGAACGACCTGAAATGGTTAGAAGAGTGTTTTGGTTATGCCGTTTTGTTTTTTCTGTATTTATCAATGGTTTTGACAATCCATGCGATGGAAATAATAAAAGATAGTCCAAAAACACTTAAAGTCAGCCACACTATTTTTAATGGACCGCTTTCAAGTATTGCTCGTTCGGGATTTTGTGGATCATAAAACACGTTTAGAGATTTGTTTGGTGGATATTTAACAAATATGTCCTCCACTGTCCGGTGATTTCTGGAGCTGACATTGCCGCTGGGCGAGATACGGTCGCCAATGTAGGTCGTGTCATCAACCGTATAAGAATAGGATACTTCCAGTTTATAGTATTTTTCCGTGGTAGGTGGATCGCCTGAAGAGCGGTAGTCTGTAATTATACGCGATTTCGTGATGACTCCTTCAGTGGCAGGCCAGGACTGGTTGTGTCGGTACTGAAGGTGATCTGCGGTGATTTGAAAAAGGAAATACAACATAACGGAAAATAGAAAAACACCTCCGGACAAGTCAAGAATTAATCTCTTCATGTGATCTGCTCCCGTTGGTTATAAAACACCTGACATTTGCCATTCGGACACTCACTATGGCCCTTTCACTGCATCATTACCGACAAGTTTACCAGATATTCAGGTAGTATAACAGCTTACAAAGTAAACATCTTTATTTTTGGTTGATGCCGATCTATGAAATGTTGTTAACAGCAAGATTAGGCAAGCAGAGTCAGAAGCGGAATCCCAGCGTTGCATGTGCATAATGCAGCATAGCGAATGTATAAACGTCATCGTTATCTGCGCCGCCTTCAAGGATTCTGTAGCCGGCTGCTATGTACCATCCGGAATCGAAGTCATACTTTGCGGTTAAAGCTGCATCAACGGCTCGTCCCATGGGTGACCATGCCCCTTCAACATCCAGAATGATGGAAGCCCGATTATTCAATCTGTATTTGCTATAACCATGGAGGAGAGGTACCAGTCCGAGATCATCTTTGGATTGCCTTTTGTTTTGCTGTTCCAGAGTAATGTCCGCATCACGTACAAGCAGGGCAGCTCCGAAGCCAAGACGCCAGCGCTTATGATCATAGAACGACCACCGGTAGGTCAGGCGCCACGTGTTAAACTTGTATTTTCCCTTTACTGATGAATCAGTTGTGAACACATCGTCCCTGAATGTGACATCTTCACTGAGCCAGCCGGTTCCAACAACCTCAAGCGGTGCAAAAGTGAGCCTCAAAGCATGTTTTTCGTTGAAATTATATGTGGCATAGATGCGCACATAAGGATCTGATCCCTTACCGGTCAAATCCAGCATGTCAAACCGGGTACCGGTATCGCCCGGAATTCGAACATCATTTCTGCTGAACCAGACACCTCCGCCTTCCAGTCGAATGTCAAGGTTGCCAGCCATGGCGGGAGATATCATGATGAGAATCAAACAAACCAACATGAAAAGTCTGACAGATAATACAGATATTTCTGCTTCTTCAACAATATGACGAAACGCTGCGTAATTTCTCATTGTGATCAGTCTCCTTGACGAACCTGTGGTTCAGTGACAAAAGGTGATCTTGCAGAATATAACCGTACTTGATTGTGAATTCCAGGTAAAGACTATGCGTTTCAAAGCAGTTTTGATCCAAACCTGTGTTAACCAATGGAGAAGTAGCAAAAATTAAGCGCTAACAATCACTTAAGGGACTGTTTGAACAAGACGAAAACCCAGCAGAAAGCCTCGGTTACCGGGACTGTCGTCGCCGCGAAACGCCGACCGGCAGTTCATCACGAAGTTGCCCCAACTGCCACCGCGAAACACCCGGTGC
>PWNJ01000241.1 GCA_003558985.1 candidate division CSSED10-310 bacterium
TGTGATTTGTGCCGGAGAAATCCGGAATCCTGAAACTGCTGCGCTTCTGGCTCAGGCCGCTCAAACAGGACATCTGGTGCTGAGTCAGATGCATGCTCACAGCGCTATTGCAACGCTTCGGCTGATCCATGATCTGGGGGCGCCTGTGCATGTATTGCGGGAAACCGTTATTGGAGTGGTTTCCCAGCGTCTGGTGAGACGGCTGTGTGAAGAATGCAAAGTTATTGTACCCGAGACAGAGCGTACGAATATGCCTGAACCTCTTAAAAGTTTTTCCAGCCATATATACCGGGCAAACGGATGCGATGCGTGTCATCAGACCGGTTACAGAGGCCGGGATGTTATCATGGAACTGCTGTCCGGGGCCGGCAGCGAATTCTGGCGATTGCTTCAGGACAATGCGTCAGAGAAGACGCTTGCCGGAGCCGTTCCGAGCGAATTCCGTACACTCAAAGAGGATGGTCTTGACCGGGTTATGCAGGGTGTGACAAGTCTGGATGAAATTGAGCGGGTATGCGGTGATAAGGCATAGGGCTTAGGGCGTAAGGCGGAGGGCTTAAGAGGTTGAGGGGAGAGGGTTGATGATATTATAATGGTTTTGATGGGGGTAATTCATGAATATTATCAGAATAAAGCTTGCATCTTTTGACAAATTATCGAATGCCATTGTGCCGACGCCGGTGCATGAGTTGCCGGTTTTATCGGAGATTGCCGGTTGCCGCATTTTCTGTAAACGCGATGATTTGACGGGGTTCGGTTTTGGCGGCAACAAGGCCAGAAAGCTGGATTATCTGGTTGCGGATGCGCTTCAGCAGGGGTGTGACACACTTCTGGCGGTTGGCGCCGCGCAGTCCAATTTCTGCCGTATGGCGGCATCGTATGCGGCTGTTCATGGTATGAAGGCGCATCTTGTTCTGGGTGGTGACAAACCGGAGCGTCCGACAGGCAACCTTTTGCTGGATCATTTGCTTGGCGCTGTTTGTCATCATATTGGTTCAGAAGACTGGGAAGATTATGAGTCGCATTCTTCAGAGCTTGAACGTAACCTGACGGAGCTGGGACGAAAGGTATATCGGTTGCCAATGGGTGGATCTACTCCAATTGGCAGTCTGGGATATACAGAGGCCATGGCAGAGATTATTGACGATCAAAAACGGTTGGGTGTCACTTTTGATACCATTGTTTTTGCCTCATCATCAGCCGGTACCCAGGCCGGTCTTGTAGTTGGAAAAATGATTGCAGAGTGGCCCGGTACGGTTTTGGGAATCAGTGTGGCGCGAAAGACTGCGATTCATACGGACAATGTGTTTAAGCTTGCATGCGAGACCGGCAGGTTACTGAATGTGTCCATAGACCGAACCGCAGTGTGCGTTGATGATAACTTCATAGGTGACGGTTATGCCGCTCGCACTGATTCGTGTGATGAAGCGGTTGAGTTTTTCGCGCGCAGATGCGGGATATTTCTGGACTATGTCTATAGCGGTAAAGCGGCAGCGGGTTTGCTGGAATATTGCCGCTCGGGCAAATTTCGCAATGCCGGCGCCGTACTGTTTATTCATACGGGTGGAAACATTGAATTGTTTGCCTGATGTTCATTTGGATTTTTATCGGCCTGTTTCACAGTGTTAGTTGAATGATGCTTCTGTGTTTGCAAAAACACTATCAATATCTTATGATTCTGTTTCTGAAGGAGTAGACAGCAAAGACGATTTTTATTGAGTCGTTGCGAGGTTACAATCTGTTCATTGTTAATTAGTTTGTCGGCAGGGAGATTTATCATGAAAACACTTAAAACAAATCCAGTCGCCCGGTCCATGCGTTTTCGAATTATGCGTCAGATTAAATATGCGTTATCGTTTCATTTTCTTCGAAAACTGAGGTTCTGGAAGCAGAAAATAAGATAAAAAAAGCATTCTTCCGTGTGTTGATAGAAATTGTTTATTCTGTGATCATTGTATTGAGTCAGGTGAGGTGTATTTATCTGCGGCTTTTCTAAGCCGGTCCATGATGGCCATGCCGATACCTTTCTCCGGAACGGGTTCCGCAACAATGTAATCAATGTCCGGGTTGTCCTGCATGTGATGCATCGCGGCGAACATTTTGACGGCATATTCTTTTAAATCAAGTGATTCAGTCATCAAAACCACAGCGTGGTATCCTTGGGTATTGTGGCCGGTGAACGATAACAGGCCGCATTTTTGTTTGTTCAGTTTGGGAACAATCGGATTATCAGCAAGGTATAAGGGTTTATCCGGGCTGTAATGTGTTTTCAGCATTCCGGGCGCTGCAACCGGTTCATTTTGTGAAGCCAGTTGGGCGTTTGGAATCAACTGTTCAATTTGCTGCATTGTGACAGCTCCATGGCGCAATATCTGAAAGCCGGTTTCATGCAGTCTTACAATAGTGGATTCGATTCCGATGGTGGTATGACCAGCATCCAGTATAAAATCCACTTCGGGCAGATGTTTTCGAACGTGTTCAGCGCTGGTCGGGCTGATTTTTCCGAATTTATTTGCGCTGGGAGCAGCGATGGGGCGCTTTGCTTTTTTGATCAGTTCCAGAGCTACTGGATGACCGGGCATTCGGACAGCAACGGTTGGAAGGCCGGAGGTCACAATATCGGGAACCCGGTCTGTTCGATTCAGAACCAGCGTCAAGGGTCCGGGCCAGAATGCGTTTGCCAATTGGTGTATTCGTGGATCATTATCTGATGTCAGAAGTGACATGTCGTCCAGTGAAGCAATGTGCACGATCAGGGGATCAAAGGATGGTCGTTGTTTGATTTCAAAAATGCGTGCGACTGCCCGAGCATTGAATGCATCGGCGCCCAGACCATAAACGGTTTCGGTCGGAAAAGCCACCAGACGTCCTTCGACGATCAGTTTTGCAGCCGTATTAATATCATCGTGCAACAACATAGAATTATTCTATCCTTTGGACCGGGTTTTTCCATAAGAATATGATAACACCTGTCAGGCTTATCAAACCAGCGGCGCCTGCGGCGGGTCTGTAACTGCTGAAAATATCATATATCAGGCCTCCAGTCAGTGGTCCGAGTAATCCTGCAAGCGCGTAGCCCAGAAACACATATGAATAAATGATTCCCAGGTTGTGTAAACCGTAGATATTGGCTGTTTCTTTGGCAAAAAGCACAAAATTGGCTCCGAAACAGAATCCGATTACGGCTGAGAGGAGTAAGAATGCTATTGGTGACGGGGAAGTGAATCCTGTCAGGAGTATGGCAACTGCCATAAATGTAAACGCCACAGTCACATTAATACGGGCTTTTATGTAATCGCTTGAAATACCCCATGAAATCCTGCCGGCAAAATTGGCGGCTGAAAAAACAGATATTGCTGCAACAAGAAACGTGTTACTGATACCGTGTTCAGCGCCAATCGATTTCAAGCTGCCGATAATCATTAATCCGGCAAAAGAACCGCAGAAAATTCCTGTAAACAGTTTCAGAAAGCGTGATTCCAGGATGAAATCACATACGGATATTTGTTGTTTTGCTGTTCTGTTATCGGGAGCTGTCATAAACAGAGCCAAAAACAAAATGGCTGATCCATAGGTAATGCCGACGAGTGTAAATATTTGCAGCACATTGTATTCAAGCGCTATCATCCGTTCGCCGACAAGGGACAGCAGCACGGCGGCCAGCCCGAATCCCGATGCAGCAATTCCGGTTACCAGTCCCTGTCTTTCCGGATAACATTTGACGGACGCTGTAATTGCTGTCAGGTAACCAAACCCTGTGCCAATACCGGTGAAAACACCTGCGCCGGTCAGTAAAAGAATAAAGTTTCCGTTGGACAGTCCGGCCAAAAAGTAGCCGCTTCCCACTAAAACGGCTGAAACAAGAGCTTGTTGACGGGGTGTTGTGCGGTTTTCAATTTTTCCGGAATAAATCATTGTCACCGGGAAAATCGCTATCAAAACTCCAAAAACCAGTTGTGTTTGAAGCGCTGTATAGCCATAGTCCTTCACCAGTTCAGGTGCAAATATACTCCATGCATAAACTCCACCCAGACACACCATTATTCCGAAGGAAGCGAACACTGTTGACAATTTGCTTTTTACCACCGTTTGTACCGAATGCTTTCTGATTGAACCTGGCCAATCGTGCGTATGCGTATATATCAGAACAAAGCATTATTTCAAGGGTGATGTCTGCGGCAACTCCATGTAAAAATCAATATTTTTGAAGACATGCACAAAAAGGACTCTGATCGGACTCATAATGATCGTAAACATTTTCCAGGGAGGTTTGTCATGAGAACGGTAATTTTTATGTTAACCATGGTTTCGGTCGTTTTTGTTTCCGGAGCATATGCAGTTACCTGGACGGTAAATGTCAATGGTCGAGCAGACTTCAGCAGCATTCATAGTGCGGTTATGGATGAAAGGGTGGAATCGGGTCATACGATTCTGGTATATCCGGGCGTTTACGAAGAAACAGTTTGGGTGCCAGCCGGAAAGGAACTGATCATTCGCAGTGTTGAAGGTTTTGAACAGACAATTATTCGACGTCCGAAGGAAGTGGATCAAAGGGGTCCACAGATGACGGTATTAATTCGCAGTCGCAGCATATTCGAAGGTTTTACTGTCGATGATCCGAATGGAACGATTTGGCCGCTGACGACACTTGATACGCTGCCTGGAAGAGGGCAAATTCTTGAAAACACTGCGGCGATAACACTCACTGGTCCAGCAATTGTTCTGAATAATCGTGTGTCAGGACATCGATTTGGTATTCTGCAGGAATGCCCGGCGGGCTCTAAAGGAGTTCCCGCGGTAATCCGCTTCAACATTTCAGAATACAATGATATTGGGATCGGATGCTGCGAAACGTATTCTACTGTACGGGATAATTTGGTCAGAAACAATTTCTGGGTTGGAATTTTAAGCGCTCATTCTTCATGTGATGACATTGTTAACAATCTTGTAATCGGTAATGGGACACCTGGCAGAGAGGCCAGCGCTGGAATTTTGTTATGGCAATCCTATACATGGCAACCATTTGCTCTGAATCCGCGAATTGCAATGAATACGATTGCTTTCAATCAGGCAGACGGAATAGTGTGTATTTATGATAAGGGCGCTCCAATTCTTCCAGTTATTGAACATTGCATTATTGCGATGAATGCCGGCGTTGGCATTCGTGTTATGGAAACAGATGATCCACGGGATTTGCCCAGACTCAGAATTTTCCGATGCAATATTTGGAATAATGGGATTGCGGATACTGAAAATACTGACCGACTGATTCATTGCATATCTGAAGATCCCCAATTTGTGAAAGGTTACCGGTTGAGCGACACATCACCATGTATAAATCGAGGCGGCATTCCGGATAATCTTGGTAGCACGTCACCCGATGGATCACCGGATAGCGGCAGACTCAATCTGGGGTTTCATTATCCCATCAGTCTTGGACAGCCCGCGGGGATTCTAAATTAGACTTTTGCTTGTTTCGCTTCCTGGTAACTGTGAGCTACAGTTTCGATTGTGATTATAGGCATTGAGCAATGCGTTTATATTCTGAGGCAGTTCTTTGCCAGCAAAAGTTATGGGTAATATGATCAATGCCAGCGGTAATCATTTGACAGTACAGGGGTTGATTGTGAAA
>PWNJ01000209.1 GCA_003558985.1 candidate division CSSED10-310 bacterium
GTTACCCAGCAAAATGGCCAATCTTTTTTTTCGCCATATATTTCGGCTGCCATACCGGGATATCGGATGTGGGCTTCAGGCATTTCGAAAAAATATGATAGAGGGTATTGATCCTTATAATGTCATGTTTTCTCATGGCGTTATAGTCGCGTGTTGGCGTGGTGGTAAGTTTGTTGATATACCTGTTCAATATAATCCCCGGTCTGCAGGCGAGGCGAAATACAGTTTTTACAAATTGTTACACTTGTTTCTTGATCTGTTGGTTACGTTTACGACCCATCCTTATGAAATGGTCATGATGTTTCTGGTCGGATCAGGGTTGTTATCAGTGGGTGCGGTCGTTTTTGCAATTAGTATAGCATTCCAGTTTACTGGTCATGGAGCAAATGCTGGCTGGTTTGCTTTAAGTTTGGTAATGCTTATGGGTGGAATGATGTTTATAATGTTCGGGTTTATTAACGAGAGGATCAACCGGATTAACCATCAGATTAACAAAACGCCATTGTATATAATTGACAAAATATGGGAATCCGGTGAATCAAACAAGGTAAACGATGAATAAAAGACGAAAAATAAAAAAAGTTTTGCTGATCAATCCACCCTCGTTTGTTTATAAAAGTTTCGACACAAAACGGGCTGATTATCCATTTGGACTGGGCTATATTGCATCCATGCTAAAAATGGAAGGATTTGAAGTAGAAGGATTGGATACAATCGTTGAAGGTTTTTACACTGAACAGCTTATAGAAAATGAAAAATATCGGTATGGAATGACAGATGATGAAATCAGGAAAGCTGTTGAAACGTTCAAGCCTGATGCTGTTGGTGTATCCAACATGTTTACGAACAATATTTCTTTGGCGGTTCATACATGTAAGCTGGTAAAGGACGTTGACTCCGGGATTGTAACATTCATTGGTGGATTTCATCCAACCACACTCCCTGAGCAGTGCTTGCGGGCAGGTGGTATTGATTATGTGGTGCTTGGTGAGGGTGATTATACTACCGGTATTCTTTTAAGGGCTATTTCAAGGGGAGCAAATGTGGGTGTTATTCCCGGCATTGCCTATATTGACGAAAACGACAGGGCCGTTATTAATCCTTTTATTGAACCGATTGCAAATATTGATATTTTGCCATGGCCTGATAGAGATGTATTTCCTGTTGAGCGTTATTCCGATATTGGAAGTCCGCATGGGAATGACACAAAATATATTCCTTATACAACGTTTCTAACCAGTCGGGGTTGCCCGTACCGTTGTACATTTTGTGCGTCACATAATGTACATGGCAGACAGTTTCGGGCGCGGTCACCGGAAAATGTTCTGAACGAACTTGAATTTCTTGTTAAAGAAAAGGGTATCAGGGAAATACACTTTGAAGATGACAATCTGACATTTGACAAAGATCGGGCTATGAAGATATTCCAGGGTATTATCGATCGAAAACTGGATATTGCCTGGATACCAACAAATTTTGTGGCGTTTAACAAAATGGACAGAAAATTGCTGGAAAAAATGAAAGAATCAGGATGCTATGCATTATGGATACCCGTTGAAAGCGGAGATCCTGATATACTGAAGTTGATGAAGAAACCCACACCAATGAACAAGTTCCGGGAGTGTGTACCGATTGTCAAGGATTTGGGCATAAAAGCCAATGGATTATATATGTTTGGATTACCGGGTGAAACCAGGGAGCAGATGGAAAAGACGTTTGAGTTTGCTGAAGAACTGAACATGGACTATTCATCGTTCGCAATTTTTACACCGTTGCCCGGGACAGAACTCTGGGATAAGGCTGTTGAAATAAATCCGGAACTTGGAAAGCCGGATTACGATTTTTCACGTTTGAAATTTGGTGTCAGTAACTTGAAAATTGCCGGTATGACTCCGGAAGAACTGGTGAAACTGCGACGCAAAGTCTGGCTGAAAGTGAATTGGGGCCTGGATGAAGACCAGGAAGATGCTGAAAAGGTTTAATAGTTTTTCATATATCCTTCTTTTTGCCTGGGTGACTTGGCTGTTGTCCTGCTCTGGAAAATGCAATAACATCGTCGATATCTCCAAACGATACACCACAACCTTTATTACGATTCAAGACAAAAACCATATAGCAGAGTCAAAGCATTTGCTTATACATAAAAAACGAACAGATTTACCATCTTTTGAATATACATATTTGTCCTCACAAACACATCTGGAGGTACCAAATATATCCATTGCACAACCTGTTTGTCTTAACAATGATCATCGATATAAAGGTATCTCTTGCGCAATTCAACCGATCTCATCACATGCGGTAGCAATTTTTGGAATTGTTGATGAAAACACAGGAAATACCTATGTTTATCATAAATCTCTTGAACTGAGGCCCGATGAATGGCGCAATATATATTTGAGTTTCAGTGATTTTCATCATATTTCAACGCGATTACGGGTTGATACAGATGCGTTTCATTCCGGACAATCAGATCGTATACACCTGTTTTTGATTATCGGGGATTATGATATTGAATACCAGGGTGTTAACTGGAGTGCAGTAACATTGCGGCGGCAGAATCGATTATATCAGTTTTATTAGATTGCCAGGGAGATTATCATCGTGAAGTTAAGCGTAGTTATTCCGACAAAAAACGAAGAGTTAACATTGGAACCCGTATTGAAGGGGTGTCTTGAGCACGCGGACGAGGTATTGATTATTGATGGACATTCTGATGATAAAACTCGGGAAATTGCTCAAAAATATAATGTGCCTGTGCATTATGACAGCGGCAAAGGCAAAGGCGAAGCCATGCGTTTGGCCATTACTCTGTTTACCGGCGATATTCTTGTGTACATTGATGCGGATGGGTCACATGATCCCGCTGATATACCCGCAATGGTAGCGCCGATTAAGAACGGTAATGCTGACATGGTGATTGGCTCACGATTCAAAGGTGGCAGCGATGAACTTGTTGGAACAGTAAATCAATTGTTTCGAATAACAGGGTCCAACATTATAACCACATTCATAAACTATCGCTGGAATGTTCATTTGAGTGATACACAAAATGGTTTTCGGGCGCTGTCACGGGAAGCTGCTGAAGCGCTGGAACTGAAACAGGATGGATTTCCAATAGAAACAGAAATGGACATTCAGTTGCTGCGACAGCGTTTTCGAATTGATGAAATTCCAGCTCATGAATACAAGCGTAAAGGTGGTGAGTCAAAAATCCGGTTGTTGCGTATCTGGCATCAATATCCGCTGCTTTTAATGAAAACCTGGTTTCAACCCAGATACATTGCGCGAAAAGCTGCTTTGGATAGAACCGAAGATCAGAAATTCTGAAGCCGTTTTTTCAATAGTGTAAACCTGGCATTTTCTTCGTTGTTTTTTACAGCCAGCGCCAGAGCTTTTTTTGATCCGACGATAACGACAAGCTTTTTGCCGCGGGTAACGGCGGTATACAGCAATTGACGACGAAGCATCACATAATGTTGAGTGTGTAATGGAATAATGACAGCCGGATATTCGCTACCCTGTGATTTGTGGATTGAAGATGCAAATGCCGGAGTGATCTGGTCAAGCGATTCAGGTGTATACCGAATTGAACGAGTTCCATATCGAATCATAACTCTTCCGCTTTCATCATATGAAACAATACGCCCGACATCTCCGTTAAATACGTCCTGGTCATAATTGTTTTTAGTTTGCATAACCTTGTCACCGACACGAAAGTATCGTGTCCCGGGAATTGGTTCTCCAGTCGGGTTCAATATCTCCCTCAATGTGTCATTCAAATGTTTAACCCCCAGCAAACCACGATGCATCGGGCTTAATACCTGAATATCTTCCAGTGGATCGATATTCAAATGTCTTGAGATTCGGTGAGGTAAACGACTGATCACATCCAGCGCGTGTTCCGGGTCATCTTTTTCAATGAATACCAAATCGGATGTTTGCTGGTTGTTTTGAATCAATGGCATTTCGCCCTGAATGATTCTGTGGGCATTGGTGACAATATCACTGCCACCTTCCTGACGATATATACGATTAAGCTTGACCACCGGGATTTTACCCGAATCGATCAAATCGCCCAGCACCCGTCCGGGTCCTACGCTGGGTAACTGATCAACATCTCCCACAAATATCAATCGCACTCCGGATTTTGCTGCTCTTGTCAGAGCCATGGCTAAAGGTGTATCCAGCATGGAACTTTCATCGACTATAAGAACATCAGCATTCAGCGGCCGTTTGGCATTTCGGTTAAAATGTCCGGTACGAGGTATAAATTCAAGCATGCGATGGATCGTTGCCGCTTCATTCCCGGATGCTTCATAAAGACGCTGTGCAGCTCTGCCTGTCGGTGCAGCAAGACGTATATGCATTGACTTGAATATTTTAATCAGCAGTCTGACAAGAGTTGTTTTTCCGGTTCCCGGTCCCCCGGTGATTACAAATACGGGATTGTTTTGAACAAGGTTCAGCGCTTTTCGTTGCATTGGATCTGCAGACATACCTGAGTGGTGGAGTTCTGCGGCATAAACTGCCGATATATCAACATGAATATTTTTTACACGCTGCCTCATCAGACGACGTATATTTTCAGCCAGATTCTGCTCAACCCAGTCCATCGTTTTTTCGAAAACGACAGTATTCTGCCTGGAAACATTTCGAAAAACCAGCAATCCTTCATCATGTGCTGTCTCAAGTTCAGAGTTGATTACTGGTCCCCTGACTCCCAGAAGTGTTACAGAACGGCCGATTAACTCCTTGCGTGGAAGACAGGTATGACCTTCATCCCGTGCTTTTTCCATTTCATACAGAATACCAGCACGTATACGTCTGGGATCCTCCCCGTCTATTTCAAGCCGTGAGGCTACCTCATCTGCTGTAGCGAACCCGATACCCGGTATATCGCTGGCAAGGCAAAATGGATTCTGTCGAATTATTTGTTCAGCAGCGAAACCGTAGTGACGGATTACTTTGGCTGCTGTTAAAGGACCAAGCTTCAGAAAACTTAAAAACACTGATATTTCAGCCAGCGCTCGTTTGTTTGCCCACTCTTTTTTTATTGCTGTTATTCGGTCGTTGCCTATGCCCGGTACTGATGCCAGCATTCCCGGGTCTGCATCAATTATATCCAGAGTTTTCATTCCAAGATGAGTTACAATGCGTTCAGCCAACTTGGGCCCTATACCCTTAAACTGACCCGATAAATATCGAATTAATCCATCATTAGTTTCGGGACGGATTTCTTCCCAACTGTATGCTCGAAATTGTCGTCCATGCTTTGGATCTTTTTCATATCGGCCCGAAAAACAAACATGTTGTCCCGGGTTTAATGTGGCCAGCTCGCCAAGCACAATAACGCGTTTGTTATGAGGAATACTTTTTACCGATAGTATGGCGAATCCGGTTTCAGGATGGGTAAAAACAATTCTGTGTATGCAAGCTCTGAGTTTTTCTTCCGGTTTAGACGTGTTTGAATTCACTGATTAAAACGCAGGCGGTGCAATGCAACCAGCACCTCGTTCATATCCTGAAAACGTTTTGACGGCCATCTGTGCATTGCTGTCAGGATAACATGTTCCAGTGGTCGCGGGAAATGCGGGTTTAATGCTGACGGGAGCCGGACCTTCCCTTCCAGATGAAGCTGGATTTTTTCGACGATTGTTTTGCCTTCATAGGGCAAAACTCCAGTAAATGTTTCATACATGACAACACCCATGGAGTATATATCCAGCCGTGGATCAGCCAGATTGCAATTGGGTTGAGCCGTTTCAGGAGCCATATAGTCAGGTGTTCCTATGGACAGTTCCGAAGTACTTTTTAACATGGCTCCTGCCGCTGTGGCTATACCAAAATCCGCTACTTTGACATGTCCAGAAGGTGTTATAAGAATATTTTGCGGTTTGATATCCCGGTGAACTATACCAATCTGATGTGCGGCATTCAGAGCTTGTGCGACTTGAACAAAGATATCTTTCAACTGACGATACCCAATTCCCCAATTATCATAAATATATTGATTCAGGTCAGAGCCGCTGACAAATTCCATGGTAATATAGTGAACACCGCCACTTTGTCCAACATCATGTACCCGCACTACGTTCGAATGTGCTACTTTACGTGACAGTTTTACTTCACGCAGAAATGTTTCAAGCAACTCCTCTGCAAGCTCAGGATTCAATATCAATATCTTTAATGCGACTTCCTCTTCAAGTCTGCGGTCGTGTGCTCGAAAAACAGCGCCCTGACCTCCTTTGCCGACACGTTCAAGTATTTCATATCGATCATCCAGCACATCGCCCTGTTTGAGTGATCGGGGATCCAAAGCATGCCTGGGAGCTGGTTGACGATGTTCCAGAATTGATTCAATCCGTTTTATGACTGCTTTCGGCGGCGCAAGATGCTTGATCAGAAAATCAACGGCTCCAAGTCGTTGCGCTTCTTTTCGGAGCTGAATGTCGTCCTTGGGTGAAATGACCAGTAATGGTATGCTTTTATTCACCGCTCCGGGACCACGGATACGCTCCATGATGCTGATTCCGTCATTACTGGTATTTATCGGATTCATCAAGACCAGGTCCGGCGTGGTTGTCTGTAAATGCCTGACACATTCATTATAGTTTGATGCCAGCAATATCTCAAAATTCCTGCCAGTCAGCAAGTTCTGATACATCTTTTGAAACATTCTATTTTCTTCAACTATTAGAATCGTGCGCATTATAAATATTCCCAATAGAATTATTCTGATCGAGCAATATCCATTGGAATTCTAGTGAGACTGAAACACTTTGTCAAAACCCAAATAGATAACCGGCTGCTTGCAGAAATTTGCAAATGCTGTTAAATATTTTAACGAATGGTTTTTATCAGAATTTTCGGTAAGGAGCGTCAGATGGTAATACAAAAATTTTTAGTAAAACATGATAATAACTGTGAAGACGTTTTCGAAATACGATATAGAACAGCCGATGATTACAATAAAATTCTGGACTTGTATCAAAGTATACCGGATGAAGAAATCGATTATTTTCTGACGGACGTGAAAAATCCGGAAATTCTGGCATTGTGGCTGAAACCCAATGAGTTGATTGAAACCATTGCTCTGGTTGCCCAAACCGATGGTACAATTATCGGGGAATCTATTCTGGTAAGACAAAAATCATCCAAAACGTCTCATGTCGGAACTATCAGATTCTATATAAAACCTGAATGGCGAAAACATGGAATAGGAACGATGCTGATATCATCTTTGCTAACCGAATCAATGAACATGGGTATCGAAAAACTGTCAGTGTACATTCCCGAAAAAGCAGACAAAAAATTTGGAACGATATTAATAAAAACCGGGTTTTCAAAAGAAGCCGTTCTGAAAAATCATTATCGAACTCAAACCGGCGCTAAACAGAATGTTATTGTATACGGCCGTGATCTGGAAGAATTGTGGGACCGAATTTCAGACTGGGTAGGTAATTATGGTCGGGCAATGGAGTATTGAAGTCTGCATTACGAAATAAATCACTGAAAATGTAACCAATATGGGAGGCATTACATCCAATTCGGGGGCAAACTTTGATTCTGGTAAGACATGATTTATTGGAACAAGGGTTGTTTTTGATGTAATATAAAAACAGGTTTAACCTGACCGTTTTCTTGGAATCAGGAACACTGTTTTAAGAAAGGATAATCAAATGAAAAAGACTATGATTCAGGCAATTAACAAACAAATTAACGAAGAATTGTTCTCGTCATATTTGTATCTGGCAATGTCAGCGCAGTTCGAAGATATATCTCTTCCGGGATTTGCCAATTGGATGCGAGTTCAGGCTCAGGAAGAAATCAGTCATGCCATGATCTTTTTTAACTATCTTGTTGAACGTGGCGCCAGAGTAGAACTTGCTGCAATTGAAAAACCTGAGAAAGAATGGAAATCACCCATTAATATGTTTGAGGCGGCATACAAGCATGAATGCTATATCAGTGAATGCATAAACAAGCTGATGGATCTGGCTGTCAAAGACCGTGATTATGCAACTCAGAATATGCTTCAGTTTTTTATTGAGGAGCAAGTTGAGGAAGAAGCATCGGCGGATGATATTGTTCAGAAACTGAAGCTGATGGGAGACGCGCAGGGAGCGATGTTTATGCTGGACCGTGAGATGGGACAGCGTGTATTTAATCCGCCAACGAAAGGGGAATAAACAAGATGTTGGAAAATGCGTTGCGTGGTGCCCTTGAGTACGAAATCAAAGTTCGTGATGTTTACCGGAATGCTGCCCGTGAGGTTCAGGATCAAGAAGGGAGAAAGGTTGTTGAAAAGCTGGCTTCTGAAGAACAGGAGCATGTCAATTACCTGGTTGGTCTTTTGAAGGAGTTAAAGGAGACCGGTGTGATCAGAAGTCAGGCTATTCCTCAGTCTCTTCCAGATTCGGACGCTTTGACACAACATGTAAATGTTTTGAAGCATCGGATGTCTGGTGGGAATACATCTATTGCTGAAATAGAGTCGGATGTGTCCATTTTGAACCGTGCGATAGAAGTTGAGCAGGAGACATCCGGGTTTTATCAACAGATGGCGGATGAAATGCCACCGGAGCACAAAGATTTGTTTAAGCGGTTTGTGGAAATAGAGAAGGGCCATTTGGCGATAGTGAAGGCGGAACTGGATTTTTTACAAGGCGCCGGATTCTGGTTTGATTTTCCGGAATTCAATTTGGAAAGTGAGTGATTCGTATTTTTGTCCGGTGTTTTGAAATATCAGGGAGATTATAATGACTGATTGTTATCAGCCTGTAAAAATTACCAATTCAGTATATTGGGTGGGTGCGATTGACTGGGATATACGGGATTTTCATGGATATTCTGTCAATCGAGGCACAACATATAATGCGTATCTGGTTGTTTCAGACAAAATTGTCTTGATTGATACCGTGAAGGAATCATTTACCGAAGAAATGATGTCCCGCATCAGTAAAGTTGTTGAACCCCGAAAAATTGATTACATTGTTTCCAATCACTCAGAAATGGATCATTCAGGAGCTCTTCCTGTTGTCGCATCTCACATCAATCCGGATCGCATTTTTGCCTCTAAAATGGGAGTTAAAGCGTTAAAACAGCATTTTCCGGACCAGGATATCCCGGTTGAGGAGATTCAAAATAATCAGACTCTTGATTTGGGTGGCAAAACACTCCGATTTATCGAAACACGCATGCTCCACTGGCCGGACAGTATGTTTACCTGGCTGCCGGAAGAAAAAGTGTTGTTTTCACAGGACGCATTTGGTTTGCATCTGGCTACGGCTGAGCGTTTTGCAGATCAGGTCAGGCCAACGGTTGTTTATCGCGAAATGGCAAAATATTATGCCAATATATTGATGCCATATTCTCATCTTGTATCCCGATTATTGGACTCTGTCCGGAAAATGGACCTGAAAATTGATATCATTGCCAATGATCATGGGCCGGTTTTTCGACGTGATATTGCCAATCTTTTGAGTTGGTATCAAACATGGGCGGAACAAGCCCCGACTCCCCGCGCTGTTATTATCTACGATACGATGTGGGGAAGTACAAAGACAATGGCTAATATAATTGCTGAAGGCATTTATGCCGGTGGAGGCGAACCTGCACCAATGCCACTGTCTGGGGTTCATCGGTCTGATGTTGCGCGTGAATTGTTGCAGTCCGGAGGATTGATTGTTGGTTCACCAACGTTGAACAACAATATTTTTCCGACTGTGGCGGATGTCATGTGTTATTTGAAAGGGCTTCAGCGAAAGAATCTTGTTGGAGCAGTTTTTGGATCGTATGGATGGAGCGGGGAAGCTGTTGGGCACATGAAATCCATGCTGGAGGAAATGAAGGTAGAGATCATCGGAGAGCAGAAAATACAATATGTTCCTGGCGCCGATGAGCAACGTACATGCTATGACCTTGGTTTTTCAATTGGTAACCGTCTGTCGCAAAACAGACGCTGATTTTAAAGAAGGAGAAATTCTATGAAAAAGTACGTATGTGATGTGTGTGGTTATGTGTATGACCCTGCTGAAGGTGATCCAGACAGCAATATTCCCCCTGGAACGGCGTTTGAAGATCTTCCTGACGACTATGAGTGCCCAGTTTGTGGTGTGGGAAAAGAAGATTTTTCCCCTGAAGAGTAATTGACTGTTTAACTAATCAGATTGAATTGGATTTGGAGGTATAAATGAAAGGTATTAACGGAACAAAAACGGAACAAAATCTGCTGAAAAGTTTTGCGGGGGAATCCCAGGCCCGAAACCGATATGATTTATTTGCCAAACAAGCCCGCAAAGATGGATATCAGCAAATTGCCGCTCTATTTGAAGAAACAGCGTTGCATGAACATCAACATGCGCGACGCATGTTCGATTTTCTGGAAGGTGGAATGGTTGAAATTACCGCTTCGTATCCAGCAGGAAAAGTTGGAACAACCCTGGAAAATCTGAAAGAAGCCGCAGGTGGTGAAAACGAAGAGTGGACGACTCTGTATCCTGAGTTTGCAAGGATTGCACGCGAAGAAGGATTTGAACTGGTCGCTAAACTGTACGATAATATTTGCGTTGCTGAAAAACATCACGAAGAACGTTATAATACGTTTGCGAAGATTGTTCAGGAAAATACCATGTTTACTCGTGAAGAGCCCATCACCTGGACATGCCGCAAATGTGGTTACACACACACTGGACCAGAAGCGCCCAAAGCCTGTCCAACGTGTGCGCATTCACAGCCATATTTCGAACGTAAACGCGTTCAGTGGTAAAAAACCAAACAGGTTGCCTATTGATACCCGGTATCAATTATTTTGATTGATGCATTCCCGCTTGTTGCATTAACCAGTCTGTCAGAAAGTAACCTGTTTATGGTATCGGGTATTACAACAAGAAATTGTACGCCAGCTTCGGTAAACTCAGGAGCTGGTTTTTTTATATCCTGAAACTCTTCAAATACCGTATAAACGGTATTGAGATACTCAAATGATATTGAGATTTGGATCACAGCATATTTGGTGATGAAGTGTGATTTTGAGGCCTGAAGACAACGGGTGGCTGTTTGTCCATAGGCTCGGACTAACCCGCCGATTCCCAGCTTTATACCTCCAAAATATCGCGCTACCAATAGAACAACCCGGTCAAAATCATTGTTTTCAATAGCGTGAAAAATGGGTTTTCCGGCGCTACCGCCGGGCTCTCCGTCATCATGGAAGCGATAGTTATCGCCGATTTTATATGCCCAGCAATTATGGTTTGCATCAGCCAAACGGTGATTTTCAAGAAAGAGTATTGCGCTTTCTGGCGTATCAGCCCGAGCGGCCCGGGCAATAAATCTGCTTTTTTTTACAATATATTCGTAATCAGAAACCCCGACAATTGTTTTGCCTGTTATGTGTGTCACTTAACAAACATCCGAATCAATTGACCGACGGATTGCTGTATTGTTTTTTTCCTGAGCGTTAATTCGAAACCAGACAATTGCAGACAATACCAGCCAGACGATATTGGAAATCAATGAAAACTGAAATCCGGATTGTGTTCCCAACAAGAATCTGGGACTTTGACACTGTGTAACAAACAATGTCAGATTATATGTGTGTTGTCCAACGCTGCATCCCATTAATCCATGCAAACCATAAAACCAGCCGGCATGAATACCTATAACAATGTTAATGGACCGAGTATATATCATGACACCTGCCATGCACCATGAGAAAATAACTCCAGATATAAAAACGATCATTTTGTCTGTAGGATTTCCATAAAAATACCATGCGTTAAGAATGCCGTATACCAGACTCGTTGCTGTGATGCCCATAAAACGGTTTCTCCATATCGCTGTCAATTCGCACATCATTACGCCCCGGTAAATCAGTTCAACATAGAATGCTACCAGTAGCATGAGGATCGAGTATGTCAGCGCCGAGGCAACTATTTCCTGTGGTATTAATCGATTTGGCAGGCCGATTAAAAAGGCACATCCGGTCAATAAGGGTACAGCTACCAGCATTGTGGATATCAGTAGACCCGTTAAAAAACCGATTGCAGTTTTTGTCCACTTGTTTTGCCAGAAATAAAACTCCAGAGAGTTAGTTTTTAAGGCCCAAAACAGCACAATTTTCGATAAGGGAAAAGCAATAAGAAGAAGAATAAGTCCTGTCCATGCCAACATTCTGTGATTCATGGTGGCTAATGCGGCGAATGAGCGCCATCTGAAACTGTTTTCCGCAGCGACACCCAACGAAATAGATGAATTGATAAGCATGTGAAACACAGTCAGCAGGACAGCGCTTTTCAGCAGAACAAGAAATGTTTTTTCGCCCATCCGCATTGCTGGGGGTTTATTCCGTTTATTTGGTTTCCGGGATATCGGACTCATGTATATATTGTTGATCAGACGTATCAGAAAATCCAGTGATTTTCATGTTCAAGCAAATGTTTCATATGTGAGTTGGTAATCATGTCTGCTATTTGGTCGGGTGATTTGCTTTTTACTGGCCAAACTGCTGCCTGGGTTGTATGCAAAACAAGTCTGGCAGTATGCATACTGATTCTATTCAGTGTTTCGCCAGAGACTTTTTCGAAAGTATCTGCCAAAGTGTGTCCCCAACCGCGTCCTTCTGTACCCGAAGTAGCCATAAATGATGCCGGTACGCCTCGCATTAAAAACGGAAAATGATCGGAAAATGGTACAAAGTGTGTGCTGACACGAATGTCTGAAGGAAAATCTTTGGCGGTTTTAGTATAAAAATCTATGAGTTCCGGACAGTTTTGAAGCAAAATACCCAATTGCCCGGGATTTCCGACACAGTCCAGGTTAAACACAAAGCGGATGTTATTCAATTCGGTTTTCATTGTTTCCGCAAGATAGTGGGAGCCTACCAGTCCCATCTCTTCGGAACCGAACAAGACAAATCTGATCGAACAATTCAAATAATCCTGTATGGGTGCAAGTAACCGGGCTGTTTCCATTACAACCGCTGTTCCGGAGGCATTATCTACGGCTCCCTGAGAAATATCATGTCCATCATAATGGCCGCAGACAATCACCATGTTCTGTGATTGGGCTGATCCTGTCAGGTCTGCTATCACGTTACAGTCTTTGCCCGCCTGCAATGAATGCTGCATCTCAAATTTCAGTTGGACTGTATGGGTTTGCAACCACCAGCGGAACTCGGATGCTATTTCGGCGGCAATACCGACAGCGGGTATCGCCTGATGAATGTCGCCGTTGTGATTAAAGGCCAATGAACCGGTGGGCGCCAGCATTCCCGATGATGTTGACGCAAAGACAAATGCGGCAGCGCCTGCATTTTTTGCAAACAGATACTTATGAAGACGATGATATCCGGGTCCGGATGGAGGATTTGAGTCTTCAACAAGAACGGCTTTTCCTGTAACCCCGCCGGGAACCTTTGCCAAGTCCTCGGGATGACCCATTCCGGCATCAACAAGTTCCAATACGTTTTTACAGGATGGTGTATATGGCAATGCAATGCAGGGATATTCGGCGCTGGAAGGCTCAACCATTGACAAACGCGTTTCACCTCGTGTCCAGGTAATCATCGGAAAATAATCTTTTCGGGCATTATCCAAACCATATCCCTGAAGAGTTTTTTGTATAAATTCTGCTGCCGAGGCGGCATTAGGGGAAGCGCTGAATCGTCCCCGATGATCAAGGCAAAGCGTTCGGTGATTGTTTAGTACCTCATCACTGGTCCAGCTAGAAGCACAAATATGTTTTTCCATATCAGAAATGTTCATTTACTATAGTCTCCTTTAATGTTTAAAACATGAAAACATCAGTTTTTGAAGTGAAAAATAAATGGATAGTGTTTACGATTTTTGGGAAGAATTGCTTTAAGTGTATCCAGAACACCCTCCCGTTTTTTTGCTGTAGTCAGTATTTGACCGTCCAGAACAGCACACCAAATGTCCTGAATCCCAATTTTCCTGAAATAAATTTGCGCATCCCGGGCATCCAGTTTGCCGTTTAGCTCGTAATAGAGTTTTGTTAGCGTCCGGTTGTTTTGTAATAGACATGATATATCTTTTTTGTAAACATCCCGGTTCCAGTGTGAGCGCAGATAATACGTGAGTTTTTCTTCATCTGACTGATTTCGACTTTCACCAATAAACGGCAGTGATCTAATCATGCCGTGGGAACTGAGAAAATTGTCCAGATCTGCATGTAATTCCTGTTCTACCGTTTCATCAAAAATGACTGGATAGGTAAATATAAAACCATCATAAATGATGTGATTTTTAAATGGCATCAGAACGGTTTTAAGATAGATTGGAAGTACATCACCCATAATGTCTGTCAAGGGTTTATTCAGACTGGTTACAGCATAAACTTTTGGGACTGTGTCAGTATCCATGAACAGTGCGTGATCCTTTTCATAACGCATCAAATAGAAAGAACCGGGAACAGCATATTGCCAACTGTTTACGATTTCCAGTTCAACCTTGTCGAATCCGAATGGATTTTCTTTTACAAACGATTTCAGTATATCAGGGTTGTTTATGGCAGCATTGCGTATGTCACTTTTGTCGTGAAATGAGAGTTCCGAGAAATTTTCAAGTTTTGTGACATCAGGAAACAATTGCAGTATTGAATTAGCATAAAACAGATATGCTGGATGCAGTTTAAAAAACAGTTTGTTGTCGTTTTCGCTTAGTCGCATAATAAATCTATGAAATCATAACCAATAATGCAGTTTGTCCGAACAATCATCCAAAGTCTCACTTTTCACTATAACATAATGCATTATCATATGCATGTATTTAGGGTCGGTCTGGGTTGATGGGAGCTAGGATGAAAATTCGATTTCGTATAGTCTGTAGTCTGTTTCATGCATTCCCATTGCCTGATAGGTCTTACATGCCCCTGAATTGTTTTTTTCAACATACAGTCTTATTCCGCGGACATCTTTGTTCTGATAAGCTAATGAATGGATATAATCATACATGGCCCTGAACAGTCCTTTTCGTCTCTCGGAGGGCATCACATAAACGCTCTGTATCCACCAGAAAAGACCATTCCTCCAGTCTGTCCATTCCAGAGTAATCATCATTGAGCCACCAATCCTGCCGTTATTTTCACCGACAATATAGAAACCCATTTCAGGTTGTTGAATCAGGCGACGAACGCCGGTTGCAATAATGAGTTTATCCAAATGCCTGTTTTCGGTTTCCAGAGCCATGGCAATGTTAAAGTCTGCTATAATTGTTTCATCTGATAGAGTGGCTTTACGAATGGTCCATGGATGGGTCATGGCTGGTCCTTTCATTTTCAATTTCTGGTTAAAAAAACACCGCCGGTATGGCGGTGTTTCTTTGTCAGGTTTAACAGATGATCAGTTTGTCCAACCGAATACAGCCATATCCAGTTCGCCGAAAAGATCGGTAATTTCCGGATTTGTCATTGCAGCATAAAAAATGATTCCGTCGGCTTGTCCGGCGCCGTGAGGCCAGAAGAAATCGGGAAGCACGGTTTGCATAATTTGCTGGTTGGGCGGCAGTGTAATATTGTACATATCAAATTCGGTAAACGACGGTGCAAAGAACAACTGTCCATAAACATCCAGTATAACAAACAGCGGCACATTATATTGTGTGTTTTCGGTATTGCACAGGTACACATCCAGATAGAAAAGATCTCCACCACTAAAGAAGTTTGAAGGCATTGAAATGGTTGCTCCCAGGTTTTCACATGGAATATCCGGTGTAGCGGTGGGTGTTCCTTGCGGGGGTGTTGGTGTTGGCGTGTGTTCGGGTTCAGGTGTCGGTGTTGGAATGGTAGCTCCGGCATTGCTGTCTGCCGCCTGTAAAACCGGCCATGGATCGAAGCGTCTTGCTCCGGGGATGGCTTTGGCATCCGTGTGAATCCAGGCAGCGACACCATCATGGGCGACGGACACGGTTTTGTTGATTTGAATGGATTCGCCAGCAGCTACTGATATTGGCTCACCAAAATACGGTGTAACAAATTCTCGAGCAAAACATGGATAGACATGATCATCTTTTTCGAAATAACTGTATGCCACAACAACCAGTTGACCGGACACAGCCTGTTCAGCATCAACCTGTATGATATAATTATTTCCGCCAGTACCGACAACAGCCATGGTGCATGGGGACGGTTCGTTACGTCTGGCATTCCAGGCATCCACCAGAGCCTGATAGTCTTGAGGTGGATTAGGAACATTTATTACGCCGTCTGCAACTACGCTGGGTGTGATCACTTCATTGTAATACTCTCTGCCGCGATTCATACCATCGGGTATCGATTGATCTCCTTGTATCCAATAGCTGACAATGACGACACTGTCATATCCGTAGTCATTACGGAAATTGGCAACTGCTTCTGCTGTCAATGGGCACGTAAGACACAAATCCTGTGAAAAATGTTCAAATAATACAGTCCGCGGGGCGCTGTAAGCTGAGATACAGGCGAATAACGCTGCACTTATCAAAAAATACTGTATCAATCTGTTCATTGAAATCTCCCTTCTAACATGAGCGCTGGAATTATCTGCTTTCCGCGCTGATTTTCAATCAGCCGCAATGGCTACTTTTCAAGTATGCAATATTTTTACCTGAACTGCAGTATTTTTTTTCTGATCCTTCCTGGCATCTGCAAACAGGCCGGAATATTTATTTCAGAGTTGTATCCCGGGATAAAAACGATTAAAGTCCGTTGAGACTGGTTTTTACCAGTTGTTTTGGAATAGTCTATACAATAGTACCGGCACGTTCCGTTCATCTGAAGATGTAATGGTTCATGCATATCGAAACTTGAAGAGGAAGAAAATGAATCAGTTGCGTAATATTTCTGTTAAACCGGGTGTTTTGGAGTCCTTGAAACCGCATTTGACAATTAAAACAGATTACAACCGTTACAATGCCAGCTATGCTGTTTGGCAATTAGCCAGAATGGGGTCGTATAACGAGGCTGGTGAGTTGCCTTTGGCGGTCAGGATCGAAGCAACCGGAGACTATTCCGAATTATATGCCATGTATGACCGATTGATTTGTCCGGTAGACGTTTCTGATTCAGATATTTTGAGTTCTGTGTCAATGGTGGAAGCTCTGGTTCGAAGCGCAGTATTTTTTGCAAGAAGCAGACGGAATGATCAGTTAGAGATTCTTATTATTACACCATCAAAAGTTGCTGAGCAAATGCCGGAAAACCTTTCTGAGTGGGATGTGCCCGAATCATTACAGAAAGACTTGTCGGATCGATTGGAATCACTGAAGTCTAATGGCATTATTCGCAATGATACGGATACGGAATCACTAATAACAAAATTGCTTGACAATGTTAAGGTGTTACATGTTCGGCGGCGTCATGGTCATTTGGGGGATGAATCGCTTGCTGGTAAAGAACTGGATGCAGTCAAAGTCCTTCAGGATGCTGGAATCAAAGGTGCAGATTTGGCTGCTGCTTTGGCAAATCTTGTGACACATGCAACAGGAAAACACCAGAAACGAAAATCAACCGGGGTGACGTTTAACCGGCATGATGCCATGTTGATGATCCGTGATTATCAACGACGAGCTCGAATACAGCGTTCCGGTGTTCGGGTTATTGATTCGTTGTTCATACAAAATGAAACACCGTCTGACCAGTTAGTGGAACGAAATCCGTCATGGAAAAATGCTGTGTCGGAATCTGCGATCAAGCGCAACTGCTTTGAATCTGCTGTTCGCTGGGCACGTTTGGCAGCATTAAAATCAGGCCGGGGTCTTCTGCCGGTGTTTTGTTTTTCAGGTGAAGAAGGCAGTGGTCGGAGTTTTCTGCTGAAACAGGTTGCCTGGGAATTATACAAGGAGGGTTTTGCGGTTGCAGAGATCGTGAATCTGGAAGAAGCTGCTAAAGAAGCAGAAAATCTTGCGGCTGCTGCTGTTGCTCTTGATGCGCCATTGGTCCTGGTTCGTGATGATGCCTGTGATCCCGGAATTGACGTATTACAGGCTTATCGGGAATTTGCCGAAGCCCAGGTCAGCGGTGTGCCAATAATGTTTCTATCCGCCGCATCTGATCTTGGATATAATCCCAAAAAAATACGTCAACTGTCGCGTGTAAGTTTTGAGGAATTTGAAGTTCATCATCTTGATGATTCTGAATATCAGGCTTTGTTTCAGCCAGCTTCAGAACCAGCTTTGGAACCAGCAACCGAATCATCGCAAGATGTATCCGAAGACATATTAAAAAAGAACATTGAAGACACAGATGTTGATGAGTCATTGAAAAAACTTCAGGAAATGCAGACCGATGAAGTTATGATAATGGTATCCAAACCCAAAACTGAAAAACGAGTGTCCATAATTGAGGCAATTGTCCGGCTTAAAGAGAAAATGTCCTGGGAAGACTTTATTGAACGCAGTGAAGCATCCCTGTTTAAACAAACGGATGACAGTCGTAACGTGGTCGATATGCTGTGCAGCATGGGTATGGTTGGTTTTCCGTTGCCGGCGAGTATTGCTGTTGAAATGTATGGTCAGAAGACTGTTGATGTATTTGCGAAGAATATCAAAAAGAAGGCTAATACAGTTGTTGTTTCATCTGAAATTGGTGCGGAAAAGATATGGGATACTGGTCATCCGATATTGGTTCGCGCCATCATTAATAAGCATAATTACGACGAAAATGATCTGACGGAGTTGTTAGCGAAATTACTTGGCTGTATCATCCGAAACACATCATTACAATCCTGGACCGGACGTTTCCTTAGAGCATTATACGGGTCTGGAACAGTATCTGAAACAGCGCTGGATGTTCTGACTAAAAGTATCATTGAGTCCATTCAATCAAATACCTCCAAAATTTCACCTGTGGTGTTATCGGATTTGTACATCCTGGCAACCTCGGTTGAAAATGAGGTGCTGCAAAACGCAGTTATTGATGCTTTGGCCGCCTATGCTCGTCTGAATGCTGTTGACTCATTTGTGGCCTTAACACCTCTTTTAAGAAATCGTGTGGGCGGTATTGAAGATACCGAAACACTGGACATTTTAAAAGCAGCCAAACCGGATGAGGATCGTGTGGCATTCAAATTCCTCCTGAAATTTCTTGGAGACCATCTGCCCAATGAAATCAAAGAAATTTCAGTAGATAATGCTCGAACAGCCGCCGCTCGCGCACCTGATGAGGGATTTGCAGTGGCAGCATATCTTCGGTTTTGCTGGGCCCGTGGCACGGATGAGCAGATAGCTCGCTCAATAGAGGAAACGCGTTCATGGCTGGAGGTTACTCCTGATGACCGTATTGTCCGAAGGGCGTATATGGATTATGTGATTTCAAAAGGGTCTGAAGAATTGCGCCGTGAATCCATCGAACCTCTTGAAGACTGGCTGGAGGACCATATTGATGAAGGTCCCTTGCGCAACAGTTTGATTGAGCTTGCTTTTTCACTTAATGATCCATCCACAGGTGACCGTATTCTTGAAAAAATTGCACGCTGGATAGAACAAAGAGGTAACAATCGCACGGTTCGGCACAATTATTTTCGTCGAGCGGAAAGACGTAATGACTCATCTATTATGCAGCGGGCATGTAATGTTGCCGTGGCATGGCTCAACAATCATCCGGACGACCGGGAAACTGTCTATTCATTAATTTTCATTGCCTCAAGACTGGACAGTAATGATTGTCATGTTTCGGTATTGAATGCGGTTCATAATTGGTTATCGCATCATATGATGGAACGGGATTTATTACGACGTTATCTGATCCTTGCTGATAGAGGTGGCAGGGGCCGGGCAATTACTCATGCTGCAGAAATGGGTCGGAAATGGCTTGAAAACAATCCGGATGATATTGAAATACGTGAAATCCTTTTAGGTATGGCAGCGCGCAGAGTTGACAAAAAAGTCCAGATACACATTTATGATGAGCACGCAAAATGGCTTGAATCATTGCAGGAATCCAATGCGATGATGGAATATATGACGGGTCGTCTGGGAGTTCGGGCTGGTATAGCACGCCGGGCTATACCTCTGCTGGAACGTGCTGTTGCAGGATCTGAAAGCGATCTGCGCAATCATGCGCGTTTGTGGTTGGGAAGCGCTTACAAGGCTGCCGAAGCATATGGTGAAGCTCGCAAAGTATGGCAAGCTGTTAAAGA
>PWNJ01000058.1 GCA_003558985.1 candidate division CSSED10-310 bacterium
CTCAAGTGTCTCAGGGAACGATATAAGGTTCCATCCCGGAAGGAGCATTATTCCTTCTGGATTGTACACTCTGACACATATGGTGTGGAATGCTGAATCCTTGCCATCGTAAAGGGTTGCCCTTATCAGGTACGGGCCATCAGGTACTGTTGTTGTGTCAAGCGCAGCTGTCCAGCCATCAGAACCTTCTTCATCGGTTCCAAAGACTGTCCATACCTGTCCAACATCATCGTCCATGCAGTTTTCATTGATATCTGCAAAGACCTCAAATGTTGCCTTTATAATGTCATCCTGGCCTGAATTGTCCACAACTTCCACTATCTGTGTCTTTGAGACAACATCACCATCTGCATGGGATATTATCTCCGGCTCTGGTACTACATTTGGTACTGTTGAAACCTCAACAGTTCCATCTGTTACGACCACACCTGGTATATTGACATTTGCCTCGTCCCTGAGCACAACATTGTTCAGAGCAAGGTCGTATATGCCATCTACTGCACCCGCCTTAACTTCAAACTCAATGGTCAGCATACTACCTGCCTTTGGTGTGTAGTCACCTGTTGATGCAATACCATACAAAATGATACCGGCATCGTTATAGTAACCACTGTCAGGTGCCACAAGTGCACCGGCACCAAGCAGATCATTGTTGGTTATACTGTTGACCTGAAGTGCTGTTTCATCATAGTTCATCTGTATGCTGATAGCACGCAGGTTGTAGTCGCCTGAGGTCACATCAACCTCTATCTGGAAGGTATCCCCGATGTCATATGGTCCACTTGATACAGGAGATATCATCACTTCCGGTACTGTTACCGGACCATCACCTGGCTGTACAACCTGTACAGAAGCACCTGTGACAAGCACTCCGAGGATATCTGCAGCATTCGCATCCTTGAGTACCACGTTGTCCAGAGCAAGGCCATAGGTACCAGTTGCAGCACCTGCCTGCACTTCAAATTCAATGGTCAGCATAGTACCGGCTACTGGCGCATATGGACCAGCTGTTGATGCAATACCATACGTGATAGTACCAACACCATCATCACCACTGCCAGGCGCTACAAGAGCACCGGCACCAAGCAATTGATTGTCAGTTACACTATTCACCTTAAGTACTGCAGGATCATAGCCCATCTGCAGGTTCACAGCACGTAGGTTCTCCTCAGCAGAGTCCACTTCGATCTCAACCTGGAATGTGTCTCCGGGACCAACCGGGCCGCTCATTTCAGGAGTTATCATCACTTCAGGTTCAGCAGGTGCTGGTGGTGCAACTTCATCACCAACTTTAACTGTTCCATCCATGGAGGCAACTCCAGCGATAGCCACGTTGTCCTCGTTCTTGAGTGCCACGTTCTTCAGATCAAGGTCGTATACACCATCTGATGCTGCGGCATTCACTTCAAATTCAATGGTAAGCATAGTACCGTCCACTGGCGCATATACGCCAGCGGTTGATGCAATACCATAGTTAATGGTACCGGCACCATCATCACCACTGCCAGGTGCTACTAAAACATTAGCACCAAGCAAGTTGTTGTCGGTTATGCTATTGACCTGAAGTGCTGCCGGGTCATAGCCCAGCTGCAGGTTCACGGCACGAAGATCATGTACATCGGAATCTACCAATATACTGATCTGGAACGTATCACCTGCATCGTACTCATTGGTCTGTGGAGATACTGACACCGAAGGTGCAGCCGCTGCAAGTCCTACGCCTACCATGAAACATGCACAAAATATTAAAAGGATGGCAGCTGATCCCGCCATTCCTTTCCGTGTTATTTTTGTCATGATTTCACCTCTTTAGATCGGGCTTAAGACTGATATACTCCTGCGAACTCTACGAAGTCATCGAAGTCTATGACACCATCGTCGTTGAAGTCGAATATCTCATTGTAGTTGCTGTCGCCCTCTTCCGAATTGTAGCTTGCTGCAAATTCTACAAAGTCATCGAAGTTTACAACTCCATCACCATTGTAGTCACCCTTCATCTGGTCACCGTTGTTGCCATCGTTGTTGTCACCATTGTTGCCATCATTGTTGTCACCATTGTTGCCATCATTGTTGTTAGCAGGTACTCCTCCGTTCATGTACAGTCCTGTGCCATCCAGTGGGTTGTGTGTGAACATAACTCTCTGGTACTCTACGCAGGAATTTCTAAGCACCACAGTGTCTATCTCGCTCTCGCACATCTTGGAATTTGGTGCAAGGAATGAACTGGTCAGCAGATAGTCACCTGTTCCACCTGCATTTGGCACATCAGGATAGACAAACTCTTTGTAGACATCTGGCATAGTCCTTATGTGTAGCCATACCCAGCTCTGCATAGGTTGGCTCACAGATGATTTAACGATGTTGTTGTTACCCTCACAAAGGATCTCCAGCAGGTTGGTGTGGAATCTCTCTTCGATTGCCTTGCCTGTGAAGTATATCTCAAGGGCTGGGACATCGAACATGCGCTCAGCAATGGTATTCCAGGAACTGCTTATGTGCTCATCCTCGTACAAGAGCAGATCATCAAATCCAGCTGTTCCTGCTCCAGAGGCAAGTACCTGTCCATAGTAGCAGGTCCACCCATCTCTTGGAACGGAGTGTGGTACATCGATGTCATCGATCATTATGTAGTCACGGTTAAATGGTGGCAATACAGGAATGATCTCATGGTCATCGACCATCTTTAGGGTCACAGACAGGTCATTGGACCTTACATCCTTTTGTTCTGGTATCGGGTTCCTTATGGTTATGTACTTGACAGTATCCTCTGCACTGCCATAGATAGCTGCAACGTCATACTCTGCACCATCAACGAAGAATGTCTCACCGGTGTGGAGCAGGCGACCAACGCGTACAAGTGCCTTTCCATTGTTGGGATTGACACCAGCTGTCTCAACGTACCATGGTTCATAGAACTGTGGAGCTGCATCTTCTGTTACTGTATGGCGTCCTGCACTGAGTATCTCATTGCCTACACCAAGAACATGTAGCCCTCCAAGCTGCTCGGGGTTGGTGTTACCGTTGTAGTAGACCTTAAGTGCAACAGAGTCAGGAAGTCCGGCCTTGTAGTAAATATCCTCTACCTCTACAATGTGATCAAGGAACTGCAGCTTATCTCCCGTGTTCACAGAGAAGAGCTCAGATGTGATATCTATGTCCTTCATTCCGGGTATTGCAGTCGTTTGTACATCCTTCAGGTAAACAACATTATCATTGCCATCGTCATTGATGTCAAAGCTATCAAGACCTATCTGGTCAAGACGGTCTGCAACCGGGAAGTAGAAGTATGTCCAGTAAGCTCCGGTTGGACCCATTGCTTTACCTTCAGTTGGCTGATAGTGCTTGTCCATGAACATGTAAGTGAACTCATTGACAACGAACTCCCATGTGTACTGGTTGGGGTTGTCAAGCCAGACCTTACCGGTTGGAATTACAAGTTCTGGTACGAACCACTGCCTGAAGAATACCTTCTGCCAGGAATCTGTGTTATCAACAACTATGCCCGCCTTTATCTTTGCAGGGTTGATGGTAACAAAGTCCTTTCCAGGTGCTTCATAGCTCATTGGGTCAAATGGACCCTCTGGGGTAGTATATGGGAATGCAGCGGAAATATCCTCTTCACCGTATATCCTCAGTCCACTTGTGGTCTCATCGATCTCATTGACATAGATGTCGGTGAACCCTACGTCCTGGTCATAGACGAACATCATCCTCTGTGGTGTGACTATATCCCTTTGAGTATCACATAGCACTGAGTTTGGTGCCCTCCATGAGCTGGTCAGCAGGAAGTCCCCATATCCATCGTCTATATCAGGTCTCTGCGGATATACGAAGTCCTTGTACTCATCCGGCATGGTCCTTATGTGCAGCCATTTCCATGTCTGGCTGAGTCCAAGCTGTCCACTGTATCTTGCACCTTCATCAAGGATCTCCAGCAGGTTGGTGTGGAAGCGTGCTTCAACATCGTGGTCAACGTAGTATATAAGCATTGGGTCTACATCAAATATCCTGCGGTTCTCAACTGAGTCCCATGGACTTGCTATCATATCATGGTCCTGGTAGTAGCATGTAAGGTAGTCTGGTGCCCAGTTTGGAATGTTGATGTCATCGATCATTGTGTGCACCCTGTTGTATGGTGGCAACATTGGGATATGATCGCCCTCATTGATGCTCTTCTTGTTAACTGAGAGATCGCCAAACCATACATCATCGTCCTGTGGCACAGGGTTTCTGATAGTTATGTATTTGACTGTGTCATCAGCAGAACCGAATATCCTTGCAACGTCATACTCAGCCTCATCTACAAAGAATGTCTCCCTTTCGTGGATAAGACGTCCAACGCGGACAAGTGCTTTGCCATTGTGGGGATTGACACCTTCAACAATAACATACCATGGCTGATAGAACTGTGGCTGGTCAGCTACTACTGTGTGACGTCCTTCGCTAAGGACACTACCTACATAAGCTGTTTGTATGCCACCGATCTGCTCGGGGTTGGCATTACCATTGTAGTATATCTTAAGTGCTACAGAGTCAGGAGCACCCGCTGAATAGAAAACACCATCAACCTCTACAATATGATCAAGGAACTGAAGCTTTTCGCCTTCTGCAACAGAGAACAGCTGGGAGCTTATGTCAATATCCTTATGTTCGTCCATATTAAAGTCGCCCACATCTCTGAGCACAATCAGATCATCCTTTCCGTCATCGTTGATGTCAAAACAGTCAAGACCTATCTGGTCACTGCGGGATGCGACCGGGAAGTAGAAATTAGTCCAGTAGGCTCCGTTTCTGCTCATTGCAGTAGCTTCAACAGGCTCATAATATTTGTCAACGAACATATAAGTGAATTCTGTTACAACATCATCTGAATAGTATTTGTTGCTCTTGGATATCCACTCATAGGAGGGAGTTTCGTTTTCTCCACGAACATTAACAAATTCGTCTGTCCAGACCATACCTGTTGGTTCCATGTAATCAGGTACGAACCACTGCCTTGCAAAGACTTTCTGGTGTGAGTCAACATTGTTGACAAATATCTGACCAAAGTCTTCAATCAAGGCCGGGTTGAATGTCACAAAATCTTTTCCTGGCGCTTCTGGGTTCATTGGGTCAAATGGAGCTACAGGATCCATATATGGAAATGCTGCGCTAACTCCACTTTCACCATAGAGCCTCAATGTATTCATATCATCATCAGCACTTGCGGCTGCTGCAATTGAAATTATCACAATTAGTGCAATAGCAACAACTAAAAGTTTATGCTGGAAAATAGCTTTCATATCATATCTCCTCTCTTAAACATATCTATTTTTGGTACCATCAAACCGATACAGATCCATCTCTTATTGTTTGAAGTTCAGCAAATGCATATAAACTAAGTTATCCCCGAGAACCCCATATAATAATACAAAGTAAAGCCTTATAAATTGGTGAGAACTAATATTACAGAGTAATTATAATAAACTTAATTAGTTAACATTCCTACGAAGGATAGTTTATCCACATTTTTTGTACCATCAGAAAAAATCAAGTGCATAATAAATAGAAA
>PWNJ01000098.1 GCA_003558985.1 candidate division CSSED10-310 bacterium
CCACGTTTCGCTTCATTGAATGGCTTGTCTTCACGAATTGCTTCGATCAGGTGGTCCCATTCAAGCTGGTATGGATTAGGCTCCGGTCTGGAGAATGACCAGGAAATGTCATCACTATTTTCCAAGTCCTGGCCTTTGTAAATTCGGCATTTGGCCGGTGTATGAGCTCTCTCCGAGATGACTGCAGATCCCTTGCTGCCATGAGCATAACTGGCAAATTCTTCATGACAGCCATCCATACATCTGCCATACATGAACAGCTTCGTGCCATCGGCAAAAGTGTATTCTACTGAATAGTTATCGAAATTCTGATCCACCGAATTGTCGCGGTAGTGTCTGCCTCCCGTAGCCTTGGCCTTCACTGGCCAGGTGTTCTTCATCCAGCAGCATTCATCTATATTGTGTATGTAAAAGTCACTGAAACTGCCTCCGCTGGCCCACAGAAAACTGTGAAAACGCTGTGTCTGGTAGAGCATTTCACTGGTATTATCCGGTTTGGGATCGGACCTGGCAAATCCGATAGGCCCGTGCATTCTGTAAGCTCGCATGGTTAAAATATCACCAATCTGACCATCCTGAATGCGGTCGTAAAGTTCCCCTCGCGCTTCACAATGACGGCACATCAGCCCGACACCAACTTTCAGGTTCTTTTTCACGGATTCTTCGGCAAGCTGCAGAAACCTGCGTGTGGTCGGCCCGTCTACCGTTACGGGTTTTTCCATAAACACATTCAGGCCTTTATCTATGGCGTATTTAAAGTGTACCCAGCGAAATGCGGGAGGAGTGGCTAATATGACAACATCACCCGGACTGAGGCAATCCATGGCATGCTTATACGCATCGAAACCAACGAATTTGCGATCTTCAGGAACATCAACCTTTTCGGGATGAGCTATTTTCAGGTTGTAACTACGTTCTATACGTTCCTCGAATATGTCAGCCAAGGCGACCAGTTTGATCGGGCCATTCTTTACGGACAAGGCATTGGAAGCCGCACCGGTCCCTCTGCCACCGCAACCGACCAATGCTACCTTGATGGTGTTATTTTCGGCAGCATAAACATTTGGAATGAACCCTGCTGCCAGGGCCGTTGTGACGGTGAATTTACCCGCATCTTTGATGAATTTACGACGTGATAAATGTTTTTTATTAGAATGATTCATGTTATTGTTCATTTATTTTGATACTAAGTGGTTTCATATCCTGAATCCCTTCTAATATCTAAAAAAACATTCTTAAAATTATACCCAATTTGCAGAGGCCCAGTATGACCAATGTAAAATTAACTTCTTTAAAATTTAGTAAAAATCCTTTAGATAGAAGAAGTCCTTTTTAAAAAAAAAGATACAGGACGGGGTGGTGGCCCGGAATCGAGGGGGTAAAGCCTTGACCTTTTTTAAGGGAAACTCCCGAAAGGCTATAATCCTGATTGGGTACTTTTGCCGGAAACTCGGCAGACGAGTTTAGAAAAATTTTTTTTTGTCACAGTACCGCTCATCTCGCGTGTATTAGCTTATAAATAACCAAAATTATTAATTGAAATAAACGGCATCAGAAATTTCGATATTTACTGAATAGTATTCAAAACGAATTTTTCATTTAGGAAAACAAAGAAATCAGGTTAGTTAACAATAAAAACTGAAATCAAAATGATACCCTGTTGGCTCTGCATCGGGGTTGTTCATTTGAACCATAAATTAACTATATAGACAATTCTAATAAACCAAAACAGAATGGATTAACAAGAAGGCAATTTTTCAGAATTGCCGGGCTGGCAGCAGGTGGTGGCAACCTTCTAAGCTCACTGCCTGTTAGTGCACCAGCCTATGTAGCTGGAAGTGAAATACTGAAAGTTGGAGTGATCGAGTGGGGACACCGGATCCGAGTGGGCAAGCCTGACCGAAACCTGTGGTAGGAGTATGAGAATTTACGTCCGCAGGCAGAACATTAACGAGTGGCAGAAAACGGTTCCGTCAAGTGCTTATTTGCTTAGAATTTTCAGTCATCTCATCTGTAAGTGAATAACCTTTTGTAACCGACCTAACAACATTATGAATATATTTTGCAAATCTACTTTACCTTCTATTATAATAACATTGTCAATATTAATCATTGCTTGTAGCAAATCAGGATTTGAATCTGAAACCCCACCTAATATAATCATTATTTACGCTGATGATGTGGGTGTTGGTGACATCGGTGTCTATGGCTCGGAGCTGATTCCCACACCTCATATTGACCAGTTGGCGGCCGATGGGATCCGTTTCACTTCCGCCTACGCCACGGCAGCGACTTGCACGCCGAGCCGCTACTCTTTGCTGACCGGCGAATACGCCTTTCGCAATGAACGAGCACAGATACTGACTGGTGAGGCCCCCCTGCTCATTGAACCCGGCAGCTTTACCATGCCGGAGATGCTGCGCCGGGCGGGTTACCGCACCTCAGTGGTTGGCAAATGGCACCTGGGGCTGGGAGAAGGTGATGTGGACTGGAATGGGAAAATCGGGCCGGGCCCGCTGGAAGTGGGATTTGACGAGTCGTTTTTGCTGCCTGCGACCAATGACCGGGTGCCTACCGTATATGTGAAGGGCCACTATGTGGAAGGCTTGAGCGACGATGATGATCCGCTACGGGTCAGATATAGCGAACAAATCGGGAATTTGCCCACCGGCCATAGTCATCCGGAACTGCTGCGCTATCCGGCCGATAATCAGCATTCGGGCACGATCGTGGGTGGTGTAAGCCGGATCGGATGGCAGGACGGTGGCCAGTCGGCCTGGTGGGACGATGAGCAGATGGCTTTTGAGTTTACCGAGCGCTCCCAGGAATTCATTGAACGGCAGAAAGACGGCCCCTTCTTTCTGTTCCTGTCGATGCATGAGCCTCATGTGCCCCGCATACCGCATCCGCAGTTTGTAGGTGAGAGTCAGACGGGATTGCGCGGGGATGTGATTGTGGAGCTGGACTGGGTGGTTGGTCAGATCGTGAAGACCCTGGAGGAGCAGGGCATACGGGATGAGACGCTGGTGATTTTTACCAGTGATAACGGACCCGTGTTTTTTGATGGGTACTATGAAGACTCTGTAGAGACGGCGGGGGAACACCGTCCAAGCGGGCCATTTCGAGGCGGTAAGTATCAGACATTGGAGGGAGGTACCCGCATGCCGTTCATTGCAAGCTGGCCAGCAGGAATTGACCGGGGGTTGATTTTCGATGGAATATTCAGCCAGGTAGATTTAATGGCAACCTTTGCTTCTTTGGTCGATGTTGATCTTCCGGATGGTGAGGCCCCCGACAGTCAGTCACTTCTTCCATTGCTGTTAGGTTCAAGCGACCATGGACGTGAATTTGTGGTTCAACAAGGCGCTGAGCTGGCCATTCGAAAAGGCAAGTGGAAATATATTCCCGATGGACAAGTGGCCTCCAGGGCTCAACACAAGCATTCAATGGGGCCTACTTCACTAAGTACAGGCGAATTGGATCCAATACCATATTTGTTCAATCTTGACCAAGACATAGGCGAAACAACGAATGTAGCGGAAGACTACCCTGAGATTGTAAATGAACTGGCTGAGTTGTTGGAACAGATTCGAAACCAGCCAGAAAGGTCTCTCCTGAATTTAACTTCTGAATGAATAGCCAATCATTATAGAGATGACGAAGAAAAATAATTGCAACCTAACAAAAAAGTGTTTCCTGCTGGCCTATTCAGAATTTTTGATCAACTTTTAAGTTGGTCGCCCGGCAGTAGAAAGACCGAACCGTTTTAAAGCGAGAATTAGGATTGTGAAAACAAAGACAATTATTTTATTGAGTTTATTAGTGTTTATAATATCATCTTGTGAGTTGAAACAAGATGGTAAACATTTGTTTATTCTCTCAGGACAATCTAATATGGCAGAATTAAGACCTGAAGAGTCTTTTACTCCTGCAATCGAAGAGAAATTAGGAGAAGAGAATGTAATTGTAGTTAAAGATGCCTTAGGAGCTCAACCTATTAGACGTTGGTATCAAGACTGGAAACCATTAGAAGGAGACGAACCTAAAGCTCCACCAGATTTGTATGATAGATTGATGACCAAGGTTTATAAAGCTATTGAAAATGAAAAAATTGAAACTGTAACATTTATTTGGATGCAAGGTGAGCGTGATGCGAGAGAAAAACTTGGCGAAGTTTACGAAGAAAGTTTGATAGGGCTTTACAGACAACTTAGCAATGACTTGAAGCGTAAAGACATAAACTTCATAATTGGCAGATTAAGTGATTTTGGTATGTCAAATGAAAAATATCCCCATTGGACAATGATTAGGGATATTCAAGTAAAAGTAGCAGAGTCTAATCCTCGTTTTGCCTGGATCAATACTGATGACCTTAACGATGGAATAAATAGAAGAGGAAAAGAAATAGAAGATGATATACATATGTCGGCAGAAGGATATGTAATTATGGGCAAGCGTTTTGCTGAGAAATCAATTAGGTTAATTGAGAATATGAAATAACAAAGCCAAATCAAGTAGATGGGCGTAAGCAATAAGCCCAGGGTGCGCCTCTCACACCATCCCAAGGCGTCGGGACGGTTTGCTATGTTGATCTGATTTGGTGATAAAGTTCTAACATAGCGATATAACCCCGTTTCCTAATTCTGGTTAAGGTGATGGTCGTTTTCAGGATGGGGCTTTGAGCGACTCGCCAGCCCCCATCTGTGTCCGACTCTATGCATAGGTATCTTCAGAATTTACTCCCAGTCGCATCAGATTCTTCCGTTTGCGTTCCGGGCGTATCTCCCAAGGGCTCGGCACCAGGTGCAAAGTGTTGATTCAAACAAATAAAATATTTTAAGAGATCAAAGCATTACAAATCATCAACCATTGCCCCATCTCCCATATGGCATAATAGTAGGGAAAAGGGGGACGCTTCAGAATAAATTCAATATTGATCAAAAGTTTTGAGCTTTACGTTGATACCTCGTGAGCTCAGTTCCGAGGTAGTTCATTCGAACACAGGTCCATAAGTTTTTCTTCGTGATGGAGTAATGGGCATCCGGAAAACCGAAAAATTTATTATTCGATATAATAATATTGAACAGAATGAAATCCATTTAGGGGAATTTCTTCGGATCAGTTGCTTTTTTTGATCGATCGAAAAAAATAAAATTTTTTGTCACAGTACTGCTTTTCCCGGGTGTATTAGCTTACAGAACGCAAAAACGAAAGATTTTTATTACTGTGAATAGACAAAAATTTATACCGTGGGAACAACTGGCAAAATATTTTGCCGGCGAATGTACGGGGGAGGAACTACAGAAAATGAGAGAGTGGATAAAAGCCGACCCCGTTCGGGAAGAACAAATTGAACAGCTATACCAAATCTGGAAAGAATCGGGGAAACTGCCTTATTCGATCAATACAGACCAATCATGGGACCGGCTTTCTGCATCGATGTATGAGATGGAAAAAGATGATGCAAAGCCAGTTGTGCAAAAAGGAAAGTTGGTAAGGCTGCAAGGATCTGAAAAACTTCGCAAGGCCGGTGTAGGTCTCAGGCGCGCGGTACTGGTTGCGGCTGCGGTGCTGATTACACTTACAGCGGGCTTGCTTACCTATCAACAGTACCACAATATTGCTGAACCGGCAATTACTGAACAGCAGCACCGGGTGATCATGACCCGTGATGGTGAACGCGCTTCCTACTTGCTTTCGGACGGAACGCGTGTGATGCTGCATGCCGGCAGCCGGATTGAAATACCAGAGAATTATAATGAAGAAAACCGAGAGCTCTATCTCGAAGGGGAGGCATTCTTCGAAACCGTCCACAACCCTGAGAAGCCGTTCATTGTGCATTCTGGAGAAAGCTATACGCGTGTAGTAGGGACCGCATTCCTGGTACAGGCATGGCCAGGGGCCGAGAATCATCAAATTGAGGTGGTGGTATCCGAAGGGCGCGTACTTTTTGGCAGCAATCATACAGGTGACGAAGAATCAGCGAATGAAGTGCTGTTATCTCAAAACCAGAGAGGGCAGCTTATGGCCGGATCAACAACACCGGTTGTAGATGAAATTGAAGACCTTGGCTGGTACCTCGGCTGGACAGAAGGCCGCCTCGTATTCGAAAACCGGGAGCTGCGCGAAGTACTGCCCCGCCTGGAGCGATGGTTTGATATCTCCATTGAGCTATCCGATGAACAGATCGCATCCTCGAAGATTACCGCTGAAATTGATTACACACTACCAATGAGTGATGTATTAAACGGAATTGCCATGTCGCTCTCCCTTGAGGTTGAACGGCGGGGTGATCGAAATTATGTATTCCGAAGATAAATGGAACTACAAACGATATTAATCAAACAATAAAACCAAACCATAACATAAAAACAGGTTCTCTATGAAAACCAAAACGATACGTATGTTGCTGATGTTTGCAGTTTTTTGCATGCTGGCACCTGCTTCTATGGCCCAGGATGATGGGGTATCCATTGTATTGCAACAACAAATAGTTCAGGAAAACGATGAGCAGTATCAACTGTTACAGGAAGAGATTCAAATAAATCTGCAGAATGTAACCGTAGCCGAAGCCCTGCAAACAATAGCGGAAAAAGCTGACTTAAAGCTGATGTACAGTGAGGAGTTGCTGCCCTCTGGGAAAAATGTAACGCTTGAAGTTGATGACATAACCCTGAATGAGGTTTTATGGACGGTTTTAAAAGGAACAAACCTGCAGTTTGCCATTTCTGCTAATCGACAGCTTGTATTGTTAGTAGAGGATAATGAATTAAGCGAAATTTATAATGATACCGTTCGCGGCCGGGTTACTGATGCAGAGATTGGAGAAGCGCTTCCGGGTGTGAATATAATGGTGAAAGGTACTTCAACTGGTACAGTTACAGATGTTGATGGCCTATATGAACTAACCGTACCATCGGCCGAATCAGATACACTTATTTTTTCATATATAGGATATGAGACAATTGAAGTTCCTGTTGATGGCAGAGAACAAATAGATGTTGAACTTGAATCAAGAGCTATTATGGGTGAAGATCTTATTGTAGTAGGATATGGGACTATGCAAAGAGAAGATCTTACAGGCAGTGTATCACAAATAAGTAGTGTTGAGATGACGAGGGCGTCGGTTGGTAATACCGCAGAATTACTTAGTGGACGAGTTCCAGGTTTAACTACAGTCAGCAGAACTGGTTTACCTGGAGAATCAGGTACACAATTTCAGATACGTGGTTTTGGAAGCCCACTTGTATTGGTTGATGGTATGGAGCGGAACCTGGATTTTATTGACCCTAATGATATAGAAAGTATTAGCGTTTTGAAGGATGCGTCAGCTGCAATTTATGGTGCACGAGCAGGAAACGGCGTAATTCTTGTAACGACAAAAAGAGGTGAGTCTGGAAGGCCCTCATTTAATTTGCGTTCTAATGTCAGTTTTCAGCAACCTACTCAGTTAATTAATACGGTAAATGCAGCGCAATGGGTTGAGATGCACAGAGAGGGTGATATTAATAGTGGTACTGATCCGAGATTTTCCCAAGATGACGTTGAAAGATACAGGGCGGGTGAGCCGGGATTTGAGAGCTATAATTGGTGGGATCATACTTTTAGGCCATGGGCACCCATGCAGGATTACAATATTAGTGTGAGCGGGGGAGATGATGATTACACCTATTATATTTCAACAGGCCATCTGGATCAGGATAGTGCATTTCGTTCAGGGGATTATACGTTTCAGCGGTATGGTGTAAGAGCTAGTTTTGATGCAAATGTTGCTGAAAACATGACCTTCTCTTTAAATCTCTCAACCAGAGCCGAAAGAAGAAAAAGGGCAGCAGAAAGCCTTAATGAGGTTTTTAATGCACTCAACAGGGCTCAGCCAATTTGGAATCCTAATCTTCCAGACGGTCGTCCTGCTTATTCAGGTTTTGGAAATCAGTCGCCCCGTGCCGCTTCAACGGCTGATTACAGTGGTACCCTCAGTCAGGAATCAGAATTTGTGGATGGGATTCTTGCTTTTGAGTACAGGGTTCCATGGCTTACAGGATTAGAGCTTGAAGCCAGACTATCATATAATTATACATCTGACCGTATCAAAAATCATTTGAGAGAATTTGAAGTATACTCATATGACCCAGAGCTGGATGAATACCAACTTCGTGGTTCCAGGGGTGGTAATTCACTAACAAATACAGACATTCGTAATCATTCGTTGAATCCCAGAATTATGGCCAATTATCAGGGGATTGTACGCGACCATAATTTTTCTGCTTTATTATTGGCAGAGTGGATTGATGAACAAAATTCAAGCTTTAATGCATTTCGAAGAGATTTGATTTCTCCGGAGATACCATTTTTATTTGCTGGTGGAATAGATGGAATAGATAATATGGAGTCCTTTAGTGAAGCCGGCAGGGCCAGTTATGTAGGGCGGTTTCAATATGGCTACCAGTCAAAATACCGTATTGAGGCAACAATGAGAGCTGATGCAAGCTACAAATTTCCGGAAGATACGCGATGGGGTTATTTCCCAAGTGTATCAGCTTCCTGGTCATTAAATAATGAATCTTTTTTCAATATTGACGCTGTCGACGAGCTAAGATTCAGACTATCGTACAGTCAGTCAGGAGATGATTCAGGGGTTGCAGCTTATCGCTATCTTTCTGGTTTTTTTATCAGAACCGCTCAAAATTATGTTGCTAATCAAAGAGTTTGGACTCTTATAAGCGAAGATGTATTGCCAAACCCTAATATTACCTGGCTGGATATGACCATATATAATGCAGGAGTAAACTTATCATTATATGACGGTTTGTTCAGTACTGAGTTTAATCTATTTCAAAGGACAACGGATAATATATTTGGTACACCGCAAGAGACCTTTCCATCAACATTTGGTGCTTCTCTGCCACAGTTAAACATCAATGAAACAAGAGATCAGGGTTTTGATTTACTTGTCGGCCATGAAAATATAATGGGTGAATTTGGCTATTCAATATCTGCAAATGTTACCTATTCGCGAGAAAAGTATATAAGGTGGTCGGAATCAGCTTTTGAGGATGAAGACGAAGCCAGGCTTTTTCAGAATCAGGGTAACTTTACAAATAGGTGGATTGGATACAAATCGGATGGCATCTTTATGAACCAGGAAGAGATCGATAACCATAATGTAGATCAGGATGGTGCAGGGAATTCCACTTTAAGGCCTGGCGATATTCGTTATTTAGACCTTAATGGCGATGGGGAATTAACATGGCGTGATCAGACAGAGATAGGAAGAGGTATGTTTCCGGATTTATCATTCGGGATAAATATTGATGTAAATTATAGAAACTTCGATCTATCGGCGCTATTTCAGGGGGCATCCATGTTCAACTTTAATATTGGAGGTCGGGCAAGGGGTGCATTCGATAATGATGGAACTCCCCATGTATATCAATACAAGTACCGTTGGCAGCCAGATCCGGATAATCCGAATGTTAATATTAACCCTGATGCACGTTTGCCAAGAGTTGAGCTTTTTGGTGTTGGAACGAATGAAAATAATAACAGGCCTTCAGATTTTTGGTTGGTTGATGCAACCTATTTAAGGCTTAAAAATCTGAGCCTGTCATATACAGTACCGACAACAATTACAAATCCTATAGGTATTAGCAATCTGCGATTAACTGCTTCGGGAAGTAACTTATTTACATGGACCCGGATGGGAGTTTTTGAAGATTCATTCGACCCGGAAATACCTGGAAATACAAACACGGGGAATTATCCAAATGTGAGGGTAATATCCTTTGGAATAAATCTCAATTTTTAGATTAAAACCGTCTATCGAACGAATATTCTAATAAATTTTAAAAACTTTACCGATTATGAAAAAAGGAACAGAAATTAAACGTGTTATGAGGGATTTGGGGAACCGGGGATTAGCTGTAACCACTCTTATTTTATTATTAATACTAAATATATCAGCTTGTGATGTAGTAGATAAAAGTCCACGAGGATTGATTACGGATGATGCTGTATGGAACGATCAAAATCTTGTCGAATCATATATAATGGATGTGTACAACCAATCCAATTTTGCAAGAGAAGTAGGCGTCCAATCTTTTCATCAAGTAACTGCCAGTGTAATGGCGGCTGAATTTACGCTTTTTGCCCCCTGGCAGAATCCAAGGGGACTCGCTGAAAGGTTAATAACAACCGAAAACCCGCTGCCTGGATTTATGAATGAGTTTCGTTGGGGAAACATACGAAGGGCCAATACAATTATTGAGCAACTGGGTACATCGGACTTAAATTCGGATTTTGTGAACCTAAGAACAGCTGAGGTACGCTTTTTACGTGCCTATCAGCATTTCAGATTAGTGAAAAGGTATGGTGGAATGCCCATACTGACACGGGCACTTCCATTAGATGCACCTACTGATGAAATAATGGTATCGAGGAATACAGAACAGGAAGTCTATGATTTTATCGCTGCTGAGATGGATGATATTATTCCAATGCTACCCGATATAAATGATGTAGGGCGGGTAAATAAGGGAACAGCACTTGCCTTGAAAAGCAGGGCAATGCTCTATGCAGCCAGTATTGCTCAATATGGTGATATAAAAATGGATGGATTATTAGGTATTCCTTCAGGTGATGCTCAACGATATTGGCAAGCGTCTTACGACGCATCTACTGAGTTGATAAACTCTGGCGTATATCAGCTATATAATGAGAACCCTGATCCGGTACAAAATTTCCATGATTTATTCCATGTACCAATCGGAGAGAATAGTGAAGTAATATTTGGAGAAATTTTTGATGGAGCAAACAAAGGTCACAGGTTCTCAGAAATGGGGCTTCCTGAGGGGCCGGCACTTACATGGAATTCTAACTTTAATGTTGCTTATGAAATGATCGAGATGTTTGATTTTGTAGATGGTACATCGGGCAAAATTCCACATAGTGAAGTTACAGGCCAGGAATGGTCATCAGATGATTTTTTCGGTCAAAGAGACCCAAGATTCAGGGCATCAGTCTATTATCCGGAGATAGATGACATTGTAGGGGAAACTATATATTTTCACTCTGCTACACTTTATCAGGGAGAGCTAGTCACCAGCGGAACCATCGAAGGTGTATGGCCTGCAGAAGGACCACCCAGAAACCGTAACAGATCCGGAGCACATTTAAGGAAAAGAGTTGATGAATCACAGGCTTTTACTGAATCGACACCACAATCTACTGATTACTTCGTGTTCAGATTAGGTGAAATCTATTTAAACCTGGCAGAAGCTGCATTTTATCTCGGAAGAACTTCTGAAGCATTAGATGCATTAAATGAATTGAGAAGCAGGGCAGGTATGCCTCATCACTCAACAGTTGATCGTGAATTAATACGACAAGAGAGGACTGTAGAGCTTGCATTTGAGAATCACCGGCTTTGGGATCTCAGGAGGTGGAGGATAGCTGTAGAAGTACTGGATGGATACCGTATGCAGGGATTGGATTATGTGTATAACTGGGAAAGTGGAAAGTACCAGATATCATTTAAAAATCCCGAGGGTATAGCAAGAAGATTTCCTCCTGAGTACTATTATTATCCTCTTGGAATTAATTTTACTTCACAGAATCCTAATATGGTGGAAAATCCGGGGTATAATTAAAAGGAAAAATGAAAGTTTTAAACTTTTATGGTTTGATATTAAAATTTTTTCTGGCCTTTATATTAGTTACAACAATACCATTTTCAATTATTGCTGAAAACAATGATAAACCCAACGTAATCTTATTTTTTGTTGATGATATGGGGTGGGTAGATACAGGTGTAACTGGTTCAGACCTTTATAATACCCCAAACATAGACAGGTTGGCAAAAGAAGGGTTGCTTTTTACGGACGCCTATTCTTCAAGTACAGTATGTTCTCCCACCCGGGCATCGTTAATGACCGGTATGGCGCCTGAACGGCATAGGGTAACCGACTGGATTGGAGGATGGTGGTCTGTTTGGGATGAACAGCGCAGATCGAACTATCCAATACAGCCACCAGAGTGGACAAGCGAACTGGAGCTTCATCACGACACGATTGCCGATATCTTGAAACGAGCCGGTTATCATACGGCACTTGTTGGAAAATGGCATTTGACCCCTCCATCCAATGACCTGGGAGCCATCGAGCCTTATTTCCCCCAGAATCGGGGATTTGATGTCAACATTTCCGGTAATCGGTTTGGGCGGCCTGGTTCATATTTTTGGCCATATCAGGGAAATGGACCAGATGCGATACTGGCAAACTTTCCTCCGCCCGAGAAAACTACGGGTCAATATTTAACGGATATGAAAACCAATCATGTAGTGCGCCTGATACAGCAATGGAAGGATAATCCGTTTTTTATATATATACCATACTACCAGGTACACACACCCATTCAGGGAAGGCCTGATTTGGTTCATCATTACCGACAAATACTTGATTCCGGTGATACTTTTCTTCATACGGATCCAGAGTATGCAGCGATGGTTGAGGTTGTAGACCGTTCGGTTGGTAAAGTGATTGCGAAACTTGAAGAGTTAGGAATTGAAGATAATACGCTGATTATCTTTACTTCCGATAACGGAGGGTTAGATCGCGGAGATGGAACACCAACAAGCAACTATCCCCTGAGAGAAGGAAAAGGAACAGCCTATGAAGGAGGTGTGCGTGTACCTGCGATTGTCAGATGGCCAGGCATCATAAAGGCAGGGGCAGTATCCAATGAGCCCATCATTACCCATGACTTTTTCACCACCATTCTTGAGATTTCTGGCACTGAAGCCAATGATGAGCACATGAAAAATCTGGATGGTAAATCAATTACTCCATTATTTGAAGATCCTACCGCCAGTTTGAACCGGGATGCCTTATACTGGCATTACCCACATTACCATATTGAAGGTGCCACCCCGTATACAGCTGTACGAAGTGGAGATTGGAAAGCCATTCATTTTTATGAAGACGATCGCATTGAGCTTTATAATCTTGCCGAAGACTTGAGTGAGGAACATGATCTTAGTAATGCTATGCCTGAAAAAGCTGCTAAAATGCGAGCAATGATTGAAGCAAGACGTGCAGAAGTTGATGCTCAGGCCCCGGAGCCAAATCCTTTATTTCAGGAATAATTACTGTAAATCTTTAACAATGTTGTAATAAAGTCATGAAAAATAAATTTTACGCTACTTTAATTCTGCTATTTTTGCCAATACTTTTGTTGGCACAAGAGAGATCAGAAAACCCGCCCCCAAATATTATACTTATAATGGTGGATGATTTGGGATATGGTGAATTAGGCAGTTATGGTCAGGATATAGTAAAAACTCCACGCCTTGATGCTATGGCTGAAGAAGGGATGAGGTTTACCGATCATTATGCCGGTGCAAGTATTTGTAAGCCTGCAAGGGAATCTATAATGACCGGAATGCATACGGCAAATACATATGTAAAAGGTAATTATTTCAGCCATTCTGAAGGGGATTTTGCTACACCATTTGACAAAATTGGCCGAAAAACAATTGCAGAATATGTAAAGCAAGCAGACTACTTTACAGCGATGATAGGTAAATGGGGATTGGGAGGAGCTGGTAGCGGTAGTGGCCCAAATTCAAGAGGATTTGATTATTCCCTGGGTTATCTGAGCCAAATGAATGCCCATAATTATTACCCAATATTTTTATGGGAAAATGAAAGCATGTTGAAACTGGAAGAAAATAAAGATGGCAATCGAGGGCTGTATACTCATGATCTCTTTGTAGATAAAACTTTAGAACTTATCAAAAAGCATAATAGTGCTGATCCCTTTTTTCTGTATTTACCGTATACGTTACCTCATGCGCAATTTGTAGTGCCTGATGATGCCCCATATACTGATAAGGATTGGGATCAACAGAAAAAGAATATTGCTGCCATGATTACATTGCTGGATCGGGATGTGGGTAGAATACTTGATCTGTTGAAGGAGAGAGGAATCGCAGAAAACACCGTTGTATTTTTCACAAGTGATAACGGGCCAACACCACAAGCAACTCCCTTATTTAACAGCAACGGACCTCTGCGTGGTATCAAATCAGATTTGTATGAAGGAGGTATACGTGTACCCATGATTGCATGGTGGCCAGGTACGATAGAGGCAGGTCAGGTTAGCAATCATATTTCAGCTGCATGGGACTTTCTGCCAACTATATCAGATATCGCAGGAATAAAACATGCACCCGATATTGATGGTATTTCATTTTTACCAGAATTAGTTGGGGAAGAACAACCAGAGCATGAATTTCTGTATTGGGAATTATACATTTATAATTATTCGTGGGGCAACTCAGACAATACCCTGCCACGTAACTGGCTTGAACACAGGGCAGTACGCTATGGAAACTGGAAAGCGGTGAAACCCAATATTTATTCTGAACAAAACCCGGAAATGGAATTGTATAATCTTGAGAATGATATTGGTGAAACAAAAAATGTGGCTTCGGATTATCCTAAAATAGTCCAAAAAATTGAAGCATTTATGATCAGTAATTACAACACAAACCCTCACTTTCCATACAGGCCATAATAGGTAATTATATCTCTATAATGTTATGTGCTAAAATTTTCTTTTTTGAAAGGTAAAGTTATAAATATTACATAATAATATAATCTATATGAGTTTTAAATTAATTGAAAAGTCTCTTTTTATAAAAAGTATAATGCTTTTATTCTTCATGGTTTATAGCTTTTATTCTAATCAGGAAGACGTGGAAAACACTCATCCTAATATCATCATCATCTATGCCGATGATGTAGGCTATGGAGACCTCAGTTCGTATGGGGCCGAGCTGATTCAGACACCAAACATCGACCAGCTCGCTGCCGAAGGAATTCGTTTCACGGATGCATATGCAACAGCTTCTACTTGTACACCCAGCCGGTACTCTTTACTGACCGGTGTGTATGCATTTCGAAATCCGGGTGCGCAGGTACTGGCAGGAGATGCACCCATGTTGATAGAACCCGGAAGCCTGACCCTGCCGGGTGTGTTGCAGGAAGCGGGTTATCGAACCTCCATTGTGGGCAAATGGCACCTGGGTCTCGGAGATGGTAACCTCGACTGGAACAGCACCATTACCCCGGGCCCGCTGGAGGTGGGTTTCGATGAATCGTTTCTGCTGCCGGCCACCAACGACCGGGTCCCCACCGTTTATGTTGATGGTCACTACGTCTATAATTTAAGCGAGGAAGATGATCCCCTGAGGGTCAGTTATGGCGAACCGATCGGCGAGCTGCCCACCGGCCACAGCCATCCGGAATTGCTCCGCTATGCCGCTGATGATCAGCACTCGGGAACCATCGTTGGTGATATCAGCCGGATCGGATATATGGACGGCGGGCAATTAGCCTGGTGGGATGATGAAGAGATGGCGTTTGTTTTTGCTGAACGATCCGAACGATTTATCCGGGAAAACGCCGGTGAGGAACAGCCATTCTTTCTCTATCTATCCATGCACGAGAACCATGTGCCCCGCGCGCCTCACCCTCAGTTTGTGGGCACCAGCGGTGTAGGGCTGAGGGGTGATACGGTTCATGAACTCGACTGGGTGGTGGGTGATATCATTCGGGTTCTCGAAGAGCTGGATATTCGCGATGAAACGATGATCATTTTTTCCAGTGATAACGGTCCGGTGTTGTTTGATGGATATGAGGATGGCGCTCTTGAAAATCATAACGATCACGATCCCAACGGCGGATTCCGGGGCGGCAAATATATTGCCTTTGAAGGCGGAACCCGGCTTCCTTTGATTTTGAGCTGGCCCGATGGCGTGGAGAAGGGGCTTGTTTCGGACGCGCTGATCAGCCAGGTGGATCTTCTGGCCTCTTTTGCTTCTCTTACAGGTGTGGATCTCAGCGGATACGATCAACTGGATAGCAGTGATTTAATTGAGACACTTACCGGCAGAACAGAGCAGGGAAATGAGTTCGTCATTCAGCAATCATCTGACGGCCTGGCCATACGTAAAGGCCACTGGAAATATATCGAACCAGGAAACCGCGCCGGGTGGGCCTATACCCGCCATAACCTGGGCGCTACGCCTCTCAATATTGAGCCGCTTGGTGAGGGAGAATATCTATTTAACCTGGAAGATGATCCCCGGGAAACCACCAATCTTGCTGAAGAGCATCCGGAAAAATTGCAGGAACTGCGAACCCTTCTGGGTGAGGTACGTGATACTCCATTAAGAGAAATGAGAAGATGAAAATGATTGGTTTAGTCCCAAAGCCTTATACAATTTTTCGCATTTATTTAAGCCTAATTATCACTCTATTAATAATTCCTTTTATTTCGAACGCCCAAAGTAAAACGAAATGAGAACTAATTTCATTAATAATTTATCGGTCTATTTAGGTTGCCGTGGCTTGGGCAGTTATGGACGATAAATCATTCGTAAACCGAATTTACACAGCATGGCTAAAAATGTAGGTTTGGTTATACGAAACAACAAACCTTGCAGGCGATCACAAATATGAAGAGGTTCTTGAAGATATGCGAGGACGGCTGTGCCAGCGGATTCCATGCTGGCTTTAAACTCAATAACCTACCTTGGGGATTATTTGGGATTAGAGATCCAATCGCACCGAATTAAACCAGGGATTGAAAGTCAACAAATTAATTGGCGATTAGAGTGTTTAAACGAATAAAAATAAAACCATGCTTAAAGTTAAATTTAAATTAATACTACAATTATTATTCTCCATTGCGGTCATAATAGGATGTCAAAACAATTCAAATGAAGTAAGATCTCATGATGTATCAGAGCCAATGCAACCAAACATCGTATACATATTAGCAGACGATCTTGGCTATGGAGACCTTGGAAGCTACGGGCAGGATAACTTTTATACTCCGAACCTTGATAGAATGGCAGAGGAAGGGATGCGTTTTACAGATCACTATGCTGGAAGTACAGTTTGTGCACCTTCCCGTTCAACTTTAATGACAGGATTACATACAGGACGCACTGCTATCCGAGATAATCATGAAGTTATGCCCGTTGGTCAATATCCGCTTCAATATGGGACTGTAACCTTGCCAAAAGTTTTGCAAGCGGCTGGTTACGCTACTGGAGGGGTTGGGAAATGGGGTCTTGGTTACCCGGGTTCAGAAGGTCAGCCATCCCTGCAGGGATTTGACATATTCTTTGGCTTCTTTTGCCAGAGAAGATCCCACTTTTTCTATCCGGAGTTTCTATTCAAAGACATGTGTGGACTGCCTGTAGAACGCGTTTATCTTGAAGGGAATAGAGTAGAAGACGCGTCAACTGAAAACTTTCAACGCGAAGGTTCCGGCCCCCCTATAGAAAGTGTACAATACAGCCAGGATGTGATCACAGAAGAAGCAATCGCATTTATTGATGAACATCATGACCGCCCATTTTTTCTATATGTGCCATCACAGATTCCTCATGCCTCTCTCGAAGTGCCCGAAGAAGAGCTTGAACGATATTTGGATGAAAACGGAGAAAGTATTTTTGATGAAGATAGCTTCCAGCCATTTGGTGCCTACACCTTCACAGAAAAACCTTTGGCTACCTACGCCGCCATGGTAACCCGTTTGGACCGATATGTAGGCATGATTTTAGATAAACTCGAAGATTATGGAATAGCGGACAATACGTTAGTGATTTTTACAAGTGATAACGGTTCTTACTCTGAAGGTGGTTATCATTATTCTATGCACGATTCAAATGCACCACTTCGTGGAGGGAAAAGAGATCTTTATGAAGGTGGCATACGAGTACCTACAATTGCCTGGTGGCCTGGCAAAATAGAACCTGGAAGTGTCAGTGATCATATTTCATACTTTCCGGATATGCTTCCAACATTTAGTGAACTTGCTGGTGCCTATATCCCTCCGGGACTGGATGGTATATCCATGGTTCCAACCTTGATTGGAAATGGCAATCAAACAGAACATGAGTATTTATACTGGGAATTTCATGCCCAGGGAGGTAAACAGGCAATACGAAAAGGCGATTGGAAAGCAGTACGCCTGAATGTCCGTGAAAACAGGAATTCTCCCATCGAACTGTATAACCTTGCTGAAGATATTGCAGAGGAAAACAATGTTGCGGATCAGTTTCCTGAAATCGTAGATGAGATGGATCTATTGTTCTATGAAGCACATGTGCCATCAAAAATTTTCCCCTTATTTGAATAATAATACCAGACCTGAATTTAGGTAATAAATGTCTATAAAGTATTAATTTGTAGGGTGAAAATATTTCATTTAATCTATTTTTTTAGGAACGCGAAAAGATCAAACTGTTTCCAGACTTATTATTGTAGACGCGTTTACCGGTTAAATTAAGCAGCTAACGCATGTTTAATGTGATTTATAGGTCGATCGTTTTGTTTGTTGAGATACAGAAGGAAGGTAAACGATGCCAATTTTGCAATGATACGTGCCCGCAGTCCGTTAAACGATTTGGCGTAATTTCGCTTGAGCATCATTTGATCGCTAAGCTGTGAATACACGGTTTCTACCCTTCTTCGGGAGTTTTTAAAAACGCTTGGCCACAGCCGGTAACCGTTTTGTTTTCTGCGCATCGGGGTTTGCAGCTCAATCCCCCTCTGGCAAAACAGATCCAGTTGCCCTTGAGCCGATAAATACCCTTTATCGGACAAGACCAAACAATCCTGCAACCCACTATGGTAAAGTTCTTGCAAATAATACACATCATGGACACTGGCTTTGGTCATCTCCATGGAGTGATACACTCCGTCCAAGCTCACCTCCAACTCAAAGATATAGCGTCAGACCATTTATTGGTTTACCTTAACCCACTGTAAATGGTTCATATTTGTTACCACACAACAAAAAAACAGTGAAACAACAGGTGAATAATTTTTAGTGGAAGATGTTTAAAAAAATTTACAATATTGTATTAGCTGAAAAGCAAATGCTTATGAAGTGCTGATGAAAAGGAAAGAATTTGAAAATCTTTATGATACGTATGCGGTAACGGTTGCGCGCTTTCTCTCAGGTTACACGAAAAGGAAAGATCAGCTTGAGGATTGGGTTCAAATTGTTTTTCTAAAAATCTGGAAGTATCGTGATAGTGTGGATACAGACAGTGATTATTTAAAAACCTATCTGTTGAAGGTTGCAAGAAATGTTGCCCTGAGCGAATTGTCTAAGAAAAAACGGAACTTTCTGTATTACTGGCAGGATCTGGATGAAAGAGTGGTAGTAAATCCCGATGGGGAGTTATATGGTCACAAGAGAGAATCGCTGAAGCCTGATTTGTTTATGGAAAAATACAATAATGCACTGGATAACATACCTCCCAGGTCCCAGCAAATCTATCAATTAAGCAGAGAGGACGGGCTTAGTTACAAGGAAATTGCGCAAACTCTCAAGATATCACCAAAAACCGTTGAAGTGCATATCAGTAAAGCCCTTCGGATACTCAGAAAAGAGTTACAGGAATATAAATGAGATGAACAGGCAAAAGTGAATTTCTGTCATCGGTAGCAACTAATTTTGCCCAAATGCGGGGTAACACTATTGAAAAGGTAACAGTCCAAAAGTTCCTGACATTACCCATATTTAAATGAAATTAATTGTAGCATACCGATTTAAAGTGTTAAGGAAATTTGTTGTTCATCCCGAGGCTTCGGGACGAACCAAAAAAGATCAAGCCTCCCTACGCTAAAGCTTCGGAAGACAGGACGGTGAATCAATGGGCGGCGGGTGCTGTGTAGTGAATAATCCGCTTGCGGATGCCCAATTTTGTAGCCCCTGATCCCGAAGGGATCAAATCCGAATAGCCCCCGATCACGTTACAACGGGATCGGGGGGTAAAAAATAAAAATCGAAGAAAACCCCGAATGGGGTTCAATCA
>PWNJ01000099.1 GCA_003558985.1 candidate division CSSED10-310 bacterium
CACTCGATAGCGACACCGATGGATGAAAACGCCGCATCATCTGATCAGCGTTGATTTCTGCTGAATACACATCCAGATCGGCCCGCTGCAAATCCGGATTCCATGCCAACGCAATAGACAGGGCAGTTTCAATATCCATGATCAACGCTTGTTCCGACTTGAAATTCTCAGATATAGTAACAGACTCTCCGGCCTGCAGCGGTGTCAGCAAACAATGACACATGATTATCCACACCCAAAAGACAATTCCATATCTGATATTGTGAAACCAACTCATAAATCTCCTTTCTGAAAAACCATCCGGACACACGCATCCCCCGTCATACAGTTTGAAGCTTCAAACTGTCAAAAGGTTTAATGAGATACTGGAATTTTATGTAAACCATTTATTCAATACCCTGAATACCAGTGACATGAGTCCGATTCGGATTGACAATTTTTTTCGCGTGTATATGCTTTGTTCTCTGTGGAATGACCGGACAGCGTGTGTCTGAACAACCAATCTCATTTAAGGAAAGGTAAACCAATGATCAGAACAAAACTTGTCGAGTTATCAACAATCGAAGCGGCCGCATATCGCCGACGACTTAAAGGCGGAAAATCCGGTGTTGTTATTATTCGCTATGATACTGCTCAACCCGGGCTTGCCACGATTAATAAAGGTACTGGTGAACCGGACCCGGCCGCGAATGTGCCGAAAGATCTGTTTCCGATGGAAGCGTTCAAAGAAGCATTCGAACTGACATTGGGAATGCCATATTGCAAACGTGGCGGAATGAAACTCAGCGCCGTTCGAAAGCAAAAATCCGGTGCCAAAAAATCCGATATACCGGTCACGGTTGAAATGATCGAAGCTGAGGATGATACGCCTGAAGAAGTAGCTGTTGTTGACAGTTCGGAGTATGCGGCTATTGTTAAGGCATACACCAATAAAAAGGGGGAGTTGTCGTATCAGCTTCTGAACAGGGATTTCATCAAATTTGCCAAACGCAGCAAACTGGTGCGTCAAATGGTTGCCGACAAAGTGTCTGTTGACGATATTCGCAATCACATTGTCCGGACGAAACTGATACAGTTGACCGGAAACAAGTCATTGTCAGAAGCTCAGGTACAACGCATTGTCGAGATGCTGGACGATGTCAGTCCCCGAAGTGTGTTTCGTGAACTGAACGACGAAATCCGTAAATTGCTCAGCCGATAGGGTGGCTTACGCCCTGCCCCTTCCCTTTCGCCTACCCATTCCCGTGCTCGAAGAGCATTCGTTTTGAATTTTTACTCCAGAACGCAAATCTGTTATTTTAATACATGTTTACCCGGTGTGATTCGGAATCCGGTTCGCTGAGCCGTTTTTCGATTGGTTTTCATGTATAGCGAAATAAATAGTTGAAAGGAGCCTGTCGTATGAAAAACATCCAATTGTTGATAGCAATAACTCTTCTTATTTGTATCGGCATGAGTTTTCAGGTGCTTGCCGAAGAAAAAAACATTGAGTTGCCTGAAGCTCAAAAAGAAGGCGGCATGCCGTTGATGGAAGCGCTGGCGCTACGCCGCTCACAACGTAACCTGTCTGAAGAAGCGGTTTCTGATCAGATATTGTCATCGCTTTTATGGGCGGCAACCGGTGAAAACCGTCCGAACGGCTATCGCACCGTGCCGTCAGCACGAAACTGGCGTGGAATTGATGTCTATGTGGCTCGTCCAGACGGTCTGTTTCTGTATCAACCGGATAAACACCGGCTGCTGCAAATCAAAACGGATGATGTGCGACCCCATACCGGAGGTCAGGAATTTGTACAAAAAGCGCCTGTTGTGCTGATTTATGTCGCGGATCATGCTCGTATGGCAGATGCGCCTCCAGAAGCTGTCAAGTTTTATTCAGCAACCGACACCGGATTCATTAGCCAGAATGTGTATTTGTTCTGTGCTGCCAATGATCTGGCAACCGTTGTTGTCGGCTGGGTTGACAAAGAAAACCTGAAAAAGGAAATGGGGCTGAGTGAAACACAGCATGTCATTCTGACTCAACCGGTTGGACATCCTGCCAGGGATTAGAGGGAATAAAAGCAAAACCCGTTGTACCACGTAACTATCCGATATTTACCAATCATCCCTTCAAAAATAAACAGCTTGACATCCGTATATTTTAAAGTTAAGGTTAAAATTTGATGGATAAACACCGGTTTTTGTCACATAAGTTTTACCGATTGATGGACATGTTCCCTGTTGTTGCGCTCACGGGTGTTCGTCAATGCGGCAAATCAACACTTGTCCGCTCACTTTTTCCGGATTGGCAATATTATGATCTGGAACGCCCTGATCATTACCAGCTTATCAGCGATGATCCTCAGGGTTTTTTCACGTATCGTCCCAATAACGTTATTATAGATGAGGCGCAGGAGTATCCGAAAATATTCAGTGTGTTGCGCGGAGTCATCGATAGTGACAGAACAGCTTCGGGCCGCTATATTTTGACCGGTTCCAGTTCACCTGACATCGTAAAAGGTTTGTCTGAAACCCTTGCCGGGCGAATGGCAACGCTTGAACTCTGGCCATTCAAGGCCAGTGAATATTATGAGTATGAATTCCCGGAAGTTTACCAAATGTTGCTGACATCATCTGACATCCGGGATCTGACAAAACTGAACTCACGCCTGACACTGCCCGAACTGTATTCTCACTGGTTAGAAGGCGGTTATCCCGAGCCGCGTATTCGCGAAAAAGCTATCAAGGGATTTCATGATATCTGGATGGAACAGTATTTTGCTGATTATGTCCGCAGGGACATTCAGCGTTTGTTTCCCGGAATCAATACTCATCGCTATCGATTGTTTGTTCAGGCGCTTTCAAGGCGGTCGGGAACATATATAAATGCATCAGAAATCGCCCGGGCGCTTGAAACAAGTTCCGTAACAGCCGCTGATTATCTTGAAATTATACACGGCACATTTGTATGGCGCAATCTGCGAAGCTACGAAGGAAACCCGCTGAAATCCGTTCAGAAAATGGTCCGCGGTTTGATTCGCGATTCAGGACTGCTGCACTATATGCTCAAAATCCCGACCATTGACGATCTGCTGGTCCATCCCCAGTCAGGACAATCATTTGAAAGCTTTATGACAGAAGAAATTATTCGGGGATTTCAGTGTCTGATGCAAACCGGTCTCGATTTTTTTTACTACCGGACGCGGGATGGTTCCGAAATCGATCTGATCATTAAGTCACCCTTCGGTGTTATTCCTCTGGAGATAAAACGTGGCCGAAATGTTGACCGTCGCACTCTAACCTCAATGAAGCGCTTTCTGAAGGATACCGGCGCCAGATACGGTGTTCTGGTTAACACTGCTGACAGCATTGAAATTATCGATTCTTCAGTCATTCAAATTCCTGCGGTTTTTTTCTGATGGCTGGACCAAACCGTAAATTTTACTAGATGGTATCCGAAAACTGCAAATTCTTGTCGTGCTCAGCAATTCGGCTGAGTTTCAGACAGCAATTCAACACATATAAACCGAATTGCGGTGCTCGTAATCGTAATCGAAAAAAAATCGACGGCAACAGGTTATTATACCATCGAAAATTGACGTTTTTCAGGTTGTGAAAATGTTTTAATTATCCTTTGAAAACAATCGATTACGAGAACAATTACGCGCACGAGCACGACGAGTCGGGTGCAAAAACCTTTTCGGACAGGGTCTTACTAACAAAGCACGGAACTGTCTTGAGCATCACGGTGGTTCGCGTTTATGGCGTGAGTGATTGTGAATGGTCTTTCAACAGAGGTGATGTATTCGCATCAGCAGCAATCATTATGATTGACTTCATTTTGCAACTATTCTATAATGATATCAGATGGAGGAACCCCGCTGATGAAAAGTTTAACAATCAGAAATATTCCGGATGATGTATATGATGCTATTGCCGGTCTGGCGGAACGGAACCGCAGGAGTATTCAGCAGCAGTTGCTGATTTTGCTGGAACGAGCGCGATTACTGCGAGATCAAACTCCCATGAATCAGGCCTTTGAAATGCGCAAAAAACTGGCAGGTCGGCAACTGGGCGATACCGTCCGGGAAATCCGCAGGGAGCGGGAGCGATGAAATCCTGGGTTCTGGATACATCGGCTTTGATTCGCTTTTATGTTCCTGACGGTCCGATGCCGGATGATCTTGAACACGCTATTGAGCTGGGATACCAGGGGGATGCGTTATTGATCGTTCCGGAACTGGCGCTGGCGGAAGCAGGCCAGGTACTTCTGAAAAAAGAAAGAGCCGGTCTGATATCGAATGAGGAAGCGGATACCATCCTCAAAAGTATTCTGTCGATACCGCTGGAAATTCATGGTCATCGCGACATTCTGTTAGACGCTGTTAGCATTGCCCGTAAATCACGCATTTCAGTCTATGATGCGCTCTTTGTCGTGTTGTCGCAAAAACAACATGCGCCGCTGATTACAGCGGATGACCAACTTAAAAAATGTTTCAGCAACGCCAGCTCCCGGACTTTATGATGAACTTGAATTCGGCAACTATCTTGATGAATACCCCTGGTTTGATACCGGAACAACGGTCATTGAAGTGGCGCCGGAGTTTTCATGGCCCGACGGCGCAGGTTCCGCAACGGATATTCTGTGGATTGCAGCGTTAACCGATCCGGCTGTCACGCATGTCGTCGGCGAATGGAACATGATATCTTTCGGCTGGACCGAACCGTAAACCATACTAACAAGGTCCGAATTGTACTGGGTGTTACTGCCGCCAATTTTCTTAGCAGCCAGACCGTGCCTGTCAACATAACAAATGCGTCGCAGCCATTGAAGTTTTGCCGGATATTTGATATGATTTCTTTGTAGATGTTGCCGGGCTTGTTATGGTTCACATTCGATCCCATTTTAGCATAACAAGACTTTCAACGCAGTCGATATTGTTTAACGGAGTTGCCTTTATGAAAGAGTTCAGTGTTGTCATTGAAAGAGATGAAGATGGTTACTTTATTGCATTCGTACCTGAACTTCGCGGGTGTCATACACAGGCAAAATCGCTTGATGTGCTGATGAAGCGAGTAAAAGAGGCAATCGAACTTTGCCTTGAAGTTGAACAACCCACCAAAACAGAGTTTGTCGGTATTCAAAAGATTGCTGTATAGGTATGCGACAATCACCATCTATTACCGGTAAGAAGTTGATCAGGATTTTGAAAAAACTCGGTTTTGAAGTTGTCAGAGTAAAAGGCAGTCACCATTTTTTGAAACATACTGATGGGCGGTGTACTGTTGTTCCCGTTCATCGCGGTGATAGTATTGGCCGGGGTTTACTTCATCGGATATTAAAAGACTGCGATGTTTCGCACGAAGAGTTTCACGATTTGCTTTAACTGTACAAAAGAACAGCGCGCATTGTTCCTGCCTGGAAATGGTGTCTGCAATTGGCGTGACGTTTTCTTGTCAGACCGCATCCCGGATTTGTTTGAGTATTTCCGTCCATGTCGGTTCTTTGCCGCTAATCAGAATGGAGACCCGA
>PWNJ01000199.1 GCA_003558985.1 candidate division CSSED10-310 bacterium
AAAAAAAGCGCCCCCCGAAGGGAGCGCTTTTATCAATCATTAACAGGAAAGATTATTTCCGTTTTGCGAATTTCATCAATCCGCCGAGCGCCAGCAGCAGCAGTCCGATACCGAACGGTCCGGTTGCCGGGATTTGTGGTGCACCGATAGAGATTGATCGAGAGCCTTCGCAGATGCAGCCATCCAGATCGATTTCAACTTCGATTTCGATGACGTCGCCTTCAATGCCGGTAACATCGATCGTGATTTCATGGGTTCCGTCACCATCTGTAATCACAGCGTTGGTGACAGTCCATGTGTAGATAGCGGTCGGATATTCGGCAACAGAGTAAACCACATCAACATCACCTTCATCAACCCATGATGGTCCACCAATTAGGCAACTGGGTGCAGGATCGACTATAACGGTAACATCACAGCATGTGTCACTCCATTCGTCTTCCACCGGATCGTATGCACGGGCATAGTAGGTGGTATCGACCATAGGATTAACAATCAGAGGTGAACCGATACCGACAAGATTTCCCCCGCATTCATCATCATACCAGTAGATTTCGAAAGCGGAATCGGCTGTCAATTCAACGTCGTCACCGGCGCAGATGACATCCGGGAATGCCTGGCAGTTCGTCGGTGCCGGAACTCCGACATCTCCACCCAGCAGACAGAAGGCCATATCATAGCCGTATCCACCGGGTTCCCAGGTGCCGACATCCAGATCCATCTGATAGTATTCAGATGTCGTAGTGGACGGACCGCCGTCTCCCCACAGGAACCAGCATTCACCACTGTCAACAGCTGCAATTGATACCCAGCCTTCAGTAATGCTCACCGGAGCAGCCAGATAGGCTGTATACTTGTTGATGAAACCATAGGCAGCAACATCGAATGGATGTTCATCAGTCTGAACACGGGTTGCTGTCACGATTTCCTGATGTACAACAGCGCCAGGTGATGCACCCGGTTCATAGAACGTGATTTCGAAATCAAGATTGGATTTTGCGCAGGCGAACCAGCAACATTCCAGTTCGATACCCCACCAGTTCAGACCGGTGATCGGGTCGGTCAGATCCATAAAGTCATCGGCTGACAGGTACCCGGCATTGAGATCAGAGTTGGTGAAGACTTCTTCACAAACCATCGGTTGCGAGAATATGGAATCCGGATCGCAGCCCTTGGTCGTATCAATGTCAAAGAAAGCCTGTGCGGTGCGATCATCATCCATAAGAATGGATATTGACGGGCTGTCGGAATACCATACGCCATCCACTTCCCAGTAATCCAGCATGAATCCGGGATCTCCGGTTGCTGACAGAAATGCGGTTGAATCTAACAGGTATTCATGAACGCCCGGAGGTGGTGAAACGGATCCATCACCGACCGGCGGAAGCATAGTCAGCTCGACTGTGTCAAGAGCCGTTGTGAAGAACGCCTGAGCTTCATAATCGTCACTCATCAGAAGGGTTGTAACCGGATCGGTTGAATACAGAGCGCCATCCACTTCCCATCGGTCGAATTCCCACGGATGAACGATATCATATGGAATGGCCAGTGCGGTGACCTGGTTCGCATTAAATGTGCCCCAGAACATTGTTGCACCGGTTGTTGTATCAACTTCACGGAGTTCGGCAGCAAATGTTCCCTGGTTGAAAATAGCCAGGAAGAGCCGTCCGTTATCCTTGTCGTATTCCATTCCCTGACCGAAGTTCGCATTGACACCCGTCGGTCCAAGAACCGTCGGTGTTCCCGTTGCTGTATCGATGGTCATGATTGTATCATAAGAAATGGAGTGACCATAGAGCACGCCGTCACCGAATGCGATATCAATAACAACACCGTCCTGAATAGTTCCGATAAGTGTTGTGGAGGCATCGGTCATATCAACCGTGTGCAACAGACTGTCGATGCCATCGAATGACGTTCCATACATGATACCGTTGACTTCGTCGTATGCGATACCATTCAATTCTGCCCCTGGGGTACCGATCAGAGTTTCAGCGCCCGTTACCGGATCAACGGTGAACAGGGCCGGTGTATTACTGCTGACCCACCACTGACCGTCGGCCCATGTGCCGCCACCGTGGAAACCGGTGTCAACCATCGGACCCAGAACGTTGACAACTGAAACATTGGCCGGATCGAACGTGATGTAATCGCCAACGCCTGCTCCAGTTGCATCCAGTGCGTACCAGGTTGAGGACGGAAGAGCTGCCAGAGTCGGTTCCTCGAAGTCAAGGAATGTGTGTACGCCGACCGGTGGAATAACAGCGCCCTGTCCATCAGGAGCAAGCATGGTCAGATCAGACATTTCAGGGGGAATACCAACACCGATGTTATCGATATTCCAGTTGTTAGTGTTAAATGTGTCACCGTCGAAGACGAATGCAATATGGAACTCTTCCCCAATTAATGCATCCAGATTGACAAAAACCTGTTCTGCATCAATGTTGCCGGGCGGATCTACAATAGACCATCGTTCTGTCCAGGATACACCATCAAGTGATGTTTCGACACTCAGGGTATACGGTCCGCCCCAGTGTGACAGATAGTGATTGAACCACAGTGAAATTTCGGGCATTCCGGTACCATCCAGCAATGGCGTCACCAGTCTGTAGGTATCAACGCCGGAAGGAGTCCAGTTAAATCTCATTTCCGGTGGGTCACCGCCAGCCAGATTGGAATTGACGACGCCCCAGTTTGTCGTGTCAGGATCTTTTCCCCAGCCGCCCGGAATTTCATCAACAGGTACACCTGTGAAATCTTCGTAGAACGGCAGGGGTTCAGCGCCGGCAGCAACAAAAAAGGCCTGGACGGTATAATCATCGTCCATCAAAAGTGTTTCTGTCGGATTGGCTGAGTAAAATACCCCGTCCACTTCCCAGTAATCGAATGAAGCGCCGAAAAGCGGAGTGGCGACCAGATTGGCGTTGCTATTTTCCGGATACGTATGTACACCGGGTGCCGGCGAAACAGATCCCGTTCCCACCGGATCAAGCATGGTGAGTTCTACAACATCATCAAAACACTCGATTGGTGGTGATGTATAGGAGTCGTTGCCGGATAATTGACCGGAAACAACAACGGTTCCATCAACGCTGACTTCATAAAACGGAAGGTTGTCACCAAGAGTTGATTCAATGAAGAAGGTGTAGGGCTCATTCACTGCTTCATGGGTTTCAGTAATATCGCAATTAGAACCATAGGGTCCGCCCGAAAGCACAACCGTTCCCAGACCGTTTGTCAAAGACCAGGTTACTGCATCGCACCAACCGACTGTCCAGACGTCTATCTGAATTGTGCAATCACCTGGAGGCGGTCCGGCGCCGTAATGAACGGTAACCGTAAATGTGCCGTTCGGAACATATTGATACATTGTATCACAACCGGAACCACCCCATGTTCGTCCGACATGAAGCTCAAAATCAATATCGCCGCCGCCTGTAACGCCGTTGGCGATATTCAGACCGGTTCGGGAGTAAGTTTCCGTACCCCCCGTAGAACCTCCCTGCTGATAAAGCTGAGGTTCATCCAGTCCGCCCGGGCTGACACAGCGCAACTGCGATCGGGCTTCGTTCGTCCAGGCGCCATTGTGAGCCGTAATCTGATACGTCACATCGACACCAACAATGGTTTCCCCCGCCGGAATCGTAACCGTCAGCGGAATGGGACAATTGGATGAACCGGGCAGAGCAGTGAAGTCGCTGTCGGCTTCACCATCACCCAGTGTGTAGGTCGCAGACGCCGATTGGGCTAATGCTGCCGGTGTTGCCATGATCATTGCCACAGCAATAGTTAAAAATAAAATTCTCCTCATAAAAATTCCTCCCTTTGAGGTTGATAAGGTTAAAAGAGTTATCATTTACAGTACTTTAACCAGTACTACGTTTGAAGCTCACTTTCCGCTTTTAATGCAACTGATAAAAGCGAAATCAAAACCCCTGAACATTAGGATATCCATATATCTGTAAAAAAGCAAGAAAAAAATATTATTTGTTTGTATTTATCGTAACTTTTAAAATCCGGGAATCCAATTATATCAATATATTGAACAGTATGATTGAATTGCTACTATATAAGGTGTTGTAAAGCCTTTAAAAAGATTTATAAGAAAGGAACAGAAAAGTATCTGACAGCTGTTTTTTTGTAGAGTATACAAATTACACAAAACCTGAACGCCTGATACCAGAAAAATTGCTCTTTACGGCTTAATGTACAAGAAATATACGCCGGAATATATCCCTTAAATGTATGTAATACAGGTGTAACATAGTATATAATATACTTTTTTGCGAAACATATAAAAATGAGACTCCGAAAAATCCTCACACAAAACACTCGAAAAGTAGCTCAAAATTCAAAAATAGCTCAAAAAAAGTGACAAACAAATTCAACATATTAAAGTGAAAAATAACAGGAATAAATTAGAAATGAAATCATGAAAATTAATACAATGTAAAAATACATTGCACGATGATTATAAACAGCGATAAAGAACCGAAAAATAGTAGAATAAAATAACCGAATAAAAGTGGGCATAAATACCCCCGAAAATTCCTGTAAATGACTGAAAAAACATGTTTATTAACTTTGACAAAACATAGACAAGAGAGAGTAGAGATTAGAAATTAGAGATTAGATAAGAAACGCAATTACCCTGACCCAGAACTGTCAGGAAAATCATCTGGGCATCGGCCGCCGTCACAATACCGTCACCGTTGCAATCCGCGGCGCATTCTTCCTCAAATGTCGGAGACATCAATCCCAGAGCAATATAAAACGCCAGTTGCGCATCGGCTGCGGTTATGATTCCGTCCCCGTTCACATCCCCGTTGTTGATGCAGTCCTCGTCCGGGGAGTGGAATGACAGCACGGCGCCCCGATTCCCGGCCATCCATATTCGGTCATTCTGTGTTTTAAACACACTGTTAAACTCGGCCACAGATGGCGTGTGCACCAGATGCCAGTCGTCTCCGTCAAAGAAAATCAGGCCGCCGCGACGAGTCGCGCCGTATATTTCCGTCGCTGATATTACATGCAGATCAGAAATATCGGCGGTTGTCGGACTGGAAACCTGTGTCCATTCCGTTCCGTCGAAATGCGCCAGAAAACCGCCTGAGCCACCGACCCACAGATCATTGTCGGCTACGCCATCAATTGTCAGCAAGGGTGACGATGTATCCAGATCATACAAAGACCATTGGGAGCCGTTAAAGAATCGCACAAATCCGTAATCCCCGGAAGCAAACACCGACTGATTGGAAAACACTCGAATGCTGACCAGCATTCCCGGCCCCGGTCACGTGCCGCTCTCGCCATATTTGGTCCATGTACTGCCATCATAATGAAGTACCGACCAGGATAAACATCCATCATCACTCAGTCCGCCGGCTGTCCAGATATCGCCTTCAGGTAAAAAATCAATATCATAAATGGTTTCATCAACACCCGTCGGAATGTCCATCCAGCCGCC
>PWNJ01000071.1 GCA_003558985.1 candidate division CSSED10-310 bacterium
GCGATAACGGAAGAATAACGGGATAATCCTCGCGAGTGACCATATTGTCTTGCGGTTTTTGACCATAGGTATTCAACAAATCGCTGCGAGTTCCGACCAGGAATTTTCCGTATTCCAGACCTGCATCGGCCACATAAGAGGACGCGACGGTTGTATACTGCGCATCTGCCATCACTGACTGCCTTGTGGCGTATAAATATAAAGCTGAACACATTGTCGAAAGCAATAGAATAAACAACATGGTCAGAACAAGCGCGCTGCCTTTTTCTGAGTAATTATTCATGATAACCTCCAGCGTAATTGCACAGATATTGCTATCAATACAAGCTTTGCTAAAAAATCTGATGACGCCAAAGCAAGTTTGCAAAAAGAGTGCCAGCACATATATCTGGAAGATATACACTAAAAATTATAGACGTTTAAAAATAAATTTTGCCTGATATTTTTCCTGGAGTCTGGCAGAAAGAGAATAAATGTAACAATATAGGGTGAGGATTCCATAATAGTTTAAGGATATGGATGATCATTATTCGGGTGGAATAATATCATCATTATCCTGTTCGGGCTCGGCTTTTGGAATGAATACAGTCACCAACTCTGGGTCAATATTAATGGTCAACAGCTTTTCATGATCTGTTACAAGAACTGGTGATATCTGGTGTTCTCCGGGAGGCATTTCAGTCCAGTCAGCCACAAGCTGGAGTTCTGCGGGTCTGAGGCGATTTAGTAAAGCCGCTGGTCCAGTCAGGGTTAGCGTCACGGTTTCCGGTTCGACTCTAAACCCGGGTTCAGTTTCTTCGGGAAGAACACTAACGTTAAAATCGGTAAATGCACGCTCAATAATTCGTTCCTGTATTTCAATTCTTGCCGAAGCACGTGCGGGCCGGATAACCGATATGAGTGGTGAAGCGGGTTTTATACTGACGCGTTCGTTAAAAGACATGGTTTGATTTGATATATCTATTGTTTCGGTATAGATGAGTTCAAGATGTTCCAGGTAGCTTTTAGGACCCTGCACTTCCGCTTGTTCCGGATCAACCCGCCATTCCCCCAGTTGATAATCCGGATGAGGATTGCCTCGAAGATGAGGTCTTATGGGAACGCTTTTGCTTGTCATTTCATCAAGAGTAACACTAACTTCGGATGGTGAAATTTGTAATAGCGATGTTTGATTTGGATAAGGAAGATAGACATTATTATGCGCAATGTCGATTTTAGTTTCTCCGATTATGGTATCGGGTGACAGAGTTAAAACGATGGATGAATCTTCCGGTCGAATGGCTGGCAGCAAGCTCCGGGGTCCTCTGATATGCAGATCAACAACTCCAACCCCTTTATCTGTTACAATCAGACCATCCGGAACATTTCGAATTTGATAGGGAACGTTTCTTAGTTTTTGTTCATCAATACCCTGTCCGGTTATTGTAATCCATAGAATAATTGCCAGGAACAGGGAGCCGAGTTTCAGACCGATGTTGTTTGATATTGAAGCAACAAATTTGGAGGATTTCCGTTTCAGGAGTTTATTGAAGCTCATAAAACATCCTTTTCCGGGTTTTTACCTGATTTGGCAATTAGTGAGATTAATCGATTTTTGAGACTTTTGGCGTCTGTAATTTTTTCAATATTTCCATCAATGGCAAGCGATATTGTTCCACGTTCTTCGGATACAACGATCACTGCTGCGTCGGTATCTTCGGTCAGGCCGATGGCGGCGCGATGTCTTGTTCCCATTGATCGGGCAAGCAGTGGATTGCGTGTAAGTGGTAAAAAACAGCCTGCAGATGCGATTCTGTTATCAGAGATAATAACTGCGCCGTCGTGCAGAGGTGATTTCGACTGAAAAATTGATAATATCAGATCGCTGCTGACAGTTGCATCAAGCGGAATACCCATTTCCTTGAAATTTGCCAGTCCGGTTTTGCGTTCCCATACGATCAGGGCGCCGGTGCGCTGTGATGCCATTGTTTCGGCGGCGTTTACAACGGCATTTATAACCGGATGAGTCTCCGTTTTTGTGCCTGATCGCCATGACCATTGCCGGCCGAATTGTGCAAGAACACGTCGCACTTCAGGTTGAAACAGGACAATGATCAGAATAACCCAGCTTTGCCAGAACTGTCTTAGAAGCTGATGCAGTGTTGCCAGTTGATATACTTCGGCGCCTTTAAAGACGATAAAAAGCAGTGATAAACCCAGAAGGATTTGAAATGCCAGAGTGCCGCGCATCAGTAAAAGCGATCTGTAGATAATATATGCGACAATCAGAACATCTAATATATCCCAAACCCGGATATAATAACTGCCAACATCAAAGAGATATCCCATCATTTTCCGGCATGCCCCATAACGCGAATAAACGTTTTGAAAAAGCGGCTGGTTTCAGCCACATCATGCACTCGTATTATATCAGCTCCATTCAAAAAACCCACGGCAGCAGTTGCCAGCGAGCCTTCCAGTCGTTGATCAACGGGCAGATCAAGAATATTGCCAATCATTGATTTTCTGGAAACCCCAAGCAGAATTGGACAATTATACACTCTGATCTTTTGCAGATTCTGTACAAGTTGCAGATTATGACACAGCGTTTTGCCGAATCCGATGCCTGGATCAACAATAATTTTACTCAAATCAATTCCGGCGTTCAAAGCATCCTGAACGCGTTCTGAAAGAAAATGACCAACCTCTGATACCACATCTGAATAGACTGGTTCATTTTGCATTGTTTTCGGTAATCCTTGCATATGCATGATAACGATGTGACATTTTGTCCTGTTTGCCAGAGCGAGCATTTCGTTGCTTTGAAATCCGGAAATATCATTCAGAATATCAACGCCTTCATCCAGGGCAGCTTTTGCAGTATCGGGATTTCGTGTGTCAACCGATATCAGAGCATCGGTTTGTTTACGAATTGATCTAATGACCGGCATAATACGTTGCATTTCTTCTTTTGAACTGACGGGAACTGCTGAAGGCCGACTTGACTCACCACCAATATCCAGGATTTGAGCTCCATCCGACAACATTTTCAATCCACGTTTAACAAGAATGGTCGGCTGCATGACCCCGTCACCGGAAAAACTGTCGGGTGTTGCATTAAGAACACCCATGATTGTTATGGAAGGTTGCTTTTTTGAAGTGTTCAGATCACTTTGTGTCATTCGGCACATCATTTTTATACTCATCAAGAGATGTGGATTTTATGTCCTCATAATTGATTATTCTGTCAATCTCGCTTGATTCCAGTACTTCCTGATCCAGCAAAGCATCCGCCAGCGCTTTAAGTTCATCGACATGCGTGTTCAGCATATTCAAAGCAATATCATAACTCTCGATAACAATCCTTTTTACTTCCGAATCAATCAGTCGGGCTGTTTCTTCGCTATGGGCCGGTTGCGATGAAAACTCACGACCCAGAAACACATGATCGCTTTCTTTTTCATAGCTGACAGGACCCAGTTGTTTACTCATTCCGAAAACGGTCACCATTTTTTTCGCTATGTCAGTTGCCCGGGCGATATCATTAGCGCCGCCGGTAGTATAGCTTTTTAGAAGCATATCTTCAGCAGCGCGACCTCCCATCAGGATCACAATTTGATTTCTGAGATGTGTTTCGGAGTGATTGAAACGGTCTTCTTCCGGTAGGTGCATGGTGGCCCCCAGAGCACGGCCACGAGGAATTATTGTCACTTTGTGCACCGGATCTGCGCCGGGAGTCAACCGTGCGACAAGAGCATGGCCAGCTTCATGGACTGCTGTTATGCGTTTTTCTTTTTCTGAGATAATCATACTGCGTCGTTCAACGCCCATCATAACTTTATCTTTTGCCAATTCGAAATCAATATTGTCAACGCAGTCTTTATTAGCTCGGGCAGCCAGCAATGCGGCTTCATTTACAAGATTCGCAAGGTCTGCGCCAGAAAATCCCGGTGTGCCTCTTGCCAAAGTCAGAATATCGACATTGTCGCAGGCTTTGATCTGTTTCAAGTGGACTTTTAGTATTCCTTCCCGTCCACGCACATCCGGTCGATCGACAACAACCTGGCGATCGAATCGTCCGGGTCTTAGAAGCGCGGGGTCCAGAACATCGGGCCGGTTGGTAGCGGCTATAAGAATAACACCTTCATTTGATTCGAATCCGTCCATTTCAACCAACAATTGATTCAAAGTCTGTTCCCGTTCATCGTGACCGCCACCCAGTCCAGCGCCTCGATGCCGGCCGACCGCATCAATTTCATCCATAAATATAAGGCATGGCGCATTTTTCTTTCCTGTTTCAAACAAATCCCGAACGCGCGATGCGCCAACACCAACAAACATTTCAACAAAGTCCGACCCGCTAATTGAAAAGAAAGGAACGTCTGCTTCCCCTGCAATTGCTCTGGCCAAAAGAGTTTTACCCGTTCCAGGCGGTCCGACCAGAAGAACACCTTTGGGTATTTTCCCGCCCAATCGGCTGAAACGCTGCGGTTCCTTTAAATAATCGATTATTTCCTCAAGTTCCTCTTTTGCCTCGTCGACACCCGCAACATCCTTGAATGTGACTTTTTTCCGATCATCACTCAACATTTTGGCGCGGCTTTTGCCAAATGTAAGAGCCTGACGACCACCGCCCTGCATTTGCCGAATAAAGAAAATCCATATTCCGATCAGAAGTAAAAATGGAAGCCACGAAATCAGCATAGACTCCATTATTCCGCTGGTGTCGTCTTCTACGACTATCTTTACGTTGTGCTGCCGCAAAATGTTGATCAAATCATCATGCTTTGGCGCAATCGTAGCAAACTTATGGGTGTCGGTATGGGTGTCCCGAAAATCTCCTTCGATTTTGTTACCTGTGATCGTTACTGACTGCACATTATCAGCCTGAACCTGATCCAGAAAACGACTGTATTCAATTTCAATTTTGCCCGTTCTGCCCGATACAAACATCTGGTAAACAGCAAACAACAAAAGGATAAGCAATGACCAAACGACAAGTGTTCGAAAACGATTATTCAAATGTGCCTCCACGTTTCAAAGAAAATTCAAGCTGATGATGTAACATACCACCATCCAAACATTAATTTATCGCTGATAAAGGTTTACAAGTCAACCTGATACAGGTGTTTTTGCAAAGAAAAATAAAGCATTCGGATTTACTATACGGGTTTGCGACCCACAAAACACGATTCTGTCCGCATACCATCATTGGAAGATACGACCTGAGTTTTGGAAATATGTGTTTAATTCGGAAATATTCCGAGAGCCTGATTTCCGATTCGGTATTTTTGTCGAACCAGATATCTTTGGGTCGGCGGGTTCTTATGAACGATTCTTTGTCTGTCACAAGACAGTCGGAATCAGTTTGTTCGACGACAGTTTTGATACATATAGTAAAAGCGCCGACAACAAATTCAGCGTCTGAATGCGTTTGCAGCGATATTATTCTGTTGCATTCTTCATCAGATACAAATGGCACC
>PWNJ01000044.1 GCA_003558985.1 candidate division CSSED10-310 bacterium
AACGTGTTTTGAAGGAGATTTCCGTTTCAAAACATCCGGACAGGTGTTGCCACGTTTTATCGAAATTACACTGGTTACATAAAAAGTCTGTAACTGCTTTGCCGGAGATTATCCAGTGGGATTTGGGCCCCGGGGAAACAGATGTCATAAGCTTTGCAGTCAAACATCATAATGTTTGCCCTGTCGTGGATGATTTACAGGCAAAAAAATGTATTAATGCTCTTGGTTTAAAGTCACTTGGAACGGGATCATTGCTGATTCTTGCCAAGAAGAACGGATTGATCGACTCAGTTGAACAAAGTTTACGAAGACTTCAGCATGCGGGATTGTGGATTTCAGAACCGGTTATTGAAATGCTCAAAAAAAGAGCGGGTGAAAACTAGCGCACAGAAAAATTGGGGCCTCACGCCCCGATTTATAACACTACGCGCTATTGATGTCGTTGATCTGAACTTCAACGGTCTGTTTCGGGTCGGTTCAAGGTTCAATTGTGGCCTGAGGCCACGTTCAAGGTTCAAGGTCAAAAGCGTGTGGTTCTATCTTCGTCAGAAGAAGGGAGAACGCACGGTCAGATATGGTTTGAAAATCAATGGGCGTCGCTTGCCGGCGCCCTCAACGGTCGGCAATAACGTTTTATATCAACAATTTAAACCATAAATCATGCGTCCTTATGTGGGCGTTCGCGCGCGTTCAAGATTTTGTCAGTTAAATAAAACCGTAGGGACGAGTTTTATGCCCGTCCATTGTGGAGGGGCACAAGACCCCTCCCTACATTCCGCCAACATAAAACATTGCGTTTACAATGATTTAACCTGCCCGTTCCCCTTCCCCTTACAACAATCAACCGCCGCGCCCCATCGCCCCTCCGCCCTCCGCCCTCCGCCTTACGCCCTAAGCCCTCCGCCCTCTGGATTTTCCCCCTATATATCATTATATTATAGAATCGCGCCCGGAACCCGCGCCAATGTCATCTTTTTAATTGCTGTTTGTAACATTTCGGGACGCTGAATATCTGAATGGAGGAGTTGTGTGTTCAACCGTAATGTGTCAGGATATTTTTTATGAGCGTGCATATTATTCGCAAGGGTCTTGATATTCCTTTGGCCGGTGAAGCCCGGCCTGAGATGGAAACGCTTTCACCACCTTCCACGTATGCGTTGAGAACAGCGGATATCATCGGCCACAAATTCAAGGTAATGGTGGAAGAAGGCGAGTCGGTCAAACCGGGACAACCGCTGTGCCGTCTTCGACAGTTTCCGGATGTCATTTTCCGGACCCCAAATTCCGGAACAATACGTGACATCCGGCGTGGAGACCGTCGGGCATTACATGAAATTGTCATTGACCCGGATATACATAACCAGCCGGATGATCTTCGTATTGCCGATCCGGTTGATCCCGAAACCGCTGAACCGGATGTTTTACGAACTCATCTGCTTCAGAGTGGTTTGTGGTCGCTGATTATTCAGCGTCCGCTTTCAAAAATCGCCAATCCTGAAGCCAAACCGGTGGCGCTGTTTATTAATGCCATGGCCACAGCGCCTCTTGCCGCTCAATCGCACATACTGCTGAAAGACCGGGAACAGGATCTGGCTGTTGGTGTTTCCGCGTTATCAAAACTGTGTTCCGGAACAACATATTGTTCCGTCCACCGCGATTCACCGTCCATTCCCGGCGTGGATACTCTGTCAAACACCGAAATACACACGTTTGCAGGTCCGCATCCGGCCGGCTCACCCGGTATTCAAATTCGACAAATTCAACCATTGAAACAAGGTGAGACCGCATGGTATGTCACTGCGGTGGATGCCGCCGAGATCGGTTATTTTCTTCGGACCGGCTGCCTGCCGCATATGCGCATCATCGCTCTGGCTGGTCCCGAAGTCTCAAAACCCGCGTATTACCAGGTCCGCTCCGGAGCTGCCCTCGACACAATTCTGGACTCTCGCCTGTCTGACAACAACGAAATCCGTATTATCAATGGCGATGTGCTGGCTGGCTCAAAAATGAACCGGACCGATCATATTGCTCCCGCTCAATCCACTCTGACAGTCGTTCCGGAAGGTGTTACACGCGACTTCATGGGATGGGGCATGCCCGGTTTCAAACGCTATTCAGCGCTCCGCACGTTTGCCTCGTCATTGCTGCCACGCCGCAAACACGCGCTTGACACGCGTCTGCACGGTGGATTTCGCCCGATTATCAGCATCGGCCAGTGGGAAAAAGTTCTGCCGATAGATATCCATCTGACGTATTTGATTCGGGCCATACAGGCCGGTGATATACAGGAAGCCATCGAGCTGGGACTTCTGGAATTGTCGGAGGAAGACATTGCGTTATGTGCCTTCATTGATCCGTCCAAAACGGATGTATGCGGTATTATACGTAACGGTCTGGATTTATATGAAACGGAATATTTGTAAAGGGTTGCCATGAGTTCAAACAGTAAAATACATCGGTTTCGCGAGCAATGGGAGTCACCCGACGGCCGGTTCCACAAAATCTGGCCGGTGTTTGACGCGTTCGACACGTTTCTGTTTTCGGTCGGCGCTCGCACCCGCCAGCGGCCTCATGTTCGGGACGCCACAGATCTGAAACGCGTCATGTCGCTTGTGATCGTATCCCTGATGCCACCCATGCTGTTCGGTATCTGGAATATCGGCCACCAGACACGCCTTGCACACGGCCTGCCCGCAGATTTTTTCGGCTCCGTTCTGGACGGTTTGCTGGTGTTTGTACCTCTGCTGATCATTTCTTACGGCGTCGGCATGTTCTGGGAAATGTTGTTCTGCGTCCTGCGCAAGGAAGAAGTCAGCGAAGGATATCTTGTGTCCGGCATGCTGATACCGCTGATTGTGCCGCCAACCATTCCGTGGTGGCAACTGGCCGTCGCGGTTTCGTTTGCCGTTATTATCGCAAAAGAAGCATTTGGAGGCACCGGATACAATATTTTCAACGTGGCGTTAATGGCCAGAGTCTATTTGTTTTTCGCGCATCCAGGACATATATCGGGCGACAATGTATGGATCAAAATGCAACACAATACACCTGTCACCGATGCGTTTACCGGAGCCACACCCCTAGCTTTGGGAGCCGCTTCTTCGGAAATGGAGATAACCGCTGTTGAGTCCGTTACGGCACACTATACATGGATGCAATGTATCCTGGGTACAATACCCGGAAGCATCGGCGAAACATCAAAAGTCGCTATTCTGCTGGGAGCTGTTCTGTTGCTTGCAACCGGTGTGGCCAGTTGGAAAGTTATGCTCAGCGCGCTGGCCGGCATGGTGGCAACTACCGGGCTTTTCAATATGTTCGCTGCTGCTGGAGCGCCCGGCATGATTGCGTATCCAATACATTTTCATCTAGTGACCGGCGGGTTTTTGTTCGGAGTCGTTTACATGGCCACCGATCCGGTTACTCAGCCGGAAACGCAGACCGGAAAATGGTTTTACGGGTTTTTTATTGGAGCGGTCACTGCGCTGGTACGAATCATCAATCCGGCCTTTCCGGAGGGTACCATGCTGGCAATTTTGCTGTTAAATGTGTTTGCGCCGTTGACGGATTATATTGTTGTCAGACTGAATGCCCGGGCAAGGAGATTGCGATATGCACAGTAATCGATATACCATTCTGTTCGCTCTGCTGGTCTGCGTAACCTGCAGCGTCGTTCTGGCGTTAACGGCGGGTGGTCTGAAACCGGTTATACAGCGCAATGAAGCCGTTGATATCAGAAGAAATATTCTGCGGGCGCTGGATATTCACGACGGCAGAACACGAATTGAAATGGACGAAATGAATGATCTGTATGATCGTCATGTCCGGGAATTTTTTGTGGATCAACAGGGCCGGATTCAATCTGATGTATCAACTGATATGCCGGGTGAAACGCCGGATTCAGATATGTTTCCGGTGTTTGCACGTGTGGATAACGGTACTGTCACCGGATACGGAATACCCATATCCGGAGCAGGGCTCTGGTCAACATTATATGGATATATTGCCATTGAAGACGATGGCGAAACAGTTATGGGAATCACGTTTTACAGTCATGGCGAGACACCTGGTCTGGGTGGAGAAGTCGATGCGCGCTGGTTTACCGATAATTTTGTCGGGAAAAAAATCTTCGATGATGACGGAGTTTTGCGATCTATTACCGTCGTAAAAGGAGCCATACCGCCGGATACGCCGGAAACACAACGTCGCCACATGGTGGACGGCATCAGTGGAGCCACCATGACCGGCAATGGTATTAATGTGTTTCTGGAACGCGACCTGCAACGCTATGAACCATTTTTGCAAACTGTCCGACGCGGTGAAATACCGCAAATTCCGGGAGTCTGATATGAGTCTGATGGATAGAAAATCAAAAAAAACCGTCACCGATCCGATGTGGGACAATAATCCAATTTCACTGCAGGTTCTGGGAATATGTTCCGCGCTGGCCGTCACGGTCAAACTGGATACGGCTTTCGTCATGTCGCTGGCAGTGATTGCTGTTTTGACCCTGTCTAACACGATTGTATCGCTGTTACGAAATTTTATACCATCCAAAATACGTATTCTTGTCATGCTGTCCGTCATCGCAACTCTGGTTATTCTGGCAGACCTGATTTTGAAAGCGCTGGTATATGATATTTCAAAACAGCTTAGCGTGTTTGTCGGTCTGATTATTACCAATTGTATTATTCTTGGGCGGGCTGAAGCGTTTGCCATGAGTAATCCTCCCGGTAAAGCCTTTCTGGACGGACTGGGAAACGGTCTGGGATATGCATGGATATTGATGGCAGTCGCGTTCTTTCGGGAATTGTTCGGTTTTGGCACGCTGTTCGGACTGAATATCGTCCCGCAAATCCTGTATCAGTGGGGATATGAAAACAACGGTATCATGGTTCTCGCTCCCGGAGCGTTCCTGTTGCTGGGAGTCATTATCTGGGTGCAGCGCGGTATTTCCGGCAAGGTGGAGGATTGATCATGGAACTGCTGAATCTTGCCATTCGATCAATTTTTATTGAAAACATACTGCTGGCCTATTTTCTGGGAATGTGTTCATACCTGGCCGTGTCCAAACGTGTTGATACGGCATGGGGACTGGGGCTGGCCGTTATTTTCGTCATGACAATCACCGCTCCGGCAAACTGGTTTATATACAACTATCTGTTGCGGGAAGGCGCGTTGACATGGGCCGGACTGCCGGATGTTGACCTGAGTTTTCTGGGGTTTATCGCCTATATCGCGACGATCGCCGTCATGGTGCAAATCGTCGAAATGGCTATTGATGCGTTCAGTCAGAAACTCTATAACGCTTTGGGCATCTTTTTGCCGCTGATCGCCGTCAACTGTGCGATTCTGGGAGCGTCCCTGTTTCTGGTCGAACGCTATTATTCACTTGCC
>PWNJ01000084.1 GCA_003558985.1 candidate division CSSED10-310 bacterium
TATCACGTAATTCGATCGTTTCAACCACCGGAGTTTAACCGCTATTTGTGGGATGCCCGTCGATGGCGGCTCAGTTCCGGTGACTCGGATTGTGTTTAGGAGACTGCAATGACGTTTTCAGGACCGGTTAAAATGTTTCAGTCATTTCGCTACAATCTGATTGCGCGGGGACTTGCCCGGTTGAATCGGGCCTGCAGGTTCACCGGTTCACCCGAATTCCGACCGGTGGTGTCGGATGCGCTTGATAAGGCCGTGGCGCTATGTATTTCACCGCATCCGGATGATGATGTGCTGGCAATTGGAGGTGCGATTGCGGGTCACATCGCGGCCGGGGGAGAGGTCCATTCAATTATCTGGACTGACGGATCTCGCGGAACTGAAAATGCTGAAAAAAATGATAATACTCTCGCGTTCAATCGCCAGGAAGAATGCCGGAGCGCTGCAAAGATTCTGGGTATCACCTCCATCAGCTTTCAAAATGAACCGGATGGAAAGCTCCGTCCAGGCAAAAGTAAGATCGAGTTTCTCAAACGTACAATTCAAACAGTTCACCCAAAATACATTTATACACCGTTTCCGATTGACTATCATTTCGATCACATTGCCGCGACTGAAATTGTTATTAAAGCGCTTCAGCAAATGCCGGACCCGCCACTGGTGCGCGGATATGAAAGTATTATTCCGCTGATACCAAACAGAATCATTGATATTACCGGTTTTATTGAGCTGAAACGACGGGCAGTCCAGTGTTTTGAAAGCCAGAACAGCGTATCCGATTACACCCGGACGATTGTTGAGGGGTTGAACCGGCACAGAAGCTATGGAGAAATGGGAGGCCGCGGCTATGGTGAGGCGATTTTTGAGTCTGACTGGCAGTTGTTTGCACACATTCTTCATACGGTTCATGGAAGCAAATTGAACCCATGACGAACCGGATTCTGGCAGTTGTGATCAATGACTTTCCGCATATTGGCGGTGCCGAACAGGTTATTTTGAATGTTTGCCGGCATATTGTCACCGATCCGCGATATAAAACAGTGACACTGAGGGTAATTACCAGCGGGCCCGGCGCGTTTGATACGGCAGTCAGTCGCATTACAGGAACACATGCCGATTACGTTGACCTTCGAAGTCTGAAGTCGAACTGGTTTAAACCGGCCGCCAGACGACACATAATAGAATCTGTCCGGATAATTATTGAAAAGCACAGGCAGACATCGGATGAACCGGTCATCATTCTTTGTAATTCATTATGGTCAGCGGTTGTTGTTAATGGTCTGGCCGGAAAAATTGAAATTCCTGTTATTTGTGCCGTACATGCGGATATTGCTCCAAAACGAATGTTCAAACGAGCATTGTTTGATCTGACCGGACGGTTTATAGTGCGGAACATATCCGGCTGGATTACCGTATCGGATTCACTGTCAAAACAGCTTCAGACAATTGGTGTTCCGGATAATCGTATTCGAGTGATTCCCAATGGCGTTGATCTGCCGGCTTTGTTTCAGGTTGACAAAAACGGGCAATGGCGTGCTGGATTTAATATTCCGTCGAATGCAGTGGTCATTCTGACTGCCGGCCGACTTGCGCCTGACAAAGGCCAACATGTGGTTTTGGAATCAGTAAAAGCATTGTTATCAGAAGGCCTGAATATCTATCTTCTGATAACCGGAACAGAGGATGCCGGCCATTCTTCCAGTCAAACAGCGGAGTTAACGGAATCTGAATCAGCAGTCAGCGGCGCTTACACGCGAATCCTTCAAAAAATGATACAGGCGGAAAGTCTTCAGAAGCGAATCATTTTGACCGGTTTTGTTGATGACATCCACACAGTTTTGAATGAAAGTGACATCGTAGTATCGGCCTCAAGGCAGGAATCTTTCGGATTATCTGTTCTGGAAGCGATGGCATTCGCCCGACCGGTTGTCGTGTCGGATATTGGTGGCCACAAACGTCTTGTAACATATGGCGTGAACGGTTTTCGAATTGATCCGGATGATATCACCGGTTTTACGACGGCATTGCGTCGTTTGATAAAGAATGCGGATTTGCGTGGCGCAATGGGTCATGCCGGACGCAGAATTGCCGAAAACTACGATAACAACGTCACGATGAATCAATGGATGGAATTCATTTTTGAACACGTGGCAATACGGTATCCGGAGTTTTCTGCAGATGAAAGGCAGTGTCAGGAATGAAATTTGCCATTGACTGCCGCCGAATTCAACCGGGTATGACCGGATTGGGCAGTTATACACTCGGGCTGGTAACAGCTCTGGCACATCTGATTCCACGACGGGGGCATGAACTGATCCTGTTTGCAACACCTGACTCTGGAGCGCTCTTGTCAGACATAACTGAGCGGGTAACAATGGTCAATGTGAAATGGCCGGTGGAAAACCACTTGCAGGGTGAGTACTGGAAACATGTCAGACTTCCGCGCATCCTGAACAGCCATTCCATTGATCTGTTTCATGATCCTGCTTATCAACTGCCCTTTATTCGTTCAAAAGCCGCGTATGTCGTAACAATACATGATCTGGCGCCATTCCGGCATCCGGAAACCAATACACTGAAATATAATTTATATTGGCGCTGGATGACTCGAACTGCCATTAACCGTGCGGAACGAGTTATTGCTGTATCGGAATTTACAAAAAGTGAAACGGAGGAGATGTTTCCTTCTGTTCGGGGGCGTGTGGACGTGATTTCTGAGGCTGCGGCGCCATGTTTTACGCATAAACCGCCCGAAATGGATATTCTTCGCCATCACGGGATTGACCGGCCGTATTTTCTGACTGCGGCAAAATATGAGCCCAGAAAAAATCTTGCTCGCTGTATTGAGTCATTTATAGCTGGACCGGCAACCATCAACAGTGACATTCAATTGGTTGTTGCAGGAGCAATAGGATGGAAAACAGCAGATATTGATTCCATAATGAAATCCAGTGATTTTCGAGACAGGATCATTTTTACCGGATATTTGGAACGGCCTCATCTGATCGAAATAATGCGTGGAGCTATGGCAATTGTAGTTCCATCGGTCTATGAGGGATTCGGATTGCCGGTTCTGGAAGCTATGGCATGTGGTGCGCCTGTGATTTGTTCCCGGATTGCGTCACTTCCGGAAGTTGGAGGTGATGCGGCGGTGTATTTTGATCCATTTCAGGCAGGTTCAATAAAGAAAGCTATGATACGTGTTTTATCCGATGGATCGTTGCGACAGGAAATGTTGGTTAAAGGACTTGCCAGAGCGGCCGGGTATTCATGGACAACCGCGGCGGAGAAGACATTTGAAACATATTGTCGGGTATTGAAAACAACGAACAACGAATGAGAGCATATACGGATGCGGAATATAAAACTGGTAATTGAATATGATGGCACTGATTTCTGGGGATATCAGCGCCAGCGTGAAGGGCGCACGGTTCAGGGCGATCTGGAGCGTGTTTTGTCTTTGATAACAAATCAGCCGGTGACAGTATATGCTGCGGGGCGCACCGATACCGGAGTTCATGCGGCCGGACAGGTTGTCAATTTTCGAACTGCCAGCACATTGGCGGGTGACAGAATGATGAAAGGTGTAAATTCATTATTGTCAAAGGATATCGCCGTTAAAAAGCTTGACGATGTTCCGTCGGATTTTCATGCGCGTTTTTCAGCGATATCACGCCGATATGAATATACCATTGATATGTCGGCAACACGGAGTGTTTTTAACAGGTTATATGCCTTGCATGTGCCGTATGAGCTGAACACTGATGCGATGTGTGCGGCGTGTGAGCATCTGATTGGTGAAACGGATTTCTCAAGTTTTCGGAGTAGTAACGATATGTCAGACCATTCAATCCGGCGAATGATTGAAGCGGACGGATCAATACATGGCGAGGTTTTAACGTTATATTTTGAAGCCAGTTCTTTTCTTCAGCATATGATTCGTATTATAGTTGGTACATTGATGATGGTTGGCAGAGGAACCATATCGAAGGATGAGTTTGGTCGAATTGTCATGGCCAAAGACCGGTCAGCAGCCGGTCCGACAGCAGCTCCGCACGGATTATGTCTGACAAATGTCAGGTATATGGAGTGATGCTGAAAAAATATCCGGAAAATCCGGTTTATGCTTGACAGACAGGTCATGCCGGGAGTAATATCCCCGATTTGTCCGGCCCTGTTGGATATTTTGATAAAAACGTTATTGAATCGGGAGAAAAGACCATATTATGAAAACAACAAATTTTGTAAGAAAAGAAGATGCCTCAAACAACTGGTATCTGCTGGATGCGGACGGAATAACAGTTGGACGACTGGCCTCAATGGCGGCCCTGCTGCTTCGTGGAAAACATCGTCCCGACTACACACCTCACATTGATATGGGTGATCATGTTGTGATTATCAATGCGGAAAAGGTCGTGTTTACCGGCAATAAGTGGCAGACTCAAAAATATTACAAGCATTCCGGTTATATGGGAAGTCTTCGTGAAGAAACGGCTGAAGAACTGCTGGAAAAATATCCGGAGCGCATTGTTCAATTTGCTGTTCAGGGAATGCTTCCTAAAAACAGGCTTGGCCGAAAACTGAATAAAAAACTGCGTGTCTATGCGGGTCCAAACCATCAGCATCAGGCGCAAATGCCGGTTGCAATTGAAGTATCAGAAAATAAATTTATCAAAGCTGCCAGCAAGGTAGTGGGAGGTTAACAAACAAATGTCTCAGGAAGTTTATTACGGTACAGGTCGCCGGAAAGAATCTGTCGCTCGAGTAAGAATTAAACCGGGCACCGGCAAATACGTTATCAATGGCCGCGAATTTGACGTCCATTTTAAACGTGCCACACTGCGTATGATTATCAATCAACCTTTTGATGTAACAGAAACCAGCGGGAAGTTTGATGTCCATGCCACGATTCGTGGCGGTGGAAATTCCGGACAGGCCGGAGCGCTGAGGCATGGAATTTCACGAGCTCTTGTAGATTTTGATATTAATTTGCGACCGCCTTTAAAAAAAGCAGGTTTGCTGACCCGTGATCCCAGAACTGTTGAACGGAAAAAATACGGGCAGAAAGGCGCCAGAGCACGCTTCCAGTTCTCAAAACGTTAATATGAGATTACCGGCGGATATGTCCGCTTTAACGATTATTCAGATGTATGGATGCCGGTCATGGGTGCCTGCCAATGCAGGTTGTGAACCGGCGCAGAAATACATCAAAGCTTAACCCGAGGAGGTTTTGAACATGACAACACAAGTCACAATGCGGCAGCTTTTGGAAACAGGCGTCCATTTCGGACACCAGACAAAACGCTGGAACCCGAAAATGAAAAAATACATTTTCGGCGAAAGAAATGGTATTTACATTATTAATCTGCAAAA
>PWNJ01000105.1 GCA_003558985.1 candidate division CSSED10-310 bacterium
ACATCTTTCAGCAATTGTTTGATGACGCTCATTTTCATCGGGCCTCGCCAGATCACGGCGTCATCCCTGTTCTGAAGAAAAAATCCAACCGACATAACTTTCAACGAGCCGATTGCGACTGGCACCAGTCCGTCGTCATCCTGCTGAATGGTTTCGTGCTCCAGCCCCAGCATAGTTGGAATACTTGGACCGTGAAAATCGACATCCAGCAATCCGACCCGGTATCCGCTTTCAGTCAGGGCCATTGCAAAATTGACAGCTATTGTGCTTTTGCCGACACCGCCTTTTCCCGATAAAACCACGAATGTGTTCCGGATATGCGCAAGACGGCTGTCCAGTTGTTGCTGTTCCTGAATGTCCTTGTTGTGTTCAGTATCGTTTTGTTTCATGAGTTTTTTCCTTTTTTATTCTGATTGTCTTTTCATGGTTAATGCCCTTCTTATGATAATTTGGGCGGTTTGATATGTGTTGTAAAAATCATTGTCTATTCCTTACCGGTTGTCAGAAATGCCTCGATGCTTCGGATATCGTCTGCTGCCGGCGATTTCGTTTCGACAATTGCCAATCCCTGTATTTGGGCTTGAGTCATGTTTGTGTCATATCGGATACGGCCGGCAATCTTTGCTCCGGAGCGTTGTGCCAGCGATTCGATATTCTGCGTCATGGATACGTTCAAATCCCATTTGTTGACACAGACGAATGTTGGGATGTTGAAGTGACGAGTCAATTTAAGAACACGTTTTAGGTCATGTTCACCGGAAACGGTCGGTTCGGTAATGACCAGAGCATGGGTTGATCCGGTTAATGACGCTATGACCGGGCACCCGATGCCCGGGGGGCCGTCCACGATAATGGTGTTGTGTCCGTTTTCTTTTGCGACCCGGCGAGCTTCCTGGCGGACAAGGGAAACCAGTTTGCCGGAATTTTCGGCTGCGATGCCCAGTCGTGCATGCACCATTGGCCCGCACCGGGTTTGACTGATCATCCAGTCACCGCAGATTTGTTCCGGAAAATCAATCGCATTGACCGGACAGAAATGTACGCACACACCACACCCTTCGCAGGCGATCGGATCAATGGTATATACGGGATTACCGATGGAATGGTCTGCCGGTTTTACGGCGTCAAATCGGCAATTGTATCGGCACGTTCCACACCCTGTACAATCGTCAGTTCTTATGACTGCTTCGTGGCCGCTTCGAAAAACATGTTTTTCCATCACTGATGGTGACAGCAGCAGATGCAGATCGGCTGCATCAACATCACAATCAGCAACTACGGCATTTCCGGCCATCACAGCCAAGGACGCGGTCACGCTGGTTTTACCCGTGCCCCCTTTTCCGCTGATTACAACCAATTCTTTCATAAATCATCTCCTGCTGAAACCGGTGTATTTTCAACTGATAACCATTCACGGCAAACTTTGTGCACGCGCGTTGTCATCGGTGAACTCCGTGAACAAGTGTATTGATGCCGGTTTTAAGTCTCGCGAACAGCGGCTTGTATTCCGGCAAAGCGTCAACGATCAGTTCACCGCGAGAATACGCTTCTGCAATGCGGCGGTCATCGGGTATTTCCAGAATCAGAGAAATATTCCGATTATGGCAAAACTCATGTACCCGATGGTCACCGCTCCCCGCCCGGTTAACGACGACGCCGAACGGTATTCCAAGAGTGTTCACCATATCAACCGCCAGCGCCAGGTCATGCAGGCCGAATGGTGTCGGTTCGGTTACCATGATGACATAATCAACATCCCGGATCGCCGCGATTACCGGACATGATGTTCCCGGGGGAGCATCCAGAATTGCTGGTAATTCGTTTTGCACTTGTGCCTTGACAGCCTTTATAACGGGCGGCGCCATAGCAAGACCGACATCAAGATTTCCTTCCGTCAACGTGATATGGCGACTGGTCGATGTTTTTGTTGTACCAATGCGAACCGGGGTTTCACGCAGGGCCTGTTCGGGACAAATTTTCTGACATCCACCACAGCCATGGCACATTTCAGGAAACACCAGCGGTTTCGAGCCAACCGATACAATCGCATTGAACTCGCAGAAACAGCCGCATTCGCCACAGCCGGTGCATCGCGTTTCGTCAACTTCGGGGATCGGCATGGTTACGATTCTTTCAGCGATATTGTCCCGCTTCAAAAACAAATGCACATTCGGCTCCTCAACATCACAATCCAGCAATTGAACGGCCTGGTCGAAAGCCGCCGCAAGATTCACTGCAATCGTGGTTTTTCCGGTGCCTCCCTTACCTGATGCAACAGCGATTTTCATCGTTCAGCGCTTTCTTGCATCACGTCCAGTGACTGTCAACATCAGCAGAATTCGCCTCAGTCAGTTTGCCTGACCGATACATTTCCAGAGCGTCCGATATCGTGCCGGCACTTGAATTATATATCTTGATACCGGCCGCTTTCAGAGTGCGAAACGCTTTCGGGCCGCAGTGGCCTGTTACAAGCGCGTCCACGCCAAACCGAGCTACGGTTTCAGCAGATTGAATTCCTGCGCCCTGGGCTGCATTACGATTCTGATTGTTGTCAATAACCATGTGTGTATTCTGTTCCAGATCGTAGATCAGGAATTTCGATGCTCGTCCAAAACGGCTGTCCAGAGCAGCAGTCAGATTATCACCCGATGTTGTGAATGCAATTTTCATAAATGATATCTCCTTCCCAAACACATTTTCCAAACTGTTAAAAAGCTGACACGTGATATGAAACCGGCTGCAGCCACTCCAGGATAACCCGGAAACTGACTGCAGAGGTATCATTCATTCATGCGTTATTCATCCGAAGACCCTTGTTCCAACTCGTTAAGCCGAGTCTGAAGCGCGTCCAGTTCTGAACGCAGCGCATCCGACTGCTGTTTCAGCATTTGTTTTTCAAATTCCGGATCCGGCGTCTGATATCCCGGATAATATTCCGGTGCAGGCGGAAATCCGCTGTAGCGTGCGTATCCCGGAAGACCCGTCGCATAAAACATATTTCTGCGCCCATATCCACCGCCGCGAAAACTCCGGCCCATACCCATTCCCCGACCGAAACCCGGATACGGGTTTGCAAATCCGGGCGTCATAAACCCTGCGCAGTATCCGGCTGCGCGTCCGGTCATCCTGCCCATTCCGGCAGGGCCTGTTCCATTACCTCGTGGCATGGTTTCATCTCCTTTCCATAAATAATTAAACGGTTTACTGGCGCATCATCGCAGCGCCGCATTGTGAACACTGCCGCTCAACACACGGTATTCCGCGCTGATGCTGTTCCTTGTGGCCGCATTTCGGGCAGACACAGAAACCGGACGGGCCTGCCGCCAATGGGCCACCCATTCTGCCCCGGCCACTGCTTCGCCCAATATCGTTCCGGTTCACAGCATTTTGTCCCGCATTACCCCGGCCGCGGCCGGTCTGCATTCCACGTTTTCCTGTTTTCATCGTTGAATCCTCCTGATAACTGTTCCGGTCACCCGTTCTACGATGTCTCTTTTGACAACATCCCGGCATGGAAAATGACCCGATTTCAAGCGTGCCACAGCGCCATGCCTGAATAACATCCTGAAGATCACCGGTTATGAAAGGAATGACCCGAATCCCATACGCTGAGATCATCTGGCGTACTGGTCTGGAAATCGCTCCGCACACAAGTATCTGAACACCTTTGTCGCGCAATTGCCGTATTTTCAGCAGCGGCTGATTGTCCGGGATCAACTCAAGCGTTTCCGTATGATTCTGAACTGAACCTGTATCGATAATGACTATATGCCGGGCTGTATCGAAGACGGGGGCAATCCTGTTATTCCAATGTGCGAAAGCGGTCTTCATTGTTCCAGGTCATTCACTCCTTTCGCAAGATCATGGAGCAAGACACGTACCAGGCGTTTTGTACGAGACGCGAAAATAGATAACCTGTTGATATCAATACATTTTATAACCTGTCATGAGATACAGGCAGACGCGAAAAGAGTGCAAAAGTGCACCCTTCATCCAACCATTAATTGCAATTTTGCAACGTTTATGCGCGCGAACAATCAATCGTTGGTGTTAGACGTGTTGTGTTTTTAATCCTGTTTTTTGGGCAGCTTTCAGTTGCCGGTCATCTGAAGAAACGAATACATTGGCATTCCACCGATGTGCGCATGCGATGTGCAGAGCATCCATAGCCCGAACAGGATTGTTTTCCAGAATGTTTATACTGTCAGCGATCACACCGGGAACAAGATTTACGACCTCTGCATCGTTGATTTCAGACAGCAAACAGGTTTTCAGAGTGTCATATTCCAGGCGGGTCAATTGTTTTTCACGAACAAGTCGATTCAGTGCTGACACAATTTCGGGACAGCACAGGACGGATACGCCAAGGGTTGAGGCGTTACGGCAGACCTGTTCAACGCTGTCGGAGCCTTTTTCGTTAATGTAGCGTTTCGCAAGCGCAGATGAATCAAAAAATACTTTCATTGGACCGTTCTTCTTGAATAGCGGATGACAATTTAACACCGCGGGATATCAATCGCACAGCGGGTTGTTTCCATGCTGGAAAACGATTGGGCGGCAAACACGGCACAATCTCGGCAACAGGGCTTCCATGGCGGATCAGAACAATGGAGTCACCTTTCTCAACAAAAGACAACATATTTGATATATTTTTTCGAAAATCCGTAACCGTAACAGTTTTCATAATTCACCTCCATACGTACAGTAATGTACGCTAAAATGTACTAATTGTCAATGTCCGGCGCTTTCATATTAAATATCCGGGTGCAGGAATGGGTGTTTGTGGCGGGATTTTTCAGGACAGGCCGATAGCGATCAGGCAATGTAAATAGTAGAACAAACTGTATGGGCCACATTTGCCTTGGCGGCGACGGTCATAAAAGCCCCAGTTTTTTCATTTTTCTGTACAGAGTGGTTTTGTGGATGCCGAGTTCTTTTGCTGTTTTGACTCGGTTTCCGTCATTGCGGTGAAGCGCGGCGCTAATCAGGCGGGTTTCCACCAGATTGCGCGTGGTATGAATATGGGTTTGATTTTCGGTATTCGGTTTGTGTGAAATCAGTTCAGCGGGAAGATGTGACAGTGTTATCCAGTCGTTTTTACATAAAACAAAAGCTCGTTCGATAACATTTTCCAGTTCCCGGATATTACCGGGCCAGTCGTAAGCCATGAAAAGCGATAGCGCATCAGTAGTCAGACCCTGGACGGATTTATTCTGCAGCCGGTTATTTCGGGCGATAAACTGGTTGGCCAGCATCGGGATATCTTCTTTTCGGTTGCGTAACG
>PWNJ01000036.1 GCA_003558985.1 candidate division CSSED10-310 bacterium
CCTGCCTCACTGAATCCGAAGATGCTGTTTTGGAAGGTTTTTTGTCAGGTGTGTTGGTCTGTGTTTCTTTTTTGGTTTCAGTCTTTGGTTTATCATCTTTTACCGGCTGTTTGGCTGGCTTTTCAAGCGCTGATTCCTGGCTGGATTCTTTTTTCGTTACTTCTGATGCTTTAGCAGGCGTTGAAGCTGGTTTTTCTTTTTCGCTGGCTGACGGAGTTTTAACTGGTTTTTCTTCAACTTTGTTCACATCCTGCTTCGTTACTTCTGCTGTTTCGTCAGCAGCGCCAGAAGTCAACTGTTGTGGTACATCAGCCCTTATAATCAGGTCACGCAAATGCTCCTCAAGATTTTTCAAATCAGTGTCAATTTTTTCCACTCGCTGAACCTGTTTTTCAAGCTCATCCACTGTAAGAGATTTTTTCTTGTGTAGTCGATAGGCAAGATTACCCAGCCGAATTATCTCCATTTTGCGTTTTTTTTCGCAGGAGGAAATCTCCCAACGTTTTCGAACAATCTGGCAGTTTCTGAACATGGAATCACTAAAAGCTCTTAATTTGTAACGCCAATCGGTTTGATCCTTGTCTTTTCTGTTCATAACAAACCCCCTTGAAAAACAGCAATAATGCTAGCATTGTGCTTTGTGCAAGTCAATAGATATAAAACTGACGTTAACAATGTTACTTATGATTTATTTTTCTCTTTTAATAGTATATTTTCAATAGAAGTCAGGAGGCAATATGAGTTCTGTGCTTCAGATTGATGGTTTGACAACCGGTTTTTTTACTGATCATGGATTCGCAAGAGCAGTAGATAATCTGTCTCTAAATCTTGAACGGGGCGAAATTCTGACTCTGGTGGGTGAATCAGGATGTGGAAAGAGTGTCACCGGATTATCTGTTATGCGTTTGATACCATCTCCCCCAGGCAAAATTATTTCGGGCAAAATATTGTTCAATGGCGTTGATATCCTTTCGTTAACTCAGAGACAGATGAGACGATTACGGGGTAATGATCTGGCGATGATTTTTCAGGAGCCTATGTCAGCTTTAAATCCTGTTTTTACAATTGGCGATCAGGTAATGGAAGTAATAATGCTTCATGAAAATATTAATCGAAAATCAGCCGCCAGACGGGTGTGTGAATTACTGGAAAAAGTAATGATAGCGGATGTATCAAAACGATTTAATGAATATCCGCATGAGTTATCTGGTGGAATGCGTCAACGAGTAATGATAGCCATGGCGCTTGCATGTAATCCGCAGGTTTTGATCGCTGACGAACCGACAACCGCACTTGATGTGACTATTCAGGCTCAAATTCTGGATTTGCTGATGACATTGCGCAAGGAATCGGGCCTGTCCATCTTATTGATAACACATGATTTGGGTGTGGTGGCTGAAACCGCCGACAACGTTGCGGTAATGTATGCAGGTAAACTTGTCGAAACAGCAAATGTTAAGGACTTGTTTGCCAAACCACTCCATCCATACACACAGGGTTTACTTGCATCAGCCCCTTCCGTTGATACAGTTTCTCAGGAAAACCAACTTCGGGACAGCGCTACTCAGGTTATCAGTGACCATTTCGTAAAACGAAAAAAACTGTCAGCTATTCCGGGAATGGTGCCTTCTTTGCTGAATCTTCCACCGGGCTGCGCGTTCGCTCCCCGATGTCCACATGCACATGCGGTATGCTCCAGACCAGATGCGACAAACCAAATGACAAAGTTCGACAACGGCAAATCGGTTCGATGTGTTTTGTATACTCCGGCAGGTAAGCAATGAGCTGTCTTCTTGAATTGATCAATTTGAAGAAATATTTTCCAGTTCGTCAAGGCATAATGTCCCGTGTAACAGGCCATATAAAAGCGGTTGATGATATATCTTTCAGTATTGCCTCAGGCGAATGTTTTGGTCTGGTTGGAGAATCCGGGTGCGGAAAAACAACCGTTGGCCGTTGCATTGCAGGCCTGTTGACGCCATCCAGCGGACAAATACTGTTCGAAGCAATGGATTTGACTGCCATTGATCAAAGAGCTTTTCAAAATATTCGTCGAGATATTCAGATTATCTTTCAGGACCCGTATTCAAGCCTGAATCCTCGCATGACTGTTGAAGCGATTATTAAAGAAGGTATGATTATTCATCGTGCCGGAAACAGATTAAATCGCCGAAAACGTGTCTATGAACTGCTGGATTACGTAGGACTTCAGAAAAATATAGCAGACAGATATCCTCACGAATTTTCAGGGGGTCAACGTCAGCGAATCGGAATTGCGCGTGCATTGGCATTAAATCCCAAATTGATAATCTGTGACGAACCTGTCAGCGCGCTTGATGTTTCTATTCAGGCGCAGGTTTTGAATCTGTTACACGAACTGCAGGATCAATTCGGGTTAACCTATCTGTTTATTTCACATGATTTGTCAGTTATACGGCATTTTGCAACACATGTTGCAGTCATGTATCTGGGCAAAATTTTCGAATCAGCTCCCGTTCAAAAACTTTTTTCGCAACCTGCACATCCCTATACACAATCTTTGCTTGCGTCAGTTCCGGCAGAACGCCCGTCATCCAGACGCAAACGGAGTTTACTGGAGGGAGAGGTCCCGTCACCGTTAAATCCGCCAAAGGGCTGCCGGTTTCATACACGCTGCCCCAGGGGGAAGTATCAAGAAATCTGTAAACATACGGAACCCGTGTACAGGAGTATTGGAGAGAGGCATTTCTGTGCCTGCCATTTTTCCGGGAATTAAAACTGGTTTATTTTGATTATTTTTTGTAATATAGTGATAGCGGTCAGGTTGGAGGCTACAACCCAGCCGCAACGAAATTTGATTATGACTTTTTCAGGAGGTATTGAAACATGGTCACAGGTTTTGAGCAATTCGCATTACTGATGTATTTCGACAGGGGGGGTCCGATGATGTGGCCTTTGCTGGCAATCAGTATCACCGTTATAGGCATGGTTATTGAAAGGATGGTTTACTACTACAGAGTGTCCATTAACACGCCTGAGTTTCTGAAAAAAATCCGGACATTGCTTGAAAACGGAAAAATTAAGGAAGCAATAACCTTGTGTGAAAACTACAAAGGCCCAATAGCTTCCATTATGAAAGCTGGACTTCTTAAAACCGGTAAATCCCGAGAAGAAATTGAAACAGCGATAGCTGCGTCTGGCGGTATTGAAATGTCACGGCTTGAACGGGGTCTAACCGGCCTTGCCACATGTTCTTCCATCGCGCCCTTAATGGGATTTTTAGGCACAGTTGCTGGTATGATCAAATCATTTGAAGCAATCGCAGCCCATGGAATGAATAATCCGGCGCTTGTCGCTGTTGGTATTTCGGAGGCCCTGATAACAACCGCTACCGGATTGATTATCGGTATTCCAGCAATGACATTTTACAATTATTTTACTTCCAAAGTCAGCAAACTGGTCCTTGAAATGGAAGAATCCAGTGGATTGTTATTGGAGTATATGGACGATTTATCCACATCGGAATAAATTGGTCAATTACTTACTGAGGAAACAATGAAAGTATTTAAACGCAGAAGAGGTGGAAAGACGAAAGCGGAAATACCGAATTCGTCAATGTCCGACATCGCGTTTTTGCTGCTGATTTTTTTCATGGTCACAACAACGTTTACCGTTGACAGAACTCCGGTGGAGCTTCCTCGTACAGCGACACGAACGGAAATTGACAAAGATCATGAAATTATATCCGTTCAAACAAACGGTTTTATTCAGTTTCGCGGAGAACGTGTCATGATGGCGGATATTCAGCCAATGGCAGCTCTTGAAATAGCCAGTGACCCGGAGCGAATCTTTTTTCTGAAAATCGATAAAGGAGTTCGCTGGGAAACGGTTGATGAACTATTGGAACAGCTTCGAATGGCCCGGGTGCGTAACCTGAGTCTGCCGACTGAACCTCGAACGGACTAGCGAGGTAATTATGCGATTTTTACGAAGCTCAAAAGTAGGCGCAGACATTCCGAACTCTTCCATGTCGGATATTGCGTTTTTGCTCCTTATCTTCTTTATGGTAACCACCGCTTTTGCCGCGCAACAAGGAATAGATTTTCGTCTGCCCCCTCCCCCGCGTGACAGAGAAGATATACCTGAAGAAGAATTGGAAGCAATTACTATTGCGGTGCAGGCATCCGGTCGGCTTGTTGTTGACGGAATGCCGAAAAATTTAAATGATCTTGGACCGTATATAAGACCCGTTCTGGCAATTAAACCGGAACAGTTTGTTATTATTCAAATGGATATGGACGCAAATTACGGCCATATGATGGATGTTCTGGATCATTTGAAGATAATTGGCGTTCAGAACATCGCATTGCCCTCACGTCAGGATATGCGGTCATGGTAAAATACGGAAAGGAGGGTAGAGCATGAATTTTGATCATGTACAAAAACAAAAAGAAATACTGAAACGACGTGATCGGATCAGTATGGACTGGGCAATACTGCTTGCCATTATTCTGCATATAATGATCCTGTATCTTCCTCCTATTGCTCAATTTGATACTGCACGAGACTGGGAAAGAGAACAGCGGGATTTTATGCAGATGCAACGCTATGTGCCACCGCCACCACCACCCGAAGAATTACCCGAAGAACCCCAGGTTCAACGACGCGAACAACGGCTTGCCCGACCCGTTCCACAGCAGGAGCCTGTTGACCTTGATCAGCTCGCCGCGTCTGATGATGAGTTCGATATTGTATTCGATTTTGATGATCTTGATTTCGCTGAACCCGAACCATTGCCGGATGAACCGCTTCGCGTTGGTGGAAATGTGCAACCACCAACCATCGTTAAACGTGTTGAACCAAGATATCCGGAAATCGCCAGACGTACTGGCATTCAGGGTATGGTTATTTTGGAAGCCATTATCGATCGCACCGGTAGAGTCAGAGATGTCAAAGTTGTCCGATCACTGAATACTTTGTGTGATGAAGCCGCTATTGAAGCGGTCCGCCAGTGGGAATTCAAGCCCGGAACACAAAACGATATTCCAATCGATGTTATTATGAACCTGACTGTTCAATTTACGCTTCGACGTTAAGTATAACCAAAAATATATATTGATAATTTGAATGCCCTGGAAACAGGGCATTTTTTTGTACTGTTTACAAAAAACACACTTTGTGACGAAGCCGCCATTCAGGCCGTCAGACAATGGAAGTTTAATCCTGGAACACAAAATGACATTCCTGTTGATGTCGTAATGAACCTCACAGTGGTATTTACTCGCTAA
>PWNJ01000182.1 GCA_003558985.1 candidate division CSSED10-310 bacterium
TAACGCGTTTTTTTCATGAGGTTCAGGCCAGCATACGTATGGACCATAAAAACATCGTCAAAGTTATTGGCTATGGTGAATGGCAGGGCAACCCGGCAATTGTCATGGAATACATTGAAGGTGGTGATCTTAAAACATCCCTTGGCGGTATTGAACGAGTGCCAGTAAGCGTTGCGGCCTACATAACCTGGCAATTATTCCGAGGTCTGGATTATTCACACCGACTGGGTATTATTCATCGCGATATCAAACCCTCCAATATCATGATTGATAAAAGCGGCCGGATTAAAATTACTGATTTTGGTATTTCACAGGTAAGTGATCTTACCCGTCTGACGGTATCAGGAGATGTTATTGGAACCCCGGCCTATATGTCACCTGAGCAGGCATCCGGAAAAAAAGTGGATGAACGATCCGATATTTTTTCTGCGGGTGTCCTGTTGTATGAAATGCTGACTCGATCCAATCCGTTTCTTGCAGAAAATCCATCAGTTACTTTGTTAAACATCATTCGCTGCAATCCGCCATCTGTTTTTGAGCTGAATCCGGCAGTTCCATATAAAATGGAAGTTGCTCTTGACCGGCTGATGGCCAGAAATCCCGATGATCGTGTTCAAAGCGCTTCAGAAGCAGCCGAACTGATGAAGGAAATTACCCATGATTCATCGTCAACTGATTTTTCTGAGGGTAGTTTTATAGAGTTTTTAAGAAATCCGGCAGAGTTTTCTAAAAAGGTCAGTCTTGAAGATTCGATCAGGTATCTGGAAAAAGGCAAGATACTACTGGCAAATGAGAAAGATCGTCCTGAGAAAGCTGCCGTAGAATTTTATCGGAGTCTTTTCCTTTATCCTGGTAATAGCGAGGCCAAAGATTATCTGGATTCGTTGACAAAAAAAGTTGCTGGAGCTGATCCAAAACCATCAGAAAAACTGCTGGAACTGGAGCAGCTTGTTCGGGCAGACCCCAATAATGTTGCGATGTTAATGCAGATCATTAAACGTGCTCGCGCAGAAGGTGATTTCATAAAGGCGATCAACTATTCAAAACGTCTGGCCCGGCTTCGACCGAATGATGTCTATATTCTGGGTCAGATAGAAACACTGTTGCCGAATGATCATCTGACTTCCGTAATCACAGCATCCGGAAGACATGGCGCATCGTCAGAAACTGTATCAGCAACCCGCTTAAAAGATAAAACGTCAACAATGGTATCAACTGCTGTAAAACGGCCAACCAAATCAAAGCCACCGACTTCTGCAGGCCAGTCACCCAAACCGCGGCCGAGGGGTACATCAACCGGACCAAACATGACAGGGATAATTCTGGTTGTTGTAATAATTGGAGCAGTCCTGTCAGGTCTCTTTTTTGCCGGACGATTTAAAAAAGCAACAGAACACCTTGAGCACGAAATGCCGGGTTTGATTGATTTGTTTTTGGCGGAGCGTGCAGATACCAGTGACATGAAGATAACAATCGGAACGGAGTTGGACGTGCGGGAACGGGAACTGCTTTACCGTGCCAGAGACGCTTTTCGTGATGGAGACAGAGCTTCCGCTATTCGTTTTTATGAAGATTTCCTGAAAGACTATCCGGATCATGACGAATCGAGGCATGTCCGAATCCAATTGTCCAGATTATATGTTGCTGAAGGAAATATGGAATCGGCTTTGCGAGTACTTGACAATCAGATTCAAAAGGGACCTCCGGCGATGGCGGCTCTGGCAAGACTTGAGAAAATACGCATTTATACGGAAACAGGCAAAGAAGACGAAGCTAGATGGGAATGTACATATCTTGAGCCAATTTTCAGACGTCTGCCAAGTCCTGATTTGCAAATTGAATACCTGAACACCTATGCAAATCTTTCCAGAAATAAAGGTAATTTCACTGATGCTGTTCGATTGTATGATTTAGTTATTCAAAATTACAGCGATCGTGACAAGATTCTGGAAGCCCGTTTGATGAAAGCAGACGCTCTGATAAGTCTTGGAAATTTTCTGGATGCTCAACGTGAACTATGGCGAGTAAGGGACCAAAGTCGACCGGGCTCCTTAATACATAAAACGGCTGTTGACAAACTGGGTTCATTATCAATGGGCGACCCGGTTTCTTCCGAGTTTTAAACTGTTTTGTGCAAAATCTTTATTTTTTATGTTTGATAACAATGCTGAGTACAAAAGCGATAGATATTGTGAGTTTTTACCAATTGGAACTGCTTACGAAAACAACCGGGCAAAAAAACCTTTGTTTTTGATTCTGTTCGCTTGTCCAGACTGTTGATTCTGACGTTCAATTCGGCGCAATCGGTCTTCAAACTTGTCCACTGACCGTAAAAATACGTCCACTTTTTCCAGATCAATTTCAAGTTTGTTCAGTCGCAAGGCCATATCATCCATTAAACGTCGTACTTCATCAACTTGCGCCTTGTTTGTTCCAGGCGACTTTTCAAGCTGTTGATTAAACAGATTCTCAAGGTAGGTCAGACGGGATGAAATTGAATCCGACGTTTCTGGAATTTTCGGTTCCGATACAGCCGCAGATGCAGAGGATTGGTTGTTATCGGTAGCATCCACAAAAACATCTGCATCCGAATAAGAATCGGGTGAAGGTGGTTTGAAGGTGGAATCGTATTCCGACACCGAATCCTGCTTCTGTTCTGTTGCTCCAATTTGAGCATCTTGTATTTCGGATCGTTTTAAAAGTACTGTGGCCTGTTTATCGGTTCCTACGTCAAGAGCTTTCAGTTTTTTATACTCTGTCCAGCAATTCTTGGAACAAAAATTGTTGGTGACATCTTTAGGTAATTCTTTGGCACAATATAAACAATGACGGCTCATAGCTAAACCTCTCTTCCAATGCAGTCGATTCCTGACGTTACAAGATTAGCCCTTCAGACGCTTTAAGTCAACTACCATGACAAAGGTCGGTATGATACATTTCAGGCCGTCTGTCTGACAGAATATGATTTCGACCGGTTACATTTTTCTGGTCGGCTTTCGAAGGGTCTATATCGGCGATAATGCAACAATGGTCTTCCTTGTCGCATTGTCCAAGTATGTTGCTTTCGGGACTGATGATTCTGCTGTTTCCGATAAAATCAAGGTGGTGTCCGCCACGTGTTTCGCTACCGGAACGATTAGCTGTAATTCCAAACACACGGTTTTCAAGACATCGTGTTATCATGGCACGCGGACAGTGTGGCAGTACCAGGTTGGAAGGATGCGCAATAATTTGAGCGCCTGAAAGCGCCAGCGAGCGAACGGATTCCGGAAAAAACCAGTCGAAACAGATCATTATTCCAATTTTCGTTTCGAGATACTCAAACACTTTAAACCCGGTATTACCGGGTTGAAAGAACAGTTTTTCACGATCGAAAAGATGAGTCTTGCGATACAGATGAACCAAATAATCCGGAGTCACCATAATGGCTGAATTATAATATGTGCCATTAGCATTTTCAGCCAGTCCTGCAACAAGCGCTGTTTCAGTTTCATGGGAAATTCTGCAAAGCTGAGTTGTCGTATGGCCATCGGGAACACACTCAGCCAGTTCACGTACTTCCTGTAAATCCGAAAATAGATACCCGGTATTAAAAAATTCGGGTAGAACAAGCAAGTCTGCCGAAGTGGTTCGAATCATTTTTTCAGCCATTTTGATATTAGCGTTTACCTGTCCGAATTCAGGTGTCATTTGTATAAAACCGACTTTCATATTACCCTCCGTGCCAGTCCATAGTAACAGATAAACTGTATCAGCCAGTTCAAGATGTATCAAGCTCGGGAACGGTTAGAAGATGTGTTTCGAGGGACCGGACTAGCCTTCAGGTTGACATATTTGTTTATCCGCATAAAAATGGGGGCGGTTTGATGAATGGTGTTATCTGTTTTGGAGGATTCTGTATGTGGACGAAGCAAATCATTCCGGTCAGCATGATATGGTTGATAATTTGTTTGGGGAACGTTGAAGCGCAGTCGCCTGTTTTTTCCTGGGCAAGTCCCCGGTCTATGGCGCTTGGAGGTGTCAGATCAACGGGTTTTGATGAGCCTTCGAACATGCATTTGAATCCAGCGTCACTTGTTGAGATTGAGCGTTTTACAATCAGTTCGGGTTTATCGTTGACCATGATGGATGGCGAGGTTAATCCGGAGGGTCAATCTTCTGCAAACACACGCAATGAACCGATGTATGCGCCGCATGTAACAGCAGGTATCAATTTCGGAGCGCGGCTTGTCAGCGCCGGTGTATCACTGAATACCTTTGATACTTACCGTGTTCGGTATCCATCCGATGGTTCAACCCGTTATCAGGGTACTGATATGATGCTGTATTCAGGAGGATTGGACATTGGTTTGGGCTTTATGCCCATACAAAACTGGGCGTTTGGTTTTAAAATAGGTCTGCTTGGTTCATACGGAAAATGGGAACGTTCAATGAATCCCTTTCCAGGAAATCCTGATCCGGATTTCGATATGCGATGGAAACTTCGAGTGAACTCATTGTCCGATATCAGTTTTCTTGCCGGCGTTCAGTGGTCCCCAACGTATCGATTCAAAACTGGTCTGACCTGGCGCCCTCAAATGCGTTATGAGTTCAGTCCGGATGTAACCGTAAGTTTGCCGGAAGTTATGGGTGGAGCAAAAATCGTATCTGATACACGCAGTCTTCGACTGACCATTCCCCAGGAAATTCGTCTTGGAATGCACTGGATTGCCTCCGAAAGAATCGATGTATATCTGGATGCCGGCTGGACAGAATACAGCAGGATTACAACCCGTGCAGTACAGGCTGACGATCCGAAACCACCCTATATCGTTAATGAACTGATTATTCCTGTCAGTCTGAAAGATGTCTGGCATGCTCATCTTGGTATTGAATACCTCGTATCGGGATTACTAACGCTTCGTGCCGGAGGATTTTATTATACCGAAAGTGTCCAACCGGGTTATGAGATTTCGTTGATTCCTCATGAGGCCAGGTATGGTTATACTGCGGGAGCAGGTCTGAATTTTTTCACCTGGATTATCGATTTTGCTTTCGGGCGGGCAGAATATGATTCCGGCAGTATTACCGGTCGGGAAATGCCTTTTCCAATGAGGGCTGAAACACAATATTCACAATATTTTGCTGCTGTATCATTAACGTATTCATTATAAATTTGTGCCATAGCGCCGGGAAAATGAAGTAAAAGTGGAAGTTGTATGGTTGACTGATAATCCTCGGATTAATTATCAATACCGGCCTTCATGGCGACGATCGGTCAATAGTATTCTTGTCGGAATTCAGTCAAAACTGAAAACAAAACGGGTTTTTGGTTATCCACGCCATCTGATAGTTGACCTTGTGAACGCTTGTGGATTGCGGTGTCCTATTTGTCCGAATGGGCGTGGAGAAATACCCCGGGCGACCAATGTCATGTCAAAAGAACTCTTTCGGAATATTATGGATACTTTGGGTGACTATCTGTTTACTCTGACCCTGACAAATTGGGGTGAACCGTTACGACACCCGAATATTCTTGAGTTATTAGCAGTAGCAAATGAATATCCTTGTTACACAGGGTTCTCGTCCAATCTTCAATATCTGTCAACAGAATTGGCTGATGGTCTGATTCTTTCGGGTCTTGATGAAATCGGTGTATCAATAGATGGGGCCTCAGAAGATGTGTACAGTAAGTACAGAGTAGGCGGCAGCTTCAGCAAAGCTCTTGAAAATTTGAGTATGCTGGTTGAACGTCGCCGAAATCTGAACTCCAAAACGCCGAAAATCAGATGGCAGGTGCTGCTTAACCGCTATACTGAAAATGAAACCGATGCAATCATTGATCTGGCAGAAAAAACCGGTGTCGATTCAGTAGTGTTTGTCCCTATTCTTATCGATATATCAAGAATGTTTACCCATAATCCAGAAGAACGTTTGAAGCGGGATGCAGGCTGGTTACCTGTCAATCCGGATTATGTCATTTATGACTCATCCGGGCGTCTTAAAGGAAACCCGAAGTTTTGCTCCAAATTGTGGGACACCATGGTTATTCATCCCGATGGAGCTGTTTCACCATGTTGCGCTGTAATTGATCCGGCAAATGATTTTGGTCGTATTGCCGAAAAAAAATGGTTTTTTAAAATATGGAATGGGTCGCATTACAAGGCTGCACGTGCATGTATCTCAGGTAAAAAAGACGGTAGTCCTGATACCGTATGTCAAAAATGTTTGAAATATGGAGTGCTGATCTATTAGTGTGATCGATTCGCTGGGCAACCAGCTTGAATAAAATGAAACAACAAGAAGTAAAACAACAATGAGACAACTTCGGGCAATACAGAAAAAACTGCAAGATGCATTGGGCGATATACGGCCATCAACACTTCAGATTGAAGTAACCAATGCGTGTAATTTCAGGTGTATTATGTGTCCGTTTCATGGACCTGAAAAAGCATCTGAGAGACCTGTAGGCTATATTGATCCTGATAACTATTACCATATTGTGAAACAGTTTAAGGAAATGGGAGGCCGGCTTGTTATACCTCAGGGAGCAGGTGAGTCTTTTCTTCATAAACAATTTACTGATTTTATTGAATACACGAAAACGTTGGACCTTTCTGTTGCATTCAACACAAATGGCTCCTGTTTGACCCCCGAAATCATGTCAAAAATGATGGATCTTGAGGTTGATGAAATTGGTTTTTCACTGGATGCGTTGCAGCCAGATACATTCAGACAGATAACCGGTGGAGATTTAAGGCAAACAGAAAACGCCATTTTGCAAATGGTTTCGATGCGTAAAAAATCAGCGAAAAAACAACCCCTGTTACGTGTTTTGCTGGTTGAACAGGAGATGAACGCAGATGAAATAGAAGCCTATGTAAAACGCTGGATTACGATTGCAGATGAGGTTGTTATTCAGACGCGTAGAACGGGCGCTGGCAGAGCGCTTCAAAAACCAAGAACAGAACCCAGAAAACCATGTCGACATTTGTTTGATACGCTATTCGTGCAGTGGGACGGAAAAATGGTTGTTTGTTGTGAAGACTGGGAGAGTGTAACCGATATTGGTAACGCATTTAAAACTCCGTTGCAGTATCTGTGGAAAAATCAACTGATGAATCAATACAGGAAATCTCAGAAAAACGGAGTGTACTATCCACCTGACATTTGCAGGGTTTGTGAAGCATGGGCTGGAGGGAAAGAACACCGTGTAAAACATTCCAATGCCATTGAATGTGTGACTGCGCTGACCAGGGTCTGGCGACGAAAGGATATGCGATGAGACCAGTTGACAAAGAATTGCAAAATGATCCCACTCGAAAATGGACATTCAAATGGCAGGTATCAGGACCATCACAGGACCCGTTTATGCTGATTGATTTCGAAAACGATGGAACTGCAATACTTTTTGATTGCGGAATTCGTGTATGGGGAAAAGTTAGAACCATTTTGAAAACAGATCATTTATGTATCTCACATGCACATATTGATCATTTGATCGGGTTTGATCACATAATCAGGTCCTTGCTTGGTGAAAACAAAGTTTTAAATATTTATGGCCCGAAAGGGATTATCCATAAACTGCACTCAAAACTGGCCGGATATGACTGGGATAAATCTGCTGAACAGGAACTGATTTTAAGTATTAATGAATATCATGATGGATTACACTTTAATGAAAGATTGGCGTGCAATCAGCAGTTTGCGCGCCCTGAATGTCCAACGGCTGAATGTTGGGATGGACCAATAATTAACGAAAACAGATATGCAGTTCATGCTGTTCCGGTATCTCATGGCGGATCACCCTGTTTTGCATATGTTATTATCGAAAAGGATATCGCCCGAATAGACAAGAATCGACTGGAAAACCTGAACATTGAACCGGGCCCCTGGGTAGGTGAATTATTAAAACAGTATCTGGATGGACAGGTCTCGACCAGTAAAGATCAAATCCGAATAGGAAATGAATGGGTGAATCGAAAAGATCTGTCGAATGATCTGATACGAATACAACGAGGCAGAAAAATTGTTTACATTACGGATACTCTGTATTCAACTGACTGGATCAGTAAAATGCAACGTATTGTAGAACAACCCGATATCGTTGTCTGCGAATCTACTTTCCTGAATGAAGATGCTGACCTTGCAAAAATATATCATCATTTAACGTCTGTCCAGGCAGCAAAAATAGCCAAAAAACTGCAGGCAAAAAAACTGTTGTTGTTTCATATATCAAGTCGCTATCACCCTAATCTGTTTCAGGCTGTTCAGGAAGCCAGAACTATTTTTGCTCAGACTGATATGGTTCAAACATCACGTAAAAATGGCCGAAGAAATAATGACAGAAAACGACACACATATGACAGCGCTAATTCACGGGTCTCTGAAAACGAACAACCAGAGGTTCTTTCCTGAGGTCTCCAGAAAAATCAAGGTAATGAACGTCGATAAACTGATCCACTGGAACCAATACAAAGTTTTTTCTAAGAATGCTGCCGATCTTGTCTTCATATGAAGGCGGATTATCTTCGGGATGCACGTGAAACAACCCCATATATATTCCAGACAAACCCAATCGGGCGATCGCAGCATATTGTGACCCCTGATCCAGAATATATGAGTATTTGGAGTAAAATAACAACAGCTCCATAAAACTGTCAATCGCAACCTGTTTTTGGCTGATATCGGTTTCAGACGATTCCAGAGTATCAATGGTGCGCTGAGCGCGTGATTGTAAAAAGGGCATTTTGGGACGTATCCTGTGAAGCGTCCGGGCAAAGGTTTCAGGATCTGAAGATTTCTCAAGCTGACGTATCCAGCGCTCATTTTCGGATTGTATTACATAAAATTCCATATGCTCTTTTTCCGGATCAGCGATAACCACACCCCCCAATTCCGATATGCCAAGGCGTTTATCCAGTTCAATCAGTTCTGTAATTTGTTTTTGAGATTTCGGGTGGCGTATTCGCTGACTGATAAAATCTTTTGTGAAAAATTCACGCGAAACCGAAGAATTGACATGAAAAAAAGCATTGAGATTGTTCAGCAGGTTTGCCAGATCCGGTACCAGACGACGGTTCAATCCGGTTGATTCTGCAATCAACAAATTGTCATAAAAATCAAAACGAAACGTTTCAGCCGGGTTTTTAACAAGCTGTTCCCTTAACCATTCACCGCAGCGTTCAACCTCACCCTGTAGAGCGCTACCAGGTTCATCGAACGGCAATTGCTGTTGAATCAGAAGATTCAACAAACGATCCGAGATAGTCTCGGGAGTGGACAGGCGCCGGGCGGGAAAGCATCCTGAGAGACCTGTTATCTGGAGTAAAATAATAACGATTACGATTCCGGCAGAGGACATTTTGTTGTCATTTGAAGGTGACATATGTGGTTTTCTCCTGTTTGAACAATCAACGTGAACTCCCAACATGCTTATATTACCGAAATAAAACGTGATTTCAAAACATTGGCATTGAAGTTGCTACTGTCTATTTGCTGATGCTGTTAAATCAGGTTTATCAGCACATTGATTTATCCAGGAGGTTCCAATGAAACAAGTAAAATACTTATTCCTGATTCTTCCAATGCTGATTTCTTTAACGGGTTGCATCTGGGTGGACGACCGCCCCGGCTACTATAATGCCGAAGAGACGGTAATTTATATAAACCGGACCAATTATATTGTCGACAACTACATCAACGGGGAATACGTCGGAGCGGTTATGCCATTTGATCGGCTTTATGTTTATTCGCGTTATCTGGATGGCCGAAATGAGTATTACAGTGTTTGCAGAGATTGTCATTTGGAATGGGGACCGACGTTTTTTACACTTTATGATGGGGAAGTATTCAGAATTTATCTGGAATCAACCGGAATGTATCTGGTCGAATAAAACGGTGGATATTTATTCAAAAAATGCGCCGGGATCGGTGCCTCTAAGGTATTCATCGGCAACTTCCTGTTTGTGTTTTGCACAATACATCTCATTTTTACCGATCTTGACACCGCACCGAATACACCGGGTTTTCATTTGCCATTTTGCGGTTTTACCCATTATAAAAAGGACAGAGCCACTAATCACTGTGATGGCAAGCAATATTCCACCCAGATAGCCCAATACGGTATCCAGTCCGCGAATTAAAGGCTCATTATCAAATTCGTTTTCATACATCCATAAACCAAACGCTACAATAAGAATAATCATCGCGGCTTTAAGTAACGACAACATGAATCAATCCTCCACTACCTTAATTATGTATCGGATTAGAATTTTTTGTCAATCAGATTCCATGATCCACTTTTGTAAAAACAGCTTAATCAGTGTATAAATCATAATGGATACATCTGGTGGGCATTCAGGTTGGCAGTATGTATTTCTGTCTGGTAACACAATCGGCGTGAACGCCATCGTCGACATGCATTTTGTTAGGTTTAACAATGGCTGCTTTACCAACGGGTCTGGAAAACGTCAAAGGAATAGTCCTGAAAAGATCACCTTTGGGTGAGACTGATCAGATAGTTAGTTTGTATACGTATGAATTGGGTAAAATCCGTGTTGTGGCGAGCGGTTCACTGCGAATAAGAAGCAGATGGACTGGCAAATTTGAACCTTTCAACCAGATTAATGCCGGAATCACTCACAGTATAAAAAGTTCATTGTATCGTTTCAGTCATGCGGATGTTGGAGGCAGGCCTAAAGTTCTGATGCAGAATTTGTCTGCGCTTAATGCCGCATATATCATTCTGGAATGTCTGGAGAATTACTGTGAATTGAACAGTCCGAATCCGAAACTCTATTTGGCAGCGCTCAAAACCCTGGCAGCTATGAACAGGCAGCCGGAGTATTCCGGGTATTTTGCCAGGTGTTTTTGTCTGCGATTTTTTTCTTTATCGGGATACGAAATGAATGTATCGCATTGTTCCCTTTGTAATCGGGAGCGTCCGAAACATCGGAGCGCTTATTGTTTTCCATCAATCGGCGGTGTGGTTTGCAGTCAATGTGCATCGGATGATCAAAAAAAACCTGAATGGATGGCGCCTTCGGCAGTTCTTGATTTGGTATTGTCAGCAAGCGCTGGCAAACCTGAGCAACCAGAAAACTCCAATGATCCCGTTATTAGCCGGTTCAATAAAATAACAGGCAGGTTATTGCACGAAATGTTTTCTTTTTACATGGATGCAATCCCCAAAACACTAAAACTTCTGGAATCAATAATCTAACGGTAATTATGAATCTGTTCCTGTATAACGGGGATTCCTGACCCGAACATTTCCCTTTCGAATTGTCATTCCAATACTGTCGAAATATTCCAGCAAAGGAACTGCCTGTTTTCTGGAAATTTCAAGTGCATCGCGAAATTCGCCAACTGAAATCGTTTCATTGCTATCAAACAATTCATTCAGCTTGTCTGAAATGTTGCCCAGCGTATCTTTCTGCATAAAAAGATCACCTGGAAGCCTTTGTATTAGATGGGTTTCAATCAAATACTGAAATACGGATTTAACATCTCTTGCATCAGATTGTGGGATATCCAAAAGCTCTTTTCGAGTCATACCATCAGAATCGGCCTTTTTGATCTTTTGAAGCATAGCATCCAACACAGTTTTTTGCCTGCTTGTCAGATTAGGTCTAAAATCTGCAAGACGAAGCTGGTTAGCCTTTTCAATTAATTTACTGTCATTGACCAATTGTGACAGTGCATTATCAAACAAGATTTCAGTGGGGGCCGGTTTCAGGGATGTGCGCAATTCTTCTGGACCGATCCCGGCTCGCAGGGGATGGGTACGATGAAATTGAGTTACCTGTTTGACAATCATGTTTTTTAGTTTTTTCCAGTTTGAAGTTGTTATGAAATACCGGATTGATCCTGAAATTTCTTGAACAGCGCCTTTTTGTTTCAAACTGGAAATCAAATCATCCAATGGGATATCATTACTGCCTGCTCTTCTTTCAAGACCTGATTCGGAAAGTCCGAATATACCTGAAGATTCCAGAATAGCGGTTACTCGGTCTTCAATGTTGTTCGAAGACAAGCGCTTAAAATAGTCGACAGTATTGTTGTTCATGCGTTTATGTTTTACGGGTTCTGAGTCCAGAATACGTCCACCGCCGATTGTAAAGACCGGTGAATAGGAACGAATGACGTAACGGTCACCGGGCAAGAGCGCTGCTGGTTCAGCCAGACGAATCTGTACATATCCGGTTTCACCTGGTAAAAGCTGTTCTTTGTCCAACAAAATCAATCGACCGATGATCTCTGCTGTTCCGGAATGAAATCGAACAGGCGCTCGGTTTTTCAAAGGTTTAGAAGCCGTTTCAAGTAAAAAGCAGTCTGCATCAACAAGGTTTGTTTCGGGTAATGAATCTGGCCGGGCAAGGACCATCCCCCGATGAATCAATGTTTTATCGATATTCTGAATGTTGACTGCGGCTCGTTGTCCACCGGAAATTTGACCGGTTTTAGCTCCGTGAACCTGCAATCCTCTGATTCTGCACATCCGGTTTCCCGGCATTATCACCAATGATTCGTTTTCAGCCAGTTGCCCTCCGGTAACTGTCCCTGTTACCACGGTTCCAAAACCCCGTATTGTGAATACACGATCGATTGGCAGTCGAAATCTTCCCATCGAAGAACGCGGTTTGATGGTACTGGAAAGACGGGACAAAACCTCTTTAAGTTGCTGAAGTCCGGCTCCGGTTACAGATGACACCGGCACAACGGGTGCGTTCGCCAGAAACGTACCAGATAAATATTCGCGAACATCTTCCTGTACAAGCTCCATCCATTCATCATCGACCATGTCAATTTTTGTCAGCGCGACAAGGCCTTGCCGGACTCCCAGTAAACGACATACTGACAAGTGTTCTTTTGTTTGCGGCATAATACCTTCATCGGCCGCAACAACCAGCATGACCATGTCCATTCCACCGACTCCGGCTACCATATGATGTACAAACTTTTCATGACCGGGAACATCAATCACACCAAGATGAATCTAACCCGGCAGCGTTACATGCGCAAATCCAAGCTCAATAGTAATACCTCGCTGCTGCTCCTCAGGAAGACGATCCGTGTCAATACCGGAAAGACATTTGATCAAGCTTGTCTTGCCGTGATCAATGTGACCCGCTGTGCCAAGAATAATGTGGGTTTGCATATCGAATCAATTCAGTCTGCGATACACCCATTTGCCGGGTGTATTTCCTCGCTCCATAAGAATTTCAAGGGTATTTTCATTAATGGAATACATTCCTACGGCTACCAGACCGATGTAAGCCGGCTCAGTGCTGAGCTGAACCTGAAAGGTAATATTGTTGCCGGACAACTTGGCCATTCCAACATGGCTGAATGTGCGGCTGACAATACCATATTCAGCATGAAAATCCGAATAATAGGGGTACGAAAAGAGTAAAATATCGGAAAAATGTGTAAAACGATCGCCCTCAGGTGTTTCAAAAAACTCAAGTTTCCAGGCGCCATTTAAAACAAGACCTTCTATATCCGTATTTGACATACCGACTCCTTTCGATGTCGTTAATCACTAAATAATACTATAAATGCACAAAAATGATAAATCAAGCCGGATTCAGAAAGACATAATATCTTCGCATGCTTGACCTTAAACGCCAATAAAGGTAAACATCTTGACTGTTATTGGCGTAAACGATGCCGTTTTTGTGTTCATCAGGTCAAGAGTAAACGACATGAGTCTGACAGCAGGAAAAAAAACGTTATTTGCAGTGATTACGGTTATTTCAGCATTGCTGATATCCATCGTGGCAATGGAACTGATTATCCGAATTATTTATTTTCAGCCTCGTGGGCGCGTAGCTGTGCCGCATGAGTTCAGATTGTCAGATTTGGATGGTGTTCCGTATGAATTGACGCCTGATCATACATATGAATGGGTCTATGGACCACGAAGCTTTTTTGATACAGGATTTTCTATTCCTGTCCGTACAAATTCACATGGCTATCGTGGAAAAGATTTGGTTGAACCAGCTCCAGACGGAGTATACAGAATTCTGGTTCTGGGCGATTCGTTTACACTTGGCCTTGGTGTTCGTGAAGAGCATATCTGGGTATCGCAACTGGAACATCTTCTGAACACGCGAAAGACCTCAGTATTGAGACGCAAACATAATCAGATAGAAATCATGAACACCGGTGTGGGCAGTTGGAACACTGTTGTACAATATCATTTTTTGCGTCAGAAAGGTCTGCGACACAACCCGGATGCGGTTATACTCGGTTTTTTTGTGAATGATTTTCATGTTGGAAACGGACACTTTGCAATTGATGACAATGGTTTTCTTGTGACGACCAGTGAAGCAGACACACGACTTCAACTGCAGGCGTTGCTTTATGAAAAGGAAACGAAACGAAGTATTATCAGACGATTAATTGACAGCAGTCATCTGATTCGATGGGCTAGCGGGCGTAACATGGTTTTTCAGGATCAGAAGTTAATGGCTACTTACAACCGAAAAGATAAACAACGGGTCTTTGATGCAGTTCGTGGTATGCAGGTTTTGACTCGGGAGGCCGGGATACCTTTTTATGTTTGCATGTTCCCGCATGTTCAGAATATTGTGCCTCCACATGACCAGCAGGTTCTGGATGAGCTGGCAGAATTGTGCTATTCGCTTCAAATACCGTTCGTACGCATGGAAAAAGCGCTAAAAAATATGGAAGCAGAAACATTGTGGGTGCATCCCAGAGATCATCATCCTGATGCCACAGCCCATGCGTTATATGCAGACCATATTTTTACAAGTTTTTTTTGTGATGGCATGTGATAATGAGGTTCAGGAGCACTCTCAGATGAACAATAAACAGGTTGATATATCTATTGTAACCATATCGACCAATGAAGGGGATCAGCTCAGGGATAGCGCTGAAAGTGTGCTGGCAGGATTGGGTAATCTGAAAGCTGAATATTTTGTGATCGATAATGCGTCAACAGATGATACTGCCCGAATAGCAGCTCAGTATCCGGAAATACAACTGATACGAAATACTGAAAAGACCGGTTTTTCAACCAACAACAATATCGCATTGAAAAAATCTGCAGGGCGATATGTGCTGCTTCTGAATCCGGATACGATTCTGAACTCTGATACATTGCCGTATATGGTTAAATATATGGATGAACATACTGATGTTGGCGCATCATCATGTAAACTGCTGAATCCGGATGGTTCCATTCAGCACACAGCTCGCAGATTTCCTACGCCAGTTGCCGTAGTTGCCCGTTGGGCTCATCTGGATAGACTTTTCCCAAACATGAAATTGCTGGAAAAATATTTGATGTCTGATGCTGATCCGAATACTCCACGAGATGTTGACTGGCTTGTCGGCGCATTTATTCTTGTCAGGCGAACAGTCATGGATCAGGTGGGTATGCTTGATACATCGTTTGATCCTCTTTACTATGAGGATATAGACTGGTGCTACCGTATAAAAAAAGCCGGGTGGCTCATTCGTTATGTTCCGGATGTCAGTATTATACATTTGTATGACCGTGAAAGCGCGCAGACATTGTTCAATCGCTGGACCTTTATTCACTTTCGTAACATTCTGCGATATTTTTGGAAACATCGTGGAGGTCGTTGATGCGTGTCATGCTGATTAACTCACCATGGATATGCGATGACGCCCGAACAAGTGTCAAAGCCGGCGCGCGATGGCCTCATGTTCGCTCAAGACAGAAAACACTGCCTTATTATCCCTATCCGTTTGCAATGGCCTATGCGACATCAAATCTAAAAAAACACGGCCACGATGCGCAGATTCTGGATGCCGTCGCGCTGGAAATGACAACTCAATCTGCCTTGAATACGATCACCGATTTTTCACCTGGAATGGTTGTGCTTGAAACGTCAACACCATCAATTGCTTATGATTTGGCTTTTGCGCGTGAGTTGTCCCACATATCGGATGCGGTTATTGTTTTTTCAGGTCCTCACGCCACAGCGTTGCCGAGGGAAGTGTTAAAAGAATCATCTGCGCTGGCTGTTTTAAGAGGAGAGTATGACGAAACGATTGTGGAACTGGTATCTGCGATTGAACACGGCAATAATCTGATGAATATCAACGGTATTGCGTGGCGCGACGGGGAAGAGGTTCGAATCAATCCTGACAGACCGTTGATATCCGATCTGGACGTATTGCCTTACCCTGAACGTGATTCTTTGCCGATGCGAAAATATACTGATCCGGCCTGCAAAAAATTTCCAAACGTCAGTATTCTGACAAGCCGCGGCTGTCCGCATCAGTGTGTGTTTTGTCTTGAGTCAACGGTGTTTAACCATTCGCCGTCATTTCGGTGTCGTGATCCTGACAAAGTGGTTGAGGAAATGCGGTATGTAGCCGAAAAATATGGTGCCAAAGAAGTATACTTTGATGATTCATCATTCACGGCTAACCGGGAGCATGCTCGAGCTGTTGCTAAAGCCATTTTGCAAGCCGGCCTGCAAATTCCCTGGTCAGCCATGGCGGATGCGCGTATTGATGATCAGACACTCAAATTGCTTAAACAGGCGAACTGTATCGGTCTGAAATTCGGTGTTGAAACAGCCGATCGGGATAGAATGACAGCTATTCACAAAAATCTTGATCTTGATCACGTTCAGCGATTCGTCAAAACCTGCCGGTCTCTGGGCATTGCCGCACACGGAACATTTATGTTTGGTCTTCCAGGTGAAACTCGTGAATCACTTCAAAAAACATTGAAATATGCTGAAAAATTACGCTGTGATACAAGCCAGTTTTCAGTAGCGACTCCGTTTCCCGGAACTCCTTTTTATGATCAGGCTGTCAGGGAAGGTTGGCTGATTACTGATGACTGGTCACAATGGGATGGCGCCGGATCATCCGTTCTGTCATATCCCAAATGTACACCTGAAGATATTATGCAGGCGCTGGAACAGGCCCGCAGAATGAAGATACGGCAATTATTGAAAAATCCGCCTGTACTGGCACAATATATCTGGAAATTGTATCAAATAAAAGGCGCGTCCGGTCTGGCAAAGGACATGATCAACAAAACAAGGTATCTGATTGGAGTCAGAAGACACAATGATAAAGGATGCAAGCCGCAGTGAAATATAGCCGCAACACAAGCGAAAAGGCTTTGGAACATATTGAAGTTCATGGTCTTGCACCAACTCATAAACGGATTGTTGATATGGTTGGCGCTAATCGGAAGGTTCTGGATTTGGGTTGTGCGACAGGTTATCTGGCAGAAGCGTTTGCCGCCAATGAATGCCGTGTGACCGGAATTGAACTGGATAATGAAGCGGCTGAAAAGGCAAGTCGCTTTTGCACAAATGTCATTACCGGTGATGCCGGTGATCCCGAAGTATTATCACTGGCGGGCGACGGTTTTGATTACATTGTTTGCGCGGATATTCTTGAGCATCTTGTGGATCCATGGACGGTTTTGAATACATTTCATGGAATGCTCGCGAACGATGGTGAGGTTATTGTTTCGGTTCCGAACATTGCATACTGGCAGATGCGGTACAAACTGCTGACGGGCAGATTTGATTACACCGAAACCGGTTTGCTTGATAGAACGCATCTTCGGTTTTTTACTGTCAGAACATTTATTCAAACAGCCGAAACATGCGGATATGATTTGATAGAAATGGTTGTAAATGATGCGGGCGTTCCAGGGTTTCGTTATCCAGGAGAATGGCACAAATTACCAGGATGGATGCAGTGGTTTGTCAGAAAAAGTCCGAATTTATGTGTCTATCATGCCATATACAGGCTTTGTCCTCAAAGGTGAGATGAATGGAAAGACTGCGCAGAGTTCTTCAGAAGATGCTTCCGCAGGGATGGTGGGACAGAATAGACCTTGAAAACGCATCCATCCGGGACTATGTCCGTGATGCTGCCCGACATGTAAAAAAAGGGGATCGGATTCTGGATGCCGGCGCGGGTCAGTGCCCATACAGGCAATATTTTTGTGATGCGACATATGTTGCAGTGGATTTTGCTGATGGCGAGCATTCCTGGGATTATTCAAATCTGGATGCAATCACTCGCCTGGAAAACCTGCCATTTGCAAGCAAAGTATTCGACGGCATTGTCTGTACACAGGTTCTGGAACATTTACCAGAACCCGAACAGGCATTGAAAGAATTATACCGGGTGGCACGTCCCGGCTGCCGACTTATTCTGACTGCGCCGCTTGGATTCGGTGAACATCAGGCGCCGCACGATTATTTCCGATTTACCCGATACGGCCTGACTCGTCTGCTGAATAAATCCGGCTGGACAGTTGATGAAATAAAACCTCGTGGAGGTTATTTTCGGTATATGGCCGTTATGTTAATGTGGATGTATATCTATCTGTTTCCTGAAAGCCGGCCCACCTGGCTAAAATGGCTTTGGGCGCCATTACAGTGTCTGGCAGCGCTCTTTTTCATTGTGATTGGCGCTCCAATGATATCAGCATTGGATTTTCTTGACAGGGAAAAAGTAATTACTCTGGGATTCGCTGCCAGTTGTGTCAAACAGTCTGATGATGATACAGAGTGTATACAATGAAACAGTCAAACAACAATCGTTTCAATATCTGTGATTTTTCCTGTCGGCTATGTCCGGTGATCAGCGAATGGATATTGTCACTGGCCGTCTGGACCGGTTTTGCTATCAGCCGCTCAAACGCAACCCGGTATCTGGTCGCATGGTTGGCAGCGGGTATTGTAACCGGTATCGCCCGATATGTTGGCAATGTAACCAGGCACGAATGTCGCGACCTTAGATTCATGTTTTATTCGCTGCATAACAAAATACCATTCTGGATCAACTGGGTTTTCTGGCTGACTATCCTGGCAATGCTAATCAAACCTTTTTTCGCATTGCCAATCTATGTCTCGGTTGTTCTGGCGTTTCAACGGGGTTATCGTGATTACAAAAGCATCAAGTTGTTTTGGATGACCCTCATTATTGATTGTGCAATCCGAATGCTATCATCACTGTCATTGATTCCTTGATTGACCTTACTGACCACGTCTCTTCAAAGCGGTCTTGTCCTCTTCTTTTCCCCCACCGCCCTATGCCAATGGTTGCACCCCTTCTACCCTCTACCTTCTACCTTCTACCCCTTCCGCCCTCCGCCCTAGGCCCTAAGCCCTAAGCCCTAGGCCCTAAGCCCTAA
>PWNJ01000174.1 GCA_003558985.1 candidate division CSSED10-310 bacterium
CAGAATATATGATAAAGAGGATTCATTGATTCGACCGTTTATTGAGGTAGAAGCTCAGATACGAAAAAAGCTGACAGAAGAAAAACTGGAAGCATTTCGTGAGAAGAAATTTGGGGAGCTTCTGAATCGATATAAAGTAACCATTCACGAAGATAAGATAACGGACAAATAATTACCGGCAGGGAGGTGTTACGGTGTATGCTGATGTACAGCAGATGAATGAGAGGGTGCGTCAGGCTGCGGTTTTTGTTGGCGAGCTAAAAAATGAACTGGGCAAGGTTATTGTCGGTCAGGAATACTTGCTGGATCGATTGTTAATCGGGTTGTTGGCAGATGGACATGTTTTAATTGAAGGGGTGCCCGGCCTGGCTAAAACACTTGCTGTTAAAACTCTTTCCGAAACGGTCAACCTGGGTTTTAAGCGAATTCAGTTTACTCCGGATTTGCTACCAGCTGATCTAACCGGCACGATGATTTTCAATCAAAAAACAAGCGATTTTGAACCAAAAAAAGGTCCGCTGTACCAACCTGGTTCTGGCTGACGAGATAAACCGGGCTCCGGCAAAAGTTCAAAGCGCTCTGCTTGAAGCCATGCAGGAACGTCAGATTACAATCGGTGATCAGACGTATTCATTGCCGCATCCATACCTGGTGCTTGCTACTCAAAATCCTATTGAACAGGAAGGGACCTATCCTTTACCGGAAGCTCAGGTGGATCGGTTTATGCTAAAACTCAAAATAGGATATCCGGATCATGCAGAAGAACGAATGATTCTGGACAGAATGACAGCGCCGAAACCTGTCGGTGTTCAGCCAGTTACAGATGCAACCAACATCCTGGAAGCGCGCCGTATCGTAAACGAGATTCATGTTGATGAGAGAGCAAGAAACTATGTTGTCAATCTGATCTCTGCCACACGATATCCGGATGAATACGGTATGTCGGAATTGAAAGGATTGATTCAGTACGGCGCATCACCACGTGGCACCATTTCGTTTATACAATCAGCAAGAGCATATGCTTTCTTGTGCAACAGAGGGTATGTAACCCCCGATGATATAAAAACAATTGGTCCGGATGTGTTAAGACACCGGATTATTCCAAGCTATGAGGCCGAAGCTGAAGAACTGACTTCAGATGATTTGATACGCATGATATTTGATCATATCGAAGTACCGTAAAACAGTGATTACGCGTGAACTGGCAAAAAAAATTCGGCGAATACAAATAACCACAACCCGCATAGTCAATCAGGTTATGTCGGGACAATATCAGAGTGCTTTCAAAGGTCGTGGTATAGAGTTTGCCGAAGTTCGTGAATATTCACCTGGAGATGATATTCGAATTATTGACTGGAATGTTACAGCTCGATACAGTAAGCCATTTGTCAAACAATATGTGGAAGAACGTGAATTAACCGTTCTGTTTGCCGTCGATGTGTCCGGTTCTCAGAACTTCGGCACTGTGAACTCTCTTAAAAGCGAGCTGGCTGCAGAAATTTCTGCAATTCTGGCGTTTTCTGCAATACGAAACAATGACAGAGTTGGATGTCTGTTATTTTCGAATTCTGTCCAAAACTGTATTCCACCTAAAAAAGGCGCTCAACATGTTCTTCGGGTTGTCCGCGACATTCTTTATACAAAACCAGCCGCAGTTCAAACACATATCGCTGATGCATTGGACTATCTGAATAAAATTCAAAAAAGACGTGCCGTTGTGTTTTTAGTTTCGGATTTTCTGGATAACAATTTCGAAAAAACCTTGCGACAAACTGCTCAAAAACATGACCTTGTGGCTATCGTTGTCGAAGATCCGGCAGAATATGATCTACCGGATGCAGGATGGTTAACACTCGGTAATCCGGAATCCGATGAAGAATACCTTGTGAACACTTCAAAACCCGAGGTTAGAAAAGCCTTTCGAGACAAAATGGATACGCACCGCAACAACAGAGACAGAGTTTTAAAATCAGCCGGAATAGATGTGCTTTATGTTACGACAGCAAAATCATATGAATCCGATCTGTATCGTTTTCTGCGAAACAGAGCACGGAGACAAAGATCATGATAGCCCGCGGTCAGCATATCTGCATAATCACCATTATTATCGGAGTGCTTCTGACAGCGCCAGTTTTGAGCGATGCGGTTGTTCATACGGAACTTGAAACAAACAGATTCAATATTGGCGATGCAATTAAATTGTTTGTTCACGTGGACGTAAGAAATGACGCAAGGATACTATTTCCATCCGATTTTCCTGACATTGAACCGTTTGCAGTTTTGAATCGACGAATATTAGCTCCGAAAACAATGAATGGATATACCCGATACACAATGGAGTTAACAATCAGTATCTATAATACGGGTGAATTTGAATTTCCAGCTCTTGAAATAGCATGGGAAAAACCGGATGGAACCCGTGCAACAGGCGCTTCAGAACCGCTTGCTGTTGATGTTGAATCCATTCTGACCGATGATCAGATTACTCCAAGATCACTCAAACCACCTCTGGATATTCCTGCCCGAGCCCGATACATCCTAAGTGTGCTAGCTACATTTACAACTGCAGCAATCTTGCTGACACTGCTGATGTTTTGGCTTTATAAAAGGAAACATCGACACTCCAGCAGGCAAATGAAAGCGATCGTGGAAGCGCCGGTCCCGGCGGATCAGGAGGCGCTAAAAGCGCTTGCGGAACTGCAAGAAAAACAACTTGTAGTAAAAGGTGATCTAAAAGCATACTTCGTGATTCTGTCTGAAATTCTTAAGGTGTATATCGGGCGCCGATATGCATTCAATGCTACCGAACGAACCACGGGCGAAATACGTAATGATATGCGAAGGTTATCCATTAACCCGCTCATACAGACAGATATTCTTCAGCTTTTGGAACTGGCGGACATGGTCAAATTTGCTCGTTATAAACCTGCGGATGAGATGTGCCGGAAAGCGTTAAATGATGTTGAAGACATTGTTTTAAAAAGTCGCGAACCACAAATAGCGCTTGAAACTGCTGATAAGGCAGGGGGTAACGCATGACATTTCGTTTTGCTGATCCCGCAGCCATGATTCTTTTGCTGGTATTGCCTGTAGCGCTGGTGATGTGGAATCTATGTAAAACCAGAAAGTTGAATATAGGTTACTCCACAATAAAAACGCTGATTACGATTCCGGGAGCAGTTTCATCAAAACCGATATGGGTACCCAAAATCCTTAGAATTCTTGTCATAGTTTTGCTGATTGTCGCTGCTGCCCGTCCACAAAAAGGGGATATCCGCGAAGTTATTCATTCGGATGGGATTGATATCGTGATAGCTCTGGATATTTCTGGTTCGATGCGAGCAGTTGATTTTCAGCCACTAAACCGTTTCGAAATGGCCAAAAAAGTGATTTCTTCCTTTATTGATGCTCGAAAAAATGATCGAATCGCTCTGGTGATATTTGGGGGTGAAGCATTTACTGCTTGTCCGCTAACCCTGGACCATGAATTACTGAAAACGATTCTGGATCAAACATACATTGGCATGGTTCCGGAACAGACAGCGATTGGCAAGGCAATAGCAGTATCACTTAACAGACTTCGAGTGGAAAACAACAATCCCCAAACTACTGAATACAATGCTGATGCAGATCATGAGCAAATCATTATTCTGGCAACTGATGGTGTTAACAATGTGTTTACAGGTATGGACCCCATTACTGCAGCGCATGCAGCTCAAGCTATGAATATTCCCATCTATACTATCGGCATTGGCCAGGAAGGCATGTCACCATTTCCCCATCCGCGATTTCCCGGAAGATATATTCAGATCCCGGCTGACCTGGATGAAGATGCGCTTCGAGAAATCTCTGCGATCACAGGGGGTGAATATTTTCGAGCTGAAAGCGCTGAAGCGCTGGATAAAGTTTTTAACATTATAGATCAGATGGAAACCAGACCAATAGAAAGCTTTACCTATATTCGATATGGCGAGTTATATTTATGGTTTCTGGTTCCGGCGCTGTTGTTTTTTACAGTAGAACGTTTTCTATGCATCATTGTGTACAGGAGGTTTCCGTAATGACCTGGGGGGTGTATGGAATAACGCGATTTGTCTGGATGTTATCATGGGCGATTATCCCTGCATATACGTTACTTTTGTTTATAGCACACAAAAAACGCCGCCGGGCAGTCGAGCGTTTTGGTCAGCCGTCATTGATATATGGTATCCTGGCTGAAGATATTTGGAAAAACGACGATGACGCCCGAAAGGCGGGTTCAGCGAATCCTGATTTCCGGATGCGAATTATTAGAAGAGCATTTCGCTTCAGAAACAATATCAAGGAAACCCTGATCCTTGTTTCGTTAATACTGATGCTTGTGGCGCTCGGCCGACCGCAATGGGGTACACGGCAGGAAACAATCCATCATGAGGGTATTGATCTGGTTCTGTGCGTTGATACATCATATTCCATGTTGGCCCAGGATATTGCGCCAAACCGGATAGCTGTTGCCGCAGATGCTGTTCGTATGATGTTGCCGGAACTGGACGGCAATCGTGTCGGTCTGGTCAGTTTTGCATCTACAACTCGCATCCACAGCCCGTTAACTCTGGACTACAGAGTTATTCAAAACATGCTGGATCACAGTTTAAGTATGGGGCCGGGAACCGATATTGAACAGGCAGTGAACGTTGCTTTGAAAGTTCTGGACAACTCCGATGCCAATACCAGGGCGATTATTATTTTGTCTGATGGTGAGGACCATGGCGGTAACATTGACAGAGCTATACAAAAGGCTCAGGCGGCAGATGTCCAGATTTTTGCACTGGGAATCGGGACACCTGAAGGAGCTCCGATACCGGAATATGATGGTAGTGGATATATGCGATTTCAGGGAGAACTGGTTTGGTCCCGGCTTGAAGAAGATGTGTTAAAACGTATGGCAAAAGCAACCGGAGGACTCTATTTTCGATTGTCTCCGACATTGATCGAGTCAATTGAAATGGCTCATGAAATCAGACAACTGGAACACACGGAGTTTTCACAGGCCATTCGAATGCAGCGGGAAGATCAATTTGGAATATTTTTGATTCTTGCGGTAGTGTTTTTAAGTATCGAAGCGATTGTAAATCGTTTGGGATCAATTCACTGGGAGAGCTATGATGAAACGGGTTGATCAAAAGCCGATAGCGGTTTTATCATTCTG
>PWNJ01000232.1 GCA_003558985.1 candidate division CSSED10-310 bacterium
GGTCACCGGGTGGAGTTGTGGGTGTTGGCGGTATTGGTGTTGATGTTGGTGGTATTGTTGGAGTCGGAGTGACGGTTGGAATGGGAGTAGGTGTTTCAGGCATCGGAGTGGGTGTTGGTGTCAGCGGCGCCATTGTCGGCGTTGATGTCGGTATAACCGTTGGAGTCGGGGTTCGGGTAGCGGTGGGTATCGGTGTCATGGTTGGTGGCCCCGGTGTCGGCGTCGGACCAATATATCCCTGCCCGTAAATGCGTATATCATCAATGTAATATCCGCGGCGGGTTCCGAAACCATCCGAAGTCAGGCGCCAGCGGATTTTGACATCTTCCTTGCCATCGGCAATGTGAGAAATATCCAGAAGCATCCGGTTCCAGTCCGAGTCTTCCAGGTGGCCTGTCCATACACGCATCCAGTCATCACCGTCAGCCGATATTTCGACATACGCGGGATCATAGCGACGTTCATTGTGTAAATACCGGTAAAACTCAAGCCGTGATTCCGACACATGACGTAAATCCAGCGGAACGGAAATCAACTGGTAATTGGCATTGTTTCCATAATTGCCGGTCAGGTTGGTGCCGAAAACATTAACACCGGTATAACCGCCGTCCGGCGGTGATGACGGAACACCGAACTGCCAACCGCCGGTGGAGGGTGAATTGATGATCTGAAACCCCGGATTGGTATCCAGTGTAAACTCATAGGCAGTCACCGGAACCCGCTCGGTAACACGCTGAAACAGCGTATCGTAATGAACGCACAGACTTTGATCGGCATCAAATGAAAACGTCATATGAAAGACATGGTTTTCAGGGCAATCCGGTGATATGGCGATGGTGAAAAATTCGGTCTCCGAAGTGGTCTGTTCACCGCTTGCAATAGCGCCGTAAGAAACCGTTTGATTCAGAATTGTCACGTATGGATCGTCACAGTTGATTGTTGCTGAAACGTTTGTCAGATCGCCTGCCGCGGTCAGCCAGAGTTGAAGATCAACGGTTTCACCGGGGTTAATAACACCGTCGTCATTTCCATGGATATCGTCATGAACGGCATAGTTCGTGATATGAGCGCCGTATTGTCCGACAGGTGTCAGACGAATGGTTTTGTCCGATGGTGTCGTATAAACATCTATCGGGAACGTAATGGAATGGTAGCCGGGGTTGCTGATTTCAAGGTGATATTTGCCGGACAGAACAACCCTGTTAAAACGACCGAAAACATCGGTTATTCTGGGATATTCAGTCCAGGGCGGTTCCGAATCCAGTGGAATTTCAACAACCGCAACTTCAGCGCCCGCCAGCGGATCGCCCGTACAGCCATCCAGAACAAGTCCTGTGATCATCGGACCTTCCATGCGATGCAGCAGAAACTGCCATGCGGGCCGAAGCCGTTCACAGGTAATATCACGCCATTGCGCATAATTCGGCTTGAACGACGTATTCAATTCAACAACAAACGTTAAAATACCATGCTCAGCATAATAGGTGTCCTCATCGCCGCCGGGCGCCTGATACAGGATTTCCCAGCACGTTCCAGCATCATAGCCCATGGTGCCGTCATCCCGCTGAATAAGCGATGCCATTGTATTGCCAATAACTGACAGAAGGTCCTGTTCAGGTGTCAATTTGTGGCGGCAGCCATACGGAAATATCACCAGTTCGGAATAGCTGTGATAGGATATATTAAATATCGGTCGAATCAAATCAACAAGGTCAACCATGTGAATAACCTGATACGATTGCAGCGGATATTCACCGCGATAATTGGCATCCCGCGGATTGCCGGAAGAACCGGCGCACAGATTCCATGAAAAAGGAAAGTTCCTGTTGGGATCAATGCCGTAATGGGACGATCCCGGCGGAGGCCAATGCCGGTCTTTGCGCCATGTCGGATCGTGATAAAACATATGATGAGTTCCGTCAGGATTCATCTGCGGCACAACCCAGATTTCAAAGTTATCCACCCATCGCGTTACATCGTCGTCCTCACCGTATAATGTGATCAGATACTCGATCGTGTCCAGACAAATTTCACTGCTCATCACTTCGCGCGCATGCATCTGGCCATTAAACAAAATACGCGGTTTATCCTGCAGTTCAGAGGCTCCCTGCGATATCTTTATGGCCCAGATATCCCGACCTTCTTCAGTCAGACCCAGCGAAATCAGGTCTGTGATATCCGGATATTCATCGTGCCATGCAACAAGAATCGCTTCTATTTGCACCGGATCTTTGTATCCTTCGGCCAGTCGGCCAGGAACCAGATACTCGGGTGTCAGAAGAATATCCACCAGATACTCCGCGCGTATTTTGTCCAGTTGCGTTTCTGTCAGGAACACATCCAGAGTCCGATTTCGAATGCTGACACCGGCAATATCATAATTGTGATCGCGAAAATACGTCATCGCTTCCCGGTAATCGTCCGAATAAACGCGAACCAGGCTGACAGTGTCAGCCTGGCAGATTCCCAATGTGAATGTGATAATCAATGCAAGTAATAATACTTTTCCCGGCATAAAGCTGATCCTTTCGTTTTATCAGGGAGCATATCCGAAGATGACATAGGAAATGTCACTCATCAGATCAAATGTATCCGGAGCAAACAGGGCATAGTAAAAGAACAGCCCGTCGGCGCCACTGTCAACATTCGGCCATATAAACTCCAGAATTGTCTGGCGATGTGTTCCATCGTCGATGAAACGTTTGACATAGTCCAGGTCTTCACTCCAGTCAGGATAAAACCAGAACATGCCATACACTTCCAGCAACAGATATTCATCAACATTAAACGCTCCCAGACCGTTAACGATTTCTGTTTCAAGATGAAACATGTCTCCGGGATAAAACATGTTGCCGTTCAAAATTACGGTTGCCGTCAGTGTTTCATCGAGCGGTGTCGGTGTGGGTTCGGGAATCGGTGTATCCGTCGGCTGTGGTGTATTGGTAGGTTCTCCAGGTGGTGTTGTTGGTGTCGGGGTTGCAGGCGCTGCTGTCGGAGTTACGGTCGGTGTGGGTGTTGGTGGAATGGGGGTGTTGGTGGGTTCGCCCGGAGGCGTTGTCGGTGTATTGGTTGGCAAAGGGGTATTGGTGTGGAACGGAGTGTTGGTCGGAATAGGCGTATTGGTATAAAATGGTGTGTTGGTTGGCAATGGTGTATTGGTTGGTCCGGGTTGAGTGGGTGTTGGTGTGGGAACCGGCGGTCCACCATCCAATGGAATGGATTTGAAATAGGCATTTGCCCATGTTCCGTTGTTATTCGTTCCGTCCGGATAATGGCCTGTATTATTATCATTGATAAGGGGGCCATCGGAAAAAACGGTCGGAAGCACTCCCGGACCATTGAAAATCCGTTCCGGTACAGACGCGAAAGCGGAATCATCGTCTGCATCCCACAGAACACGCTGAGCCGGTGGAATGGTATTCCATGATCCGATTCTGTAACGCATGTCAAGGTTGGGGTTATTATCAGCCGGGCACATGTTGTAGTAAATGCGCCAGCGCTGGTTGGGTGATGAGTTGTCCGGAGCGCCTTCGGCGACGACATAAATGTTGCCGGCCTGATCAATGCCGACCTGGGGATTGAATGAAATCATTGGATTAGTGGCTGATCCCGATCCGAATACGGAATCAAGCGTATTTCCATCGAAAACCAAGGGTCGCCGCCATGTGTTGTCTACAACCGATTTCCATCTGAAGTGCGTGACTTCCCCGCCTTGCGGAGATGTCAGGTTGTAAAAGTAGAACAGATCGCCGTCGGGGTTAAAAGCAACACTGGGCATTTCGTAGTTCAGTCCGGCCAGAACCGATACGGTATTGTTATGTGAACCGTCCGGATTCATATATGCTATTTTGCCGGTATTTGGATTGGTTGGATTTGAGAACGATGTAACCCATGCGACAACACCGTGTCCGTCAACCGGGCTGATAGTGACCGCAGGTGCATTATGCATATTGTCATTAATGTTATGGGGCGCTGTCCATGTGCCCTGCCATTTTTTAACGATATTGGGACCTTTGAACTGCTGGCCTTCCAAAACAGTGTAGGCCACCAGCACGTTGCCTTCATTGTCAACAGCCAGAGCCGGGAAAGCGGCCTGTCGATTTGATGATGTTCCGGTGGACAATTCCTCCGAGTCCGACCACAACCCATTGCTGAATGAACTGTAAAAAATCTTGTAATTCCGCGGATCAGCCGTTTGATCAGCATACCATGCCATGTGCAGCACACCTTCTCCGTCCAGAGCAATCGAAGGATGGTAGGAGCGCCGGTGGCCGGAAATCAGGTCCGATGTTTTTCCGATCTCATGCCAGGTAGCTCCGCCGTCAATCGAACGAACAACCCGGATATCACGGGAGGGCGCTGTATCCGAAGCGATCTGATACGCAAAATACAACAAACCATTCGGCGCCTGGGCAATATTTCGCGAATTGCCGATACGTGTCGGCCCGTGAGGATACGATGTCAGCTCGACCAGCGTTTCAACCGGGTCGCCACCGCCACCGCCTTCAATAACAGTGATTTCGTCTGTTTCAATCCAGTAACCGTCATGATCCGTAACCGTTACATAGCAAGTTCCCTCACCGATCGCTGTAAACAATCCATCCTGGTCAATATCTCCGACCGTTATGTCACTGCTTTCCCATGTATAGGGCTCAATGCCGCCTCGAACGTGAAATTGAAGCGTTTCATCTATAAACACCATGGCGCTCATAGGTGTCAAACGCATATACGCAACATCAATGTCATCCGTTTCGGCAACATCACCCAGACCGTCTTCAACACTGACGCGCGTGATACCCTCGCCAACCGCCGTAAACAACCCGTCCGGCGTTATCGCGCCGACGTCAGGATTCGTGACACTCCACTCAAACGGCGCCTGCCCGCCAACAGCAGAAAACTGGATTTCATCTCCGATAACAAAATCGCCGCCACTGGGGTCGATTCCCACTGTGTCGCGGATGATTTTGAAATTATCCAGAGTTATCGTGGAAGATGAATCATATAATCGATATCGAATACGCAATCTGAATGTGTCTGTACGATACATGGTGTCTATCGGCACTGGAACCTGTGTGCCTTCTGCCATAACACCGATTTCATCAAAATTTGTCCCGTCAGCCGAAAACCAGACTTGTCTCCGACAAAGGATACCCAGGTTCATTGCAGCATCATACAGAAATGTTTCACCCAGTGTGTTATCAATGACCGGTGATGTAAATGTATGATACGACAAATCCGTATGACTCAGGTGAACCTGTCCCCCGGATACGGAACAGGACGCAGGATTATAATCCCAGTCCGAAATATCATTGTCATTAAAATCGTCTTCCCAGACAATGACCTGACCCAGTGCGACCGGTGTGCAAAATGCGGCAGTCAAAAGCGCCAGCCAGATGAACGTAAAATAAAATCGCATTTTAAAATCCTCCATTACTGATTACAGCCGTCAGGCTGAAAATATTTCAAAGACCCATATATCAGAATACAAGCGCATCTTAACAAAATCTTAACATACCAAAACCCTTTAAACATAATTATTTAACATGGCATTTAATAATATCCGAATTGTATTGCATCAATGTTTCCGACAAGTTCGTATGTTTCGGAGTTGACACAACCGGCGTAAAACGTCAGGTTTTGAGCAGTTCCGGCATTTTGCGGCCATATAAAACTTAGTAGTGTAACGAGTTCGTGATAATTTTCGGAGACAAAATATCGGACATAATCGGGTTGTTCGGTCCAGTTCGGGTGGAAAAACAGCATGCCGTAAACGTCCAGAATGACATACTGATCAATCATGTAATCCTGTGTTGTGCGATTGTTAATTTCAAGTTGCAGAATGAACGGATCGAATTCCGTGAACATATTGGCATTCAGATGAAGCGCAACGGTAAACATCTCTTCCTGCGGGGTGGATGTAGGGGCCGGTGTGGGTGTATCTTTCGGGATTTCAGTTGGTGTCACAGTCGGCTCGGGTGTGGCGGTGGGTTGTTCCGGTGTCGGGGTTGCGGTCGGATGCGGTGTATTGGTTGGTTCACCGGGTTCGGTGGTTGGTGTTGGTGTCGGAGATGGCGGCGGTGTTGCCGTTGGTTGTTCGGGCGTTGGAGTTGCGGTGGCGGCTGGTGTCGCGGTATTAGTTGGTGTGAAGGTTGGCAGGGGTGTTTGCTGAGTGGGCGTAGCTGTCGGGGCAACGGTGGGTGTATGCGTTGGTGTTGATGGCGCTGCGGTTGGCGTGGGAGTAAGGGTCGGCATTGGAGGGGATGTTGGAGTGGCTGTTGGCGGTGGTGTCGGTGTCATAGTCGGGCCGGGTGTGGCCGTCCCGGGTCCACCGGTCCCGGTCATCAGAACCGTTTCGCCTTCCCCGAGAACCGCTTTGACAACAACATAATAAACACCTGCTGTCGATGCAGTATAGTGAATGGATTCATTGGTTCCATTGCCTTCCTGTATAGACGATGCTGCGAGTAGCGGATTTCCATCCGAATCTGGATTGGGCTGATAGAGAAACAAGTCAAAATCGGCGGTTGGCGGCACATCCAGATACAGTGAGACAGACTGGCCGCTGGTCAGCGGAAGCTGTCTGGCAAACGCATGCTTGCTTTTAGCGTTTGCCAGGGATCCCTCGCCGGCATCCGGATCAAATCCGTTATTGCTAGCCCACAGATATTCCACAATCGTATCAGCTTCAGGATTCATGGACAGCGTGGCGGCTTCAACGGCCGCATCAACATTGATTCTGCCATATCCCTCATGCGCATCCTTGCCGAAATATTGTCCCTGTCCCCGTTCGAGTGTCGGGCCGTGTGTAGCCGGACCCATGGCTCCCCAGCGCGGCAGATTGGTTTCCGTTGCCGTCATGAACAGCAACTGTTTTACCTTGCGCACGTTCGCTGCAGAACCATTGCTCATAAATGACCAGCCACCCAGCGCATCAATAACAATCTGAGCAGCTCCGGCAATCATCGGAGTTGCCTGACTGGTTCCCTGCGGCGCAGCGCCATCATCCTCGATCCGGTCACGTCCCCAGGACAGAGGTATATTTCCGTCATTGTTATCAGCCGACCAGATACCTCCAACCAGCAGATTGCTTCCGCCCGGCGCGGCCAGATCAGGTTTCATGACACCATTTACCACACCACCCTGGCTGCTGTAACTAGTGATAAAATCCGACTGATCAATCGCGGCCACACCGATAGCCGCCGGCAATTTCGCCGGCCAGCTCATCCGTTCATGGCCCGGCGCACCATCATTGCCGCCCGCCGCTACAAACACAATTCCGTTATTCACGGCGCTGTTGACTGCGTTGGCGACCGAGCCGCTGTTGGATGATGATCCCTGACTCATGCTGATCACGGTGATTTTCAATGAAGTGCGGTTCGATACACAGTAATTGATGCTGGTATTCCAGTCAGAAGGATATTGCGAACGATAAACGGCAAGCTTGCTGTCCGGAGCGATACCGGTGAATTTTTTGTGTCCGTCCGGCATGTAACCGTCCGCATCCGCTTCACACGGCCATTCGCTGTATATTTCAAAACGCACCCACTCAAACATGCCTCCACAGTTGATATCGCGGTTGCTGACGATGTGATACAAACCCTCCTGACCCGGCGAAACATCGTATGTCAGGGTATTCCAGTTCAACACCTCGCTTGATTGACCAAGGTTCGGTGAAGACGTCAGATTAGTGATATGCGCGACCGTATCCCAATCATGAATGTGGGTTCCATCGAATGTGCCGTGATTGTTTCCATACATCAGGTATAAATCGGTAAACCGACCGCAATAGATATCGCTGTAAAGCAGATCCACGGTAATTGTTCCCGGCACCGTTACATTCAGTTGTCCCCACTGAGGATAATGGTTGTTCAATCTTGTCCTGAAGGTATCCGTACCTCGCACAAAACCGGCTCCGTTCATGGCGGCAAAACCATTGCCCGCGGCAATTCCGGCTGTGTGAGTGCCATGACCGTCGCTGTCATACGGCAACGGATTACCATAACTGGAAAAATCACTCCAACTGACAATTTTGCCGTCTCTATTCCCTTCACCAAGATAACCCGGCGCAAATGCCATATGCGTCGGGTCAATACCGGTATCAATCATGGCGATGGTGGTGTCAGGATCGCCGGTAAATCCGTACGTATTCCAGATTTCGGGCCGCACACCGATCTGTTGTGCTGCATGCCACAAAAATGTCCTGACAGGGATATTATCGTTTTCAATTTCGCGAATATCGGCTGACGCTGCATAAGATTCGATTTGCCCGCGCGGCATTCTTCCGGCAAACCCGTATAATGCAGCCGACCAGGGACCATGGGTCACCACACCGCCAAACGATTCAAAAGTCTTAATATCTTCTGATTCCGGAGCATGGTTCAGAGTCACGATGACGCGCAACATATCCGTGTCTGCAAAATCGTGTTCTGACAGATATTCGGTAAAACTGTCCTGTATCCGGTCACCACTGAAATCAGTTATTTCGGTCATTTGGACCGGCGCATGGCCGGCAAACAACGGATACGCTGAAAGGAAAACAAATACTCCAATCAATGCAGTTACTCTGAAAAATGAACTTTTAAAAACATAACCCATTAAAACACTCCTTTAAAAAAACAGTGGTGTGTGAATAGCAAAACCTCGCGTATATCAGGATAATCAACTATCTGAACATTTTCTTAACATTTCTGGAAGCTTGATAAATAATGCTTCAAACTCTATAATATTTATGTTTTGAGGTAGTTGTTTTGATATAGTTGAGCTTGGAACATTGCCATTAAAAACAAATCATAATCAGGATTGTTTTCGCCGATGAATGGAAAACAGTGTGAAAAGTAAACAAAACAAACATTTATACAGTATTCCTTCGTCACGTATTCTGCCTCCTAATCTGGAGTTTTTCAAAAATGCTATTTTCAGAAATTCTTTGTTAAACAAATGCTTTGATAACAAGGCAGGAAAAATTCTTTTAGTTTCTGGTGGAGCCGGCACAGGCAAAACAACACTTCTGAGCCAGATAACACATAAAATGTCAGAAACTGTGATTTGGATGAATCTGGCTCCTGAGGACAATGATTTGCGCTCATTTGCTTTTCTGCTTTTGACTGCTCTGCAAAAACGCTGCCCCGGCAGCGCTGAGACGCTGGATCGTTTTCTGGAAAGTGACAGTTTTATTGATCCGTCTCCCAGAGTTCTGGCGACACTGTTTGCTGTTGCAACTGAAGAAATTCCACCATTTGTCCTGGTCATGGACAACTTTCATTGTACATCAAAATCAAGTCCGGTTGTTGAAATGATAGAAAATCTGGTTGAAGTTATTCCTGATCACGGACGATTGATGCTGGCCAGTCGCCATGGCTTTGATTTCAAAAAAATGTCCCGATGGCGGGTCAATCAATTGATTGTTGAGATTACAGAAGCGGATTTGCTGTTTACTCCGCGTTATGTCACACAGTTAATAAAAAAACTGAGTATCAACGATATATCACCCGGCATTGACACCGCGCTCTGTCAAGTTACACAGGGTCGCGCAGGACTTTTGGCCTTGCTGATATCCCAGTTGGTATCTGCTCCCGATCCCGATGAATTTTTTCAGTCACTAAAAGCAAAAAGTAACAAAACAACTGTTATTGATTATATTACTCGGGAAATTCTTTTCGATCTTCCGGACGAAGAACGTAATTTTGTTATACGTACATCAATAATTGATCGACTTGTTACGGCAGATATCAGGAGTTTGTTTGGTTTTTCAGATGCGCCGGCTGTCCTGGACAGGCTGGTTCGGGGCAATTGGCTCACGACCCGATATTCAACAGATATCCTGGAATACCGTTATCATGATTTGTTTCGTGAAAGCGCCTATCGAATTCTGTGTGAACAGCTTGACAGTGATGCATTGGTTAAGGAACACCGCAGGATTGCGACCTATTTTGAAAAAAACAAACGTTTTCTTGAGGCTGTGGAACATTTGTTTTCAGCCGGTGATACCCGAAAAGCGGTTCAGATTTTAAACACTATGCTTGCTGATAATCCTGCTGTTTATGAACGAAACCGTTTAACGGCAATCATACGCAATGTGTCGAATACGTATCTGATGAGTTATCCCGAATTATTGCTGTTAAAGGCCGGAATCGCGTTTCATGACAATTCACTGGATGAAGCGTTAAACTTGCTGGATACTGCCATATCCGGTTTTGAAAAAATGGGCCAGACAGCACGCGCCGTGGATGCCGGCTGGATCAAGGTATCCTATATGAGGTTCACACTTCGGAAGTCCGACCTGGAAGAAACGTGCCGGAATGTGCTGCGCATTGCTGGCGATATGATGACGACCAGCAGATTGTACATTGAAATGCTGCAATGCCGTTTGTTTGGTGAGGTTGCCCACTTTGATGAATTGAAACGGTTGATTGAACAGGCAATTGAACTGGCAGTAGCTGAGAACGATCATCTGAGAATCGCGTCGGAATACCTTAATCTGGCAACGATGTACTATATGACGATGGGTCATTTTGACAAAGCCGCAGAATTATATCAGCAACAGATTCCGGTATTCGAAAAATTTGGCCGGATAGAGCAGGTTGTTTCATGTCAATATCATTTGGGTATCGCGCAATATCATACAGGGGAGGTGGATCCGGCGCTTCAAACCTTTGCGTCGGTTATGCGGACAGGAGAACAATACGGCATTGAAATATATCAGGTGCCTGCGTTGTCTTTTTTATCGGTTATTCATTCTGAAAAACACGAATGGGAGGATTCAGAAAAATATCTGGAACAGCTTGAAATCCGTTTAAAAGAAACCCCTCATGCATACTCATACAATAATTTGCTGTTTGCCAGGCAGATTTACTATGCCGAAAAAGGAGATCAGGATTCTGCATTGGAACATGTACGCAGGTATTGTGCTGTTGCCGAGCAAACCGGATCAGATTCAGTCATAGCTCAGGCGTTGACAAACAAGGGTGAAATTCTGACGGGCTTTAAATGTTGGAATGAGGCCGAAACAAGTCTTCGGGAGGCGATGCAATATTTTCAAAAACTCGGCATAATACATGGCATGGCCTATTGTCACCATTTGCTGGCTGTTCGCTCATTGTATGAAAATCACCCGGAATCTATTGAAAACCTCAAAACGGCGTTAACAATGGCCCGCCAAAACGGGTTTCACACCATGTTCCTGTCAAAAAAACGAGGTGTATTGCTACTGATGCGCGCAATTGAAGACAACATCGAATCCACATACGCTGCGGGCCTTCTTGGACGCGTTAAACAAACGGATATCATAGTATCACACCTGAAAACGGCGCCTCAAACAGTTCAAAAAGCTGTTCTTCATACACTGGATATTCAGGATAAACTGTCAGAAGGAATCCGGGAAATCCAGTGGCTGGCGAAACACGGTAAAACAAGAATTCGAACACTGGCACGAAATTTGTTAAAAGAACGTGCCGTGCTAAAAATTGAACCACTAAAAATCCAGTGTTTTCAAAAGTTTCTTGTCTGGACAGGAAATACCGAAACACCCGTTCCGGATTCAGCATGGCGAGTGACACGGGCTAAAAGTATTTTTAAATATCTGTTGATAAATCGTCGAACTCCAATACATAAAGAAGTTCTGGTGGATGTTTTTTGGCCCGAATCAAATCTGAGTTCGGGTATGTCAAAACTCTACAATGCTCTGGGACACATTCGAAATGCATTACGATCTCAAAGAGACAATCGGCATAACAACTCATATATTGTCTGTCATGATCATCATTACACTCTGATTCTTCCAGAAGGATCTGAAGTTGATTATGATCTGCTGGATAATCTGATGCAACAATCAAAAATTGCCATGAGTAACGGTGATTTGTTTCTGGCTGAAAAACTGTTTCAAAAAGCATCGGCTATATTCAAGGGCGAGTTCCTGCCTGAAGATCTTTATGAAGATTACACAGTGTCAGTCCGCAATGGGCTGAACATACGGTTTGTTGACTGGGGACACCAGTTGGCAACAAAGCTGTTGAACGGTGGTTTTAATCAGAATGCGCAGGACATAGCTGAGGACATATTGAATAGAGATCCCGCCAATGAAGGTGCTGTCACTGTTTTGATGAAAGCGCTATATGAAAAAGGGCAGCGCTCGCTGCTGCTTGAAACCTTTCGGCAATACCAGGAATACTTACGCACCAATCTGGATACCGAACCCGGAAGCTATCTGTTCAGGTTATGCGATCAGCTTGTCAGATAGCCAATTAAAACCCAAATACCAGCGGCAACACGATACGGTATCCGGCAAGCATGACAATCAGACTGATGATTGAAATGATGCTTCCTGCCTTTAACATATCCTGGCTTCGGATGATATTCGATGCAAAAGCTATTGCATTGGGGGGCGTGGATACCGGCAGCGCCATAGCGAATGAACAGGCCAGAGCAACCATTATTGCCAGCATGATCGGGTCCGCACCGGGCAGAACAATGATAATCGGTATTAACAGCGCCGCCGTTGCAGTGTTACTCATTACAGTGGACATAAAAATTGCCATGAAAGTGGCAATTGCAAACAGGATGAATCCTTCATAGCTGAAAATCGGAAGATTGACAATCCATTCAGACAGCCCGCTCATATCCATCGCCCGACCCAGTGTCAAACCTCCCCACATCAGGATCAGAACATCCCAGTCCAAACGTTTGAAATCTTCTTTGTTTAACAAACCCGTTGCAGCAAATAAACCTGCCCCAAGCAGACCGACTACCGATTCAGGAAGTTTGTGAAACTCGGATGTCAGCCATAACAATACGGTCAACATGCTGATTGCAATAACCGCTTTGGATTTAAAATCGATGTTGGATGACGTTTTGATCTGAAGATCAACTTCCTTGTGTTTCGGACGGAAAAGAAAAAACAGTATAGCTGCTGTTAACGTTAACAGGATGATTGCCAGCGGCACAGCCATTGTCATCCATTTGACAAAACTCAGATACACCGGTGGATCCTGCTGGGCCAAAATACCCAGAGCTATTGCATTTGGAGGCGTTCCAACCGGAGTTCCGATACCTCCAATGTTAGCGCTGAAAGGTATGGATAAAACCAGCCCCGTTCGAAACGGGTCGTTCCTGTCAAGCTGTTCATACAACGGCCGAACCATGGCAATCATCATGGCTGCAGTCGCCGTGTTTGACATCCACATCGACAAAAACGCCGTCGTTCCCATCAAACCAATCATAATCCAGAAAGGACGTCGCCCGAAAACACGCATCAATCGACTGGCAATAAGACGGTCAATCTCATATTTGTTCAAAGCTGTTGCCAAAACAAAGCCACCGAAAAATAGCATTATTGTTGCACTGGCAAACGGATTTAAAAATTGTTGAAATCCAGACCTGCCAAGATCAAGAATGCCCCCTTCAGGTTGAGTTAAAGAAAAAATACTCAACAATACAACAAGCAACGACGTGGCATATAAAGCAAAAATTTCCATTGCCCAGGATAAAGCAGCAAACACAAAAATAAACGCAACACGACGCGCAGGTTCATCAGCCGGTATGAAAAAATATACGGCAAACGCTACTATTAATGTAACAATTAACTTTATGGCAGTGGTATGACTGTGCGATTTGTCATATCTGTCTAGTGAGTTATTCATACAAAAATCCTTCTTTGTTGTTAATGGTTTGCCCTTCATCCATTATACAGGAAAGACATTCAATCGCCGCATATCCTATTCAGATTGAAGAAAACAGTCAAAAGAAACTTTTTTGTAACAGGAAGAACGTATAATTTTTAACGATCAACTACTTCGCAGCAAAGTGCGAAACAAGTCTGGCAACCGGACTCTGTTCAGACTCCGGTATAACATGAAACGTTTGTTTCATTTCATCCGGCGCATCATTCACCACGTATCCGCCATCGGCCCACTCCAGCATATCCAAATCATTATAATCATTGCCAATTGCAACAGTTGGAATCGATGGGCCACACAAACGTAATTTCAACCATTGACACGTTTTACCTTTCGACACGATTTCCGGATAGATTTCATACCATGTTGAAGATCCGTCCAGAGGAGATGTTGTGCGCACAACAGTAAAGTCCGGCAGGTGTTGTCTCAATCGATCATGATCATTTTTCAACTTGTTTTCAGGTTGAACAGCGATGATTTGGGCTGATTTGAGATGCCAGTGTTTGAGTGGATCCGGTAACGGAGCGCTAACATGTTTATACAATGAAATACGCCTGAAGAAATCCGGATTGTTCCGCCCAAAACTCCACCAGAAGAACGGAGTATTTATTGGAGCAGGATAATGAACCATATAATCATAACCGTCAGAGTTAAGAACGGCCAGTATCTGTGTCAGAGCTGGTGGAGTCAGATTGACAAAACGAATAATTCTGGCGGTTTTTACATCAAAAATTCCGACTCCGGATGAAAAGATGATGTAATCTGCAGGCAGAACTTCCGGTTCCGGGAATACTCGTTTGAACGAATCCATTGAGCGGCCGGTAGCGATAACCCGGATCCAGCCGGCATTCCCAATCATCTGAAGCGCCTTGTGATCACTCTGATGTAAATCACGACCGGAACGCAGCAATGTTCCATCAAGGTCCATGCAAAACATGCCGGCGATCGATTGATTACACCCGGTAAACCTCTGTGTTGTGGACTCCTTCCAGAATTCTGATGAAGCTGGACTGTTCATTCCGGTCTTTCAACTTTTAAAAACGTAAAAATCGGTATTTCAACACGATTGTAATCCTCGGCATCCGTTACAATCGTCAACAATGCACGTTGACGTGCTGTTAGAGGATCATCCGAATGAAAATGTATCAAAAATGATTGTTGGTCCTGAATCTCGGAACGAATATGAGTAACCGAAAAATCCGGTTGATCAATTGTATTTTCCAACACTCGAAACGGCCGGCCGTCAATTCGGGTGACTGTAACAGATTGGCTGACTGTTTGTCCCGGTACGTATTGTGAGAAGTATATCCGGTTCGGATCAGCCTGATAAGGGCCCACCAGTGTTCCAGCCATAAACACTGACAATTCGGGATGCTCTGTTAAACCTGTCAGCAGGGTCAGCGTAATCCCGAATCGTCCGGTTTCCATTCCAGTGGGATCCAGTTCTATATGTGCCGTTAAAACCGGTGGTAACATGTCACGAGTGTCCTGAATGGTAAATCCGGTAACATGCTCTGATTGGTTTGCATTCGGTCGAATTTCATCCAGGTTCAGATCATGTATTCGGGCTCCGTATATTTCAAATGATTGTCGAACAGGTTCCAGTCCGGTTATGCTGCTGAACCAGACTCGCCCGGGATTTGTGCCAAGATATACAACCGGATTGATTTCAAATACAGCAATTTGTCTGGATGCTGAAACATCATTGCTGAGGATCACAATATGTTGTTCATCCGTTTCAGTCTGATGTGGAACATTCAATGAAACAAGTATTTCAGATGTTTCCCCGGGCAAAATTGGATACTCGGGAAACGTAACGGATGTATCCGGATTTATTCCATAAACGCTGTCAATTATTAACTCAGTATCGCCGATGTTCCGAATGGATATGGTTTCGTTGACAGTAGAGCCGGCCGGTATGGTTCCCAGGTTGAAATGATGGGTCTCCAGAAGCAATCGGGGACCAGCAGGAAAGGTCGCATCTTCTATGGAGTCCTCCGAACGATTACCGCATCCGGATATCGCAATTACAGACACAGCCAGCAACAGCAGTGTCAGACAAACTTTATTCACCCTGAAATCACCAAACATGCAATTATGGACTCCATATCAAAACGCTTCTCTGATATTGAAATAAAACTTTACATCACCATCGTCATCAAATCCGATATCCAGCCGCATATTCAACCTGTTATTGGTGTCAAGCATGAAACGTAACCCCACCCCACCGACAAGTTTTATATTATCCAAAAGATCTGCATGGGATGAAAAGCTTTGACCAGCGCCCGCAAAAACCACCCCTCCAAACCGATTCCATACCGGAAACCGATACTCCGCCTGAAACGAATACCGTAGCCGGTCAATAAACTTTCCGGCTTCTATGCCGCGTAATCCATTCTGACCCGCAATGTTTGGCAATTGGTAGAACGGAATATCGCCACTGGAATACTCATATTGTAACTGGGTTGCAAGAATATGATTTTGTCTTAAGGAAAAATAGTTTCGCAAATCTGACCGAAAGTGATTAAAAACAAAATCACTTCCTGTTGAGCCTGTAAACCGGCTGTATTCCGCTTCAAAATACAAACCTTGTGTTGGATAAAATGCTTTGTCACGGGTGTCATATTTGACTATTGCACCGGGACCAATGACCTTTCCACCATCACGTCCAATGATATTCGATGATGCCATCCAGCCATCATCATCCAGTATCTCAATATCGGTATCGCTGTAAATCAGTCGCACACCCGCATATAACCCCTCAATTATCCTGAATGATGGTCCGATATGACCTCTGGGACCTACCGCCACATAATCTTCCTGGTAAGCATCGTCAAAAACAGCGCCCGACTGACGCCCGATACCGTAAAATGTATTCTGCCAATCACCATAGCCACCGCCCAGCTCCAGAAGCAGGAAGTCGCCACTGAAATACTTGTTAACATCGACGCCGAAAAGCATTTGCTTGTTTTCTGTGAATATGGACACAAAAGCAGCCGTATCAGGTCTGACTGCCGATCGGTCTGCATTCCAGTAGCCAAAAACAGTTGCAGCAATCCCCCAGCCGGTTTCAGGACTGTAGAATGGCACCGGTACAGGGAAAAAACGGTACGACCGGTCAGGTGGTTCGGGAACGTCTGTTTCCGGGATAGTGTCTGCTGCAAATGACACCGGCAAAACGACAGTCAATACAAAGGCACATAATATAACGGCCGGAACAGATAACGTTATCGAAATACATCGTCTGACAGATAATGGTATATGTAAACTCATTCAAACATCCAAACTTATTGTTTGATATCCCGAAGACGCTCCCTGATTTTTTCCACCGGAAGTTTCTTTTGTTTACCGCTTTGATTAATGATCTCAAACAGTGATTCAACCGGCAGAAGTCCAGTCATTTTCGCGAACACAAACGCTGAAAACAAACTGGCATTTCTAGCGCCCATACTTCTGAAATCGTGCCGAATAATCGTTGCTCCGGTATCAGGTATATCAAGACTTTCATCAATGAACAGCAATCCTTTTGTCATGCCATTGATCCGTTTCAGACTGTGAGCCAGTCCATCAACGGATGTAATCAGTGCATAATCGGGAATACCAATGCCATGAAAATAGATTGGATCGGGTGACATATTGATTTCGGCGGTGCTGAATCCAACTCCGACTGTTACCGGATAACTGCCTTTTTGAGTTACTTCCAGGTCACATAACATGGCAGCTCTGGCCAGAAAATTGGCCGCCAGTTGGACTCCCTCACCGGCTGAACCACTCATAACGATACTGGTCGGCGTGTTTAACACAGCTTTCATTGACGGGTTTACAGGTTTCAGTTCTGCAAGCAGATCCATTGATTTTTTACCGGGCTGATAATGAAATTGTTGTCTTTCATTCAGCCATGTGCCTTCCGGACGAGCAGCGCTTTCTGCAATTTCTTTCAATTTGCGACCTGGATTGTATTTCACACCGTAGCTGGGACAGATTTCCATGACTTCAACCAAAGAAAATCCTTTATAGGAAAAAGCTTCGGCAAGTTTATCCGCAAAATTCCCAAGTCCCATGATGCGGCTGACATAACCGGCTCCGGCAGTATGCGCCAGGGCACACAGATCGTAAGCCACAAACGGATTACCGTCAAAAGAAGTGGTCGTGCAAAAACCGCTGGGAGTCAGTCCGCTGGTTTGACCCCCGGTCATGCCGTAAAGCATATTGTTGTGCACAAGCAGTGTCATGTTCAGGTTCAACCGGGCGGCTTCCATAATATGCTGAAGCCCGATCGTGCAGCCTCCATCACCGATAAAAACAATGATTTTTTTGGAAGGATCATCAACACCGAATGAAATGCCGGCGCCCAACGCCGGTGATCTGCCATGCAACCCGTGAACGGTATGCGTATTCAGACATTTATCTATAATACCATGACACCCGATATCAGTAACGGCAATAACATCCAATGGTTTGAATTGCAGTTTCTCCAGCGCTTCAGCCGTCATACGTGCGATAAGATCGTGACCGCACCCCTTGCAATACGGCAATTGCGTGTTTTTCAATATTCCTGTATTCATTGCCGTGCTCCTTCCCTGATAATTGCCTCCGGGGTAATCATTTTCCCAATAGCTCCGACTGTACGGATATTGTCGGGTATCCTTGTTCCATATAACAAACGAACTAACTGATGATTGATGTTTTCTTCAGCAACAATAACCGTTTTATATTGAGCGATAATACCGGCATACACCCCCGGAACCGGCAGAAGCGTTTTGACCACCAGAAGCGATGTTCCAATACCCTGTCTGTTCAGTTCCAATACAGCATTCCGGGCAGCAGCCGCTGTGATGCCATACGACACAACCAGAGTATCAGCTCCAGACGGTTTGTCGTAATCAAAGTGAATAAAACAGTCCGGACAGTCAGTAATTTTACGTTCCAGCCGGACAGTGTTGTTCAGCGCTTCTTCAGAACTGTGCTGCAAAATGCCGTTGGTATCGTGTGTTGACGCGTTCAACCGAACCTGATGTGTTGTATTGGTCACCGGCAGAAACGGCGGGACATGATTGGTGTCGGCCAGATAGGGTTTATACGGAGCTGGTCCTGAATATTCGGGCCGTTGTACCGGCTCAATGGTATTTAGAAGGGACAGATCGAACCGTTTTGAGGTCATCACTTCTTCTTTTGAGGTCAGCAGAATAACGGGGGAGCGTAATGTGACGGCCATATCCACCGCATCAGCGGCAAGTGTCCA